>CAZMGX010000274.1:0-6007 GCA_964565915.1 uncultured Gemmatimonas sp.
GGGCCAGGTGACGATCAGACGGTCCACCGTCACGGCCGCACCGAGACCGAAGATCTGCTCGACGGGGTCCTGGTGGTTCGCGAGCCCGGAGCCCGAGCGGACCTCGTGGAGTTGCGTCGTCGCGCCGGTCACGACGCGAATGCGCGCGGCATCGAGCGTTCATCGTTTGTGGCCGGTCTGTACGACACGTGGGTGGCGGTCGACAGCGCGTCGGTGTCGTGCGCATTGCAGGTGAACTTCACGCCGCTTGGTGCGCACCTCGTGCTGCAGTGCCCGATGGCCGAGGTCACCGGCGCATCGATCGACGCGACGGATGCACTTGGCGTCGCGGGCGTGCAGTTGATCGAGCACCTTGGGAACCTGACGACCTGGCGGGAACGATTCGCGCTGGTCGATCAATTCCTGGTCGCACGCGTAGAGCGTGCGGTGCGTGCGCCGGCTGCGGTCGTCTGGGCCTGGCGTGAGCTGTGCGCACATCACGGCGATCTTCGCATCGCCGCCCTGTGCCAGCAGACGGGGTGGAGTCCCAAACGAATGATTGCCGCATTTCGTGAACACGTCGGGTTGCCGCCAAAGGTGGTGGCTCGCATCCTGCGCTTTGAACATCTTGTGGCGCGGCTACGCGGCCCCAATGCCGACGTGTGGTCGGCTCGCGCACTGGAGAGTGGCTTTTTCGACCAATCCCACCTGATCCGGGACTTCAGTGAATTCGCGGGGTGTACGCCCGGTGCGTATCTTCGCGAGCGGGACGTGTTTGGTGCCGAGGCCGCTGCCGCGGCAACGTGAGCGATCGGGGGGCGAACGTCACCCGGGTCTGGATGACCCATCGCGACGCGCACTCGGCGGGAAAATTCGTCCAATACTGACGCACGTCGTGGTGGCAAGCTGTCGGCGTGCTGCGCCGTGGTGGCCGGCACACCGCTCGTCACCTCCTACTCTCCGCATATCATGCCGACACCAGCGCTGCCGTCCAAACTGTACGCCTGCCTGTCCTATCGCGACCCGAAGGCCGCCATCACCTTCCTGGCGAATGCCTTCGGATTTGTCCCGCTGCTGGTGGTCCCGGATGACGACGGTGGCATCACGCACGCCGAACTTTCGATGGGCGATGATCTGATCATGCTCGGCTCGGCGAAGCCGGAACTGGGATGGGTCAGCCCGCTCGACCTGCCGGCGCGAAACGCCACTGTCTGTGGCTTTGTCGCTGATCCGGATGCACACTATGCGCAGGCCATCGCGGCCGGTGCCACGACCGTCAGGCCGCCGTACGACACCTCCTATGGCGCCCGCGAATACAGCGTGCGCGATCCCGAAGGCCACGAGTGGCACTTCGGCACCTATCGACCTGTTCCCGTTTCCAGCACATGAACGCTGCGCGTCCCAGCCCAAGGCACCGATGACCGGAGGCGTGTCTGTCTCCGGCGGAGGCCGCGTCTCTCCGTTCCGCTCACAAGCGGTGCAGGTGTCCTTGGGTCTGGTGTTGGGGCTCGCGTTCGGCATGCTGCTCGCGCAGGACGGCATGCCGGCCGCGACGGCTGATCGGATTGTCGCCATCCTGGAGCCGATCGGAACAGCGTGGATCAACGCGGTGCGCATGACGGTCATTCCGTTGGTGGTGCCATTGTTGATTGTCGGCGTGGCCGGCGCCGACGACACCCGGCAAACCGGCGCAGTCGGTGCCAAGGCCTTTGCCTGGTTCCTGGCACTGCTGGTCGTATGTGCGGCGTTCTCCGCGCTGGTATCGCCGTGGTTGTTCGAGTCACTGACCCTCGACCCGGACGCGACGACGCGGCTGCGTGAATCGGCGAAGATCGACCTGCCGCCGTCTGATGCTCTGACGCTGCGCACCTGGATTCTGAGCCTCATTCCGCTCAATCCCGTGCGCGCCGCGTCCGATGGCGCCCTGCTGCCAATGGTGCTGTTCACGCTCCTGTACGCCTTTGCGCTTGGTCAGATCTCGCCGGAGGCCCGACGAACACAGGTGGCGTTCTTCCGCGCGATGGCCGACGCGATGCTTGTGGTGGTGCGCTGGATCCTCGCCCTCGGCTGGCTCGGCATCTTCGCGCTCGCCGTGGCGCTCGGCCACAAACTCGGCGCGTCAGCGATTGGTGCGATCGGCTTCTACATCGCCGTGCTCATTGCGCTGCACCTGATTGCAACGGTCGGACTGTACGTCCTGGTCGGCGTCACCCGACGCGTACCGCTGGCCGACTTCGCGCGATCGCTGTTGCCGTCGCAGGTTGTCGGTTTCGGCGCGCGGAGTTCGCTGGCCGCGCTGCCGGCTCTGGTGAAGGGCGCGACCGATGTCCTCAAGCTGCCACCAACCGCGACCGGATTCGTGCTGCCGCTCGGAGTGTCGGTGTTCAAGTTGACGAGCGCGCTGTATTGGGTCGTCGGTGCACTCTTCATCGCGAAGCTGTATGGCCTGTCGTTGCCCATGTCGTCGATTGCGCTGGTCGCGGCGTCGTCGGTCGTGCTGAGCTTCAGCACACCAGGCATTCCGAGCGGCGGGATGCTCCTGCAGGCACCGCTCTACACGGCGATCGGGCTGCCGGTGGAGGGGATCGGGATCATGATCGCGTTGGATACGATCCCGGATATGTTCAAGACGTTGCTGAATGTGACGGCGGATATGACGGTGGCTGTCATGACGGCGCCTAAGCTGGAGCGTTGAGGCAACACTACGACATCGGTTATCCGATATCGATACTCGACATCGGATCACATCAGCTATCGCCTATCGGCTTCTGAATAACTGATGTCGTGGTGAGCGCCTTTCACGAGCTCGCTTGCGATCACCCCGCCAAGACCCGCAGTTCTCTCCGCGCCCCGTCGCGCATCCCTCGCTCGATGACGCCGCCGCCGAGCATCACCTCGCCGTCGTAGATCACGAGTGACTGGCCGGGTGAGATCGCACTGACCGCCTCGTCGAGTGCGAGTTCGATCACACCGTCGGCCAGTCGCACGATCGTTGCCGCGGCGGCGCGAGCGCGATTGCGCACCTGCACCTGCACGCTGTCGCCAACGGTCGGCGGATCCACCAGCCACGTCACGCCATGCGCCTCGACGCCGCGGCCAAGCAGGGCGTCGCGTGGGCCGATCACTACGGCCCGTTCTGCGGGTACGATGTCGACGACGAACATCGGCTCACTGAAGCCACCGGGCAGCCCCTTGCGCTGGCCGATCGTGTACCGCGCGAAGCCCTGGTGTTCACCAACGACTTCGCCTGTCGTCAAACGAAGCGGACCTGCTGACAACGCCGGCGCGTCGTCGCCAAGATGTTCCCGCAGTACCCGCACGTGATCGCCGTCGGGCACGAAGCAGATGTCCTGGCTTTCGAGCTTTTCCGCCGTCCGCAAGCCGAATCGGCGCGCGATCGCGCGGGTCTCGGCCTTGGTCTGTGAACCGATGGGCAGCACCAGGCGATCGAGAACGGGGCGATCGATGCCCCACAGGAAGTAGCTCTGGTCCTTCGACGGATCGAGGCCGCGCCGCATCACGCGCGCACCACGGCGCACACCCATGCGTGCATAGTGCCCCGTTGCCAACCACTTCGCATCGATGGCGTCGGCCTTGCTGAGCAGATCGCGGAACTTCGTGAACGTGTTGCAGCGCACGCACGGGATCGGCGTGCGACCGCGTGCGTACTCGTTCACGAAGTCATCCAGCACGTCCTGTCCGAAGTGGTCGACCAGGTTCGTCACGTAGTGCGGGATGCCGAGCTTCTCGCACACGCGCCGCGCATCACTCGTGGAATCGAGCGAACAGCACGGGCGGTCGGGCACATCGCTGCCGTCGTTGTGCAGCTTCATCGTGACCCCCACGACGTCGCAGCCCGCCTCCACGAGCAGCGCGGCCGCCACGGAGGAATCGACGCCACCCGACATCGCGACCAGGACACGCTCGCCGGCGATTGGTCCTGGTGCGTCCTGCACGGTGCTGTGGGCAGCGGAGACGTGAAGCGCGTCGATCATGGCGTGTCCTTCAGGCGAACGCCGGCGCCGCTCCGCGCGCCTTGGCGGCCAGGGTGCTCAGCACCTCGACGACCCGATCGATGGCCGCGTCGGTGGTGAGGCTGCCAAGCGAAAGCCGGAGTGCGGCGTTCGCGAGTTGCGGCGGTACACCCATCGCACTCAGCACATGGGATGCGGACACGCTTCCGCTCTGGCACGCCGAGCCCGCGCTGCAGGCAATACCGCGCAGGTCGAGGGCCATCAGCATGGACTCGCTGTCGGTACCGGGTATCGAGATGTTCGAGATGTGTGGCGCGCGTGGTGCGTAGGCGCCGTGCACCACGAGATCCGGAATACGCTCGCGCAGCCGTGATTCGAGCGTGTCGCGCAGCGAGGCCAGACGCGCCCCTTCGGTCTCGTGTTCCGCCAGCACCAACTCGGCTGCGGTCGCGAGCCCGATGGCAAAGGCGACGTTTTCGGTGCCCGGACGGCGGCCACGATCCTGGGATCCGCCATGAAACATCGGCTCGATCAGCGTGTTGCGACGGATGAACAGTGCGCCAATGCCCTTGGGTGCGCCGAGCTTGTGGCCGGAGATCGTGAGCAGGTCGAAGGGGGTGTCTTTCGCGTTGATCGCGGTCTTGCCGAACGCCTGCACCGCGTCCGTGTGAAAGACGATACCTGCCGCCTTGGCCTCGGCGGCGAGGGCAGGTACGTCCTGCATGACGCCGATTTCGTTGTTGACCCACATGACACTGGCGACCGCCACGTCGGGGCCGAGACATCGGGTGTAATCGTCGCGATCGACGAGTCCGTCGGTTGAAACCCGTACGATGCGTTCCTGTCCGCCCTCGTGCGCCACCTGATGGACCGCCGCGAGGATCGCCTTGTGCTCGATGGGTGTCGTGACCGCGACGGTGCGTCCGTGAGACCGGAGGGTCCGTGCGGTCCCGAGGATCGCGAAGTTGTCGCCTTCTGTGCCGCCAGACGTGAAGCAAACCTCGTCGGCATGTGCACCGAGGCAGGCGGCGAGGCGCTCACGGGCCTCGTCGAGGGCCACACGGGCCTCACGGCCCCAGCGATGCACGCTGGAGGGGTTACCGAAGCGAGGGCCGAAGAAGGGCAGCATCGCGGCCATGACCTCGTCGCGCACAGGCGTCGTGGCGGCGTGGTCCAGGTACACGGGATCGGGCATCTCACTAAAATACCAAGGACTGGGGTCTGCGTCACCCGCACGCCTCACTTCCCCGGCCTGACCATGTTCACGACCTGCATTCACTGCGCCGCCGATCTGGGACGGAACGAGGCACTGGAAGAGTTTCCGGTGGGTCAACGGCTGGCCTTCGATCCGGCGAAGGGCCGCCTATGGGTCGTCTGCCGATCCTGTGCGCGCTGGAACCTCTCGCCGTTGGATGAGCGCTGGGAAGCCATCGAGGCGGCGGAGCGGCGCTTTCGGGATAGCCGTCTCCGGGTGAGTACCGATGAGATCGGCCTGGCGCGTTTGCGCGAAGGACTCGACCTCATCCGTATCGGCGATCCGCAACGCCCGGAAATGGCGGCGTGGCGCTACGGCGACCAGTTCGGTCGACGTCGCAAGCGGCAACTGCTGATTACCGGCGTCGTGGTGGGAAGCGCCGCGGTTGTCACGGCCGGTGTGATGTGGGTCGGTGCGGGCGTCGCCTCACTGGGCGGAGTCTACGGCAATGCGGGGGTATGGGACGCCCTCGTACACGGGCGACCAGGACAGTTGGTGGCGCGTGTTCGTGCGGCAGACGGGCAGATCCTGAAAGTGTTGCGGCGTCACGCGCGCATGAGTGTCATCGAGCAGGCGGACCGCGGACAGCCACTGGCGTTGCGGCTGGAGCACGAGCAGGGCACGTCCATTCTTACGGGTGCAGCTGCTGAGCGCGCGGCTCAGCAGCTGCTGCCCGCCGTCAATCGATTCGGTGGTTCATCCAAGCGGGTGCAGCAGGCGGTGGAGCTGCTGGAGACGGCGGGGGTGCCGTTCGAGCTGGCCGAGTGCACGGGCTTCACTGAGCTTGCATGGTCCGTTC
>CAZMGX010000274.1:6017-7198 GCA_964565915.1 uncultured Gemmatimonas sp.
ATCCTGCCGGCGTGATCCAGCGTCTGCAGCGCACACTGGGCGCCAAGGCAGGTGACAAACGTTGGAAACGACCGGGTGTGGATCCGGGTAATTCGGCGTGGAAGCGGAAACTCTCGACAGAGCAGGTGAGCAAGATTCCCGGTGCGCTACACACCTTGCCCGTCCATGAACGCCTGGCCTTCGAGATGGCGCTGCACGAGGAATCCGAACGTCGCGCGATGGATGGTGAACTGGCGGATCTAGAGCGCGCCTGGCGTGAGGCGGAGGAGATCGCCAAGATCGCCGACGACATGTTCGTGCCGGCGTCGATTGATGCCGCACGTGAACGATTGCGCGTACGAAAGCCAGAGGACTAGCCGTCATGTATGCGACGTGTCTGCACTGCGCCGCCAACCTCGGCGCGAATGAGTCCATCGAGGCGCTACCGATCGGCCGTCGGCTGGCGTTCGATCCGGATCGTGGACGCCTCTGGGTCGTGTGTCGTGCCTGTGAACGCTGGAACCTGACGCCGTTCGATACGCGATGGGAAGCACTGGAGCAATGCGAGCGCGCCTTTCGTGAGACGCGTATCCGAGTCAGCACGGACAACATCGGCATGGCGCGGTTGCGTGATGGCACCGATCTCGTGCGCATCGGTGCGCCGCAGCGTCCCGAGTTTGCGGCGTGGCGGTATGGGGATCAGTTCGGTCGTCGACTGCGCAGGAACGCGATGTTGCTTGGCGGCTCCATCGCGGGGGTCGGCTTGGCGGCGTCGGGGTTGTGGGCGGTCGGCGCGAGCGTCGGGGCCGTCTTCCCGATCATCAACATCGTGAGCGTGGCCGGGCTCATCGCGCAGTCGCGCAACAAGGCACCGCTCAAGGTTCAGGCGCCAGATGGCAGGTGGGTGCTGCCCATCGGCACCCCGCGCCTGATCGACATGCCGGGCGCTCGTGATGACTGGGGCGTGGACGTGGGATTCTGGGCCAGTGGGCCCACGCGCGAATCGCTTTCGCCATCGTCATGGCTCTCAAAGTCACAAGCTGAAAAGAACGAAATCGGACGCGTGCAGTTGCCCGGCGACGTGGCCATGCCGCTGCTGCGCCGCGTGCTCCCCAAGGTGAACCGCGCTGGTGCGCGACGCGGCGTCATTCAAGAGGGCGTGCAGCTCATCGAGGAGGCCGGCGGGCCGGAGCGATTCGCGC
>CAZMGX010000275.1:0-7190 GCA_964565915.1 uncultured Gemmatimonas sp.
GGCACCGCCGTCATCGGTTCGTCGATCACGCCGGCCTGGTTTCGTCAGGACCTCGCCGACCTCCCGTTGCAGATGTCGATGTACGATGCGATCCAGAGTCAGCGGCCGCTCTGGAATCGCGGGCAGATTCAGAACTGCCTCGGCGCCTTCGGGTTCAGCGGCGATGAAGTGCAACGTGAGGTTGGGACTCTCAGCGGCGGCGAGCGCGCCCGAGTGGCGCTGGCCCTCATGACGCTGGCGCGCGCCAATCTGCTCATCCTTGACGAACCAACCAACCACCTGGACGTCGAGAACATCGAGGCCCTCGAAGACGCGCTCGAGGACTTCGACGGCTCGGTGCTGCTGGTCAGCCACGACCGCGCGTTTCTGCGCGAGGTGGCGACCCGCGTGTGGTATTTCGACGGCACCCGTCTCGTCGACTTCGACGGACCGTTTGTGGACTGGGAAGCGGATCGCGCGCGCCGCGCCACCGCCACCAGCAGTCGCTGAATGCACAATCGGGCGCCGCGTCGTGCGGCGCCCGATGTACGATGCGGCCTGTTGCCGGCGGTTTACGGCAACGGACGCGGCGCCGCCGCCTTGGCATCGAGAATCGTCTCGATCCGATGCAAAGCGGCCAGCAGATGCAGCTCGGTGGGCTTGTCACCAGCCTTCCGCAGCGCGCCCTCGATTTCGCTCTTGAGCGTCGTCAGCTGGCCGCGCAGGTGCGACTTCGCATCCTCCGAGAGCGGTGCGGCGGGCGGACCACCGAAGCCACCGCCGCCGCCACCACCGCCCGCACCCGCTGCCGGCGCCGGCGGATTCATCTTCGTGTTGATCAGCGAGATGTGATCGTTCTGCAGCTCACGACGGAACACGTTGATGACGGTGCTCGGCGCCGAGAGTTCTTCCCAGATACCCTTGCGCACATCATCGAGCATCGTGTTCAGGGTGTACACCTTCGACTTGTCGGCCGTCGTGCCTTCCAGTTCGAGCAGCCGGTTGAGGCGCGCATCCTGCCACAGCGTATTCAACACCCGTTGCTGCGGGGCGTTGATACGCTGAATCATGCCGCCGGCTTCGATGCGCTCGCCGATGTCGGGTCGGATGAGATAGGCGGGCGCCTTGAAGACGTTCTCGTTGATGAACTTGACCGCTTCGGCCTGCTTCTCCTTCGGGATCGGGGTGTAAACCGAACCCGTCTGGCCACCCGACTTGTACTGCACGGTTGCACCGGACACCATCGTGGCCACGTGGCCCGCCTCATTGGCCCACTGCCCGACGGTTCGGTTGTACAGCTCGAGCAGATCAGAGTTGTCGCTGAGCGGGTCGGTCGCCGCGGTCTTCAGGTAGCCCATCACACGCTCGATGTTCTTGAAGCCCAGCGTCGTCGCCTTGACCGGGTCCGCGTCGCCCACCGCCTCACTCTGGGTACCCGTCGCACCATACGCGTTGTTGGCCGAGAAGCGGTACCACGGAATCGTGTCCTGCATCCGCGACCACTGCTCGAGCACCACGCGCTCCGCGTCCGGCGTCTTGGCATTCGGAATCGGCTTGTATCCCCACATGATCGCGTACTTGTCGTACGGGCCGACGGTGGGAATGAGCAGGTTCACTGGAATATTGTCTTCCGGCTGCGCCACATAGTTGAAGCGCGAATAGTCCATGATGCTGGGGCTGTGGCCCATCTTGGCGAGCCACGTGCGACTGCGCAGGCTGTCGACCGGATACAACGAGCTGCCGATCTGGTCGTGCTGCAGGCCCAGCGTGTGCCCCACTTCGTGCGCCACGACGAACTGCACCAGACGACCCATCAGCGAGTCGGGCATCGGCAGTTTGCGCGCCCGCGGATCGAGCGGCGACGCCTGCGTGAAGTACCACGACCGTTGCAGGTTCATGATGTTGTGGAACATCCGCACGGACCCGTTCAGGATCTCGCCCGTGCGTGGATCATGCACGTGCGGCCCCTGCGCGTTTTCGGTCGTCGACGGCAGCCAGCGCACCACGGTGTGCCGAATGTCTTCGGGTGACCAGTCGGGATCCTGCTGCGCCGATGGTGGATCGGCCGCGACGATGCCCTCCTTGAAGCCGGCCGCCTCGAACGCCACCTGCCACTCCACGATGCCGGCGCGTACGTACTTCTTGAGCCACTCCGGCGTGTCCCGGTCCACGTAATACGTGATCGGCTTCTTCGGATAGCACAGGTTGCCGGATTTCCGGTCGCTGCACTCGAGGCGGTACTTCGTGATGTACCGTCGCGCGGCCGACCGGTGTTCGTTGGTGCCGAAATCGGTGGTCTGCTCGGAGAAGAAGCCGACCCGTTCGTCGAAGCGCCGCGGCATCATGGGCACCTCGGGAAGGCGTACGATACTGTAGTGGGCCATCACGCTGCGTGGGGGCCGCGGGGCCGCGCCTCCCCCCCCGCCTCCGCCACCGCCACCACCGGCAGCGGCAGCGGCAGGCGCGAGGCCGGTCTGCGTGGCCTCGATGCCGATGTTGTCCGGGAACGCGAGATGCCGCTCGATGAAGGACCGCGTGGCGTCGATGGTCCCCGGCAGGGCCTGAATTTCGGGAATAGCCGTCGTGAACAAGCGCGTCACGTCAATGACGGGAGCGCTGTCGGGGCCCCACGCCTCCACGTTGAACGTCGCAATGACCGCGGCGTAGTTCGCGTTTTCGACCGCACGCAGGACCGATGACGTGGTGTCGCTGGACGTGATGGCGAACTCCGGACCGCGCAGCACCACACGGTTGCCCATCAGCTCCCAGCGCAGCGTGCGCTCGGCAAACTGATCGCCCGCATACTGCGTCGCGCCGCCGCCACCGCGTCCGCCTTCCGGTGCAGCGGCACGCGCGTAGCGTCCGATCAGCAACTGGTCCTTCTTGAATTCCCGTCGCGGAATCTCGAAGAACAGACGATCGCCGATGCGGTGCACATGCATGAGGCCGCGCTTGGTCTTGGCGTCGGCCGTGATGACACGATCGTAGGGGCGAGGACCGGCGGCCCCGCCGCGTCCGGCGCCGGCGCCACCGGGCGCGCGTGCCAGCGAGTCGGGATCCTGGGCCAGAGCGGGCCCGGCGCAAACGACAAGGAGCGCGAGAGACAGAGAGGAGCGCATGACGCAAACACCGCGTTGGGGGGGAGACACGGGACTGCAACCGTGCGAAATTCGCCGCCGGACACCCGCTCGACAAGATGGGACGGAATCAGGCGGCTCTGGTCAGCCGTACAGCCGTCGAAAGGCCGCGTCTCCCATACGTTCGTGGTCGTGGCCAACCCCTGGCACCACCTGCAGCTGCCAACGCAAGCGCACGCCCAACTCGCGGGCGATCCGCTCTCCCTCTGCGAAGAAGCGTCGGCCACGCTCGAGGCGGTTCGTCCCGTAGCGGTCCAGTCGAGGGGTGTGCAACTGTGTGCCGCCGCGTTCGCTGTCATTGTCCAGCGCCCCAAGCATGAGATGCAGCGGCACCTCGAAGGCCGCCTTAAGGTCGGACGGATCTAGTCCCGTGCCCTTCAATCCCACCAGCGGCGGCTCGTCGAGTAGAGGCATCGCGTACAGCCCGGAGTTTGCCGCAACGATGCGCCGGGCCGCCGAGCGCGGATGAAACAGTGCCAGACGGTGCAGGATCTGTGCGCCTGCCGAATGGCCGAAGAGGTCGTACTGTGTCGCATGCGAGCCAGTGGCTCTCACCAGGTGACGAAAGATCCGATCAAAATCGGAGAAGATCCACGTCTCGCGACGCGGATTGACCGCAAACGCGATGTCTTCATCACGCAGATGCAGCGACGACGGCAGCTCACCATTCACGAGCGGCGGCAGATTGCGCAGCGAAAGGTCGGACACCACGCCGCCCAGCTGATAGGCCGCAAAATCGTAGTCGGCTTCGGGGTATCCCAGCGCAGCGACCAGGACGTTGGCCTCTTCGGCCCGCTGAATCCACGGCTCGCGATAGTCCACCGCGTTACGTCCGGACCCCGGCAGCACGATCAGCATGGGCGACGACACGGTAAACCGCGTCGGCTTGTAGTAGGCCACCGTGATGCGTTGCTCTCGCCGACCCGCACCGCCCGCCGTGAGAAAGGCCCCGCGTCCCGCAGCGAGCGTGTTCGGCTCGAAGGGCAGCTGCGCTGGCGCGGCCTCGATCAGCGTCATGTCGCACGCCGGACACTTTCCCGGGGCCTCGAAGACGCGGCCATCCATGGCACAGCCACAGGGCGGACACATGTACATGGCCGCCCGGCGGGATCCCGAAAGAAGCGGGCGCAGCGCCGCGCCGGCGGCGATCACGGCTCCGTGATGGACAAACGTACGACGGCTGGTCATGACGACCTCCTGTTGAAAAACCGCTGCTGGTACTCGGCGGGCGACACGCCGAAGTCCCGTTCGAATGCGCGCCGGAAGCCATCGATGCTCTCGAACCCCGCGCTGCGGGCGACGCGTTTGATGGGCATGCGCCCGCTCTCGAGAGCGGTACGCGCGCGATCGAGGCGGAGCGTGAGGACAAACTGTCCGGGCGTCGTCCCGAACGCCGCACGGAAACGACGCGCAAACTGGCGCGGGCTGAGATGAGCGCGGCGCGCGAGCGCGGCGATGCTGAGATCGGCTGTCGGATGGTTGGTTGCCCACAGACACACATCGTGCAGGTCGCCATCGTCCGCCTCCTGCAACCGGAGAGGTTCCGAAAATTGGGCCTGCGAGCCCGTTCGTCGCAGAAACACCACCAAGTCGCGCGCGACCCGCATCGCCACGCGAACACCGAGGTCCTGTTCGATGATCGACAGGGCGAGATCGATGCCCGCGGTCACACCGCCAGAGGACAAGAGCGCCCCGTCCCGGGTGAACAGCGCGTCCGACTGCACGCGCACGTTCGGATACCGACGCTGCAAGTCATCGGCGTGCGCCCAGTGCGTGGTGAGTGTGCGCAAGTCGGCAATACCCGAGGCGGCCACCGCATAGGCGCTGGTGCAGACGCTGGCGATGAGCGGGAACGCCGCGTGGTGTCGAGTGATCCAGCGGCTGAGGGCGCGCAGCGTGTTCGGCTCACGAATCCCGGACCCGCCCGGTACGAGCAGCAGATCGGCCGTGAGCGCCTCTGGCGCACGCCGGTCGGCACGCAGTCTAAGGCCCGACTCGGAACGGACGTCGAGCGATCCCAGGCTCCATGCTTCAAGGGTGTACGGCGGCCCGTCCGTTTCGCGTTCGGGGTCGGTCCGCCCTGCTTCGGATGCCAATGTGGACGCCGACGCGAATGCCTCCAAGGGTCCAGCGACGTCGAGCGCGTTGACGCCGTCGTAGAGCAACACCGCGATGGTGCGTTTCGTCATGGATGATCCTCCACCCCCAAGGTGCGGGTGACACGATGTGGCAGCAATGACACGATAACGACCAAAACGGCCATGCTTCCAGAAGCAGTGGTTGCCCGTCGCGCGCGTTTCGGGTAACATCGTTGCAGGCGTGAAGGACGCCGCCGGTCCGCGGAAAGGGTAGAAGCCCACCTCGTTGGAACATCTCTCTGTGCACCTTCTTTCGGCCCGCCGTGCGGACACGGGCGCTCTCATGAAAGGAGGTTGCATGACCGGTTCGTCCGAGACACCGCGGGCACTTCCCGATCGCCCCGATCTGCGCCATCTCAAGGAGCAGGCGAAGGACCTGCAGCGATCCGGCGAGGCGCGCACGCTCGCCGACGCGTTGTTCAGGATTGCGCGCCGCTACGGGTTCGCGAGCTGGCCCGCCCTCAAGTCCCACATCGAGACCCTGCACGCGCAGCGATCGGCGGAGACCTCCGACGTCGCGGCACTCAAGCGCGCCATCGACGCCGAGGATCTCTCGACGGTCATCGCCCTGATGACTGCCCGTCCCGAGTTGCATCGGGCACCTTTGGGATACCGGGAGAACGGGCCGCTCACGTGGGTCGCCGAATGCCGAGTGCCGTGGCGACCGCCCAGTGCAACCCGTCTGGCCATCGCGGCGTGGATGCTCGACCACGGCTCGGACGTGCGTCAGGGCGGCGACGGTCCGCTCATGCGCGCGGCGTTGCATGGTGATCGCGTCGCCATGATGCAGCTGTTGGTGGAGAGAGGCGCGGATGTGAACGGGGTCTGGAACGGCACCTTCCCCATCGTCTTCGCGCCGTGCGAGACACTCGACCCCGTCGCACTCGGATGGCTGCTGGATCACGGCGCCGATCCCAACTGCACCGACGCCGCCCGCGAGTTTTCCGGCACCGCGCTGGACTACGTGCTTGGGACGTACGTGCGCTCTCCGCAGCTGAGTGCCTGTATTGATCTGTTGCTCGCGGCGGGCGCGACCACCACCTACAACGTGCCCGCGGTGCTGAGCCTGCTGCGCGGTCGAATGGACGAGTTCCGGGAAGCAATCACGGCCGATCCGTCGTTGATGGCGCAGCGCTTTCCCACGCTCGACTTTGGAGCGTCCGGTGGTCGGATGCTGACCCTGCGCGGCGCGACCCTGCTGCACGTCGCGGCGGAATTTCGGAACGATGACGCGATCCGATTGTTGCTTGACCGTGGCGCCGATGTGAACGCGCGTGCGCTTACCGACGAGGCAGGCGTCGGCGGACAGACCGCCATCTTTCACGCGGTCACGCAGTTTGACGACGCGGGTGCCACGACCACGCGCCTCCTGCTGGACGCCGGTGCGGACCTCTCGATTCGGGTGAAGGTGCCGGGGCACTACGAACAACCCGGCGCGATCGTGGAGTGTACGCCACTGGGATACTTGCTGGCCGTCGCCGATGAGTCGGAGCGGCCGAACACGGCGAGTCTGTTGCGAGAATGTGGGGCCCCAGCGTGACACGCGGTGACGCAACACGCCCCCGCGCGGTTCTTCCTGCATGCCTACGACCCGCCACCGCATCGCGAGCGCCCCGCGGACCATGTTTCGCGTCGCGCTTGGTTGCTCCCTGCTGATCGGCTGCGCCGACCGCAGACCGACCGCTCCGGAGCCCTCACAACTCACCGGCAGTCTCAACGGCGCGTTTTTCGCTCTTCCCGGAAATGCGACGCTGCTACGTCGCGCCGGCGCCCCCGACACGCTCGTCGTTTCGAGTTGGACGCAAGATCTCGGGATCAGCGTACAGATCGAGTACCGCGGTCCGGGTACCTATGCGCTCGGGCCGGAGCAGGTGGAAGTCCTGGTCCTCGACGGTGGCGATGTACGCACGGGAGTGTATCGCGGCAGCGTGGCGAC
>CAZMGX010000276.1:0-7114 GCA_964565915.1 uncultured Gemmatimonas sp.
ACCTCTGCATCGTCTGGACACACGACGGTAGCGGTGCGCCGATGCGTGTATTGCCGCCATCGGCCGCGCGCTGGCTGGCCCAATGGCGACCACGTCTCGAACGACGACGGGATGCACGCGGCCGACAGCCCTGGTGGACCCTGCATCGGACCGAGGCGGCGCGCTGCGAATCGCCCCGCGTCGTGTGGGCGGACATCGGCCGCCGACTGCGCCCACGGGTGCTGGCTGCGGGTGACCCGACCGTCCCACTCAACAGCTGCTACGTACTGCGTGCGACCTCGATGCAGGATGCCGAAGCACTTCAGGCCCTGCTGGCGTCTAAACTGGCCGCGCGCTGGTTCGAGGCACTTGCCGAACCGGCTCGAGGTGGCTTCCGCCGGTACATGGGATGGACCGTGGCGACGTTGCCGATACCCGCCGCATGGACCAGCGCTCGGGTGGCGCTGGCGGAACTCTCATCTCGTCGCGCCAAGGGCGAGACCATCGCCGAACACGACGAAGTCGAGATCATAGCCGGAGCGTACGGCGTTGCCGCCCACCACCTGACGGCGCTGCTCGTGTGGGGAGACTGACATGCGTCACGGGAGAAATCGTGCGTGCCTCGTGCCACCCGGCGTGGTGCGCCACGCCATCGCGCGCGCCATTCTTGGCGATGAATCCCGGCCGATGGACGTCGGGCTGGGATCAGTGACACTTCGCGAACACCAGCGGGATGCCGTCACTCGTCTATGCACGATTCTTGGGCGGGATCACGTTGCGCTGTTGGCCGATGACGTCGGAATGGGCAAGACGTATACCGCGTTGGCAGTCGCGCGACGCTACCCCCAGACGCTGGTGATCGTCCCGGCAGCGCTCCTCCCCATGTGGCGCGCGGCGGTAGCGCGGGCCGAGGCACGCGATATCCGTTTGGTGTCGCTACAGCGATTCTCGCGCGAACGTGCGGAGATCGAGCCGGTCGGCGCCGACTCGCTGGTAATCGTCGATGAAGCCCATCACCTGCGCACGCCGACCACGAGGCGATATCGCGCCGTCTCTGCACTGGTGGCCGGCTGCGACTTGCTCTTGTTGTCGGCGACACCCGTACACAACACCCCCGCCGATCTGCGTGCGCTGCTGGCGCTGTCGATGGGATCAAAAAGCAACGGACTGCACGAGCAACTGCTGGCACGGGTGATCGTCCGACGCAACGACACCTCGGATCGACCGCGGATCGCGCGTCGCACGCCGATGATCGTGCCGCACGACCCTTCACTGCTGGACGCCATTCTCGCCTTGCCAGCCCCCTTGCCGGCGCACGATGGGGCCATCGCCGGAGCACTGATTCGACTTGGACTGCTGCGCGCCTGGTGTTCCAGCGATGCCGCGCTGGTCAGCGCACTGCGTCGTCGGCTCCTGCGGGGGGAGGCGCTGCAACAGGCCCTCGAGGCTGGTCGCCATCCGACTGCGGCCGAGTTGCGGACGTGGCTCGTCGGTGAACACGAAGTGCAACTCGCGTTTCCCGAATTGCTCGCCGGCCACGCACCAGAATCCGGGCCGTTGTTGGACATCCTGCACCGACACCTCGACGCGGTGCGCGACGTGCTGCGTCACGTCCGTCGAGCCGCCGATCCCGAAACGCGGATGACGCGGTCTGACGCCGTGAGGGCGGATCAGTTGCGTACCCTCATGGCAGCGCACGACCCCGTGCCGATCGTCGCGTTCTCGCAATTCGCCGAAACCGTACGCGCCGTTGGACGTGCCTTGTCCGACATCGCGGGAGTTGGCGTGCTCACCGGTCGGCGTGCGTGGATTGCGAGTGGCGCGATCTCGCGACAGGAGGCGTTGAACAGCTTCGCGCCGGACGCACAAGGGCGCCCACCACCGCCCCCTCACCAGCGCATACGAATGTTGCTGACCACCGATCTGCTGGCCGAGGGCGTCAACCTGCAGGATGCGGGCGTCGTGGTCCACCTCGATCTGCCGTGGACCTCCGCGTTGCGGCGACAGCGCGTGGGCCGATGCGCGCGCGTCGGTTCGAAGCACCCGGAGGTGATCGTCTACGAGTTTGCCCCGCCGCGCGGCGCTGAGTCCGTGTTGCGTCTGTATGCACGGCTCGCCCGCAAAGCACGGCTCTCCAACAAACTCGTCGGCTCGGCAGGCTCGGCCGCTGGTAACGCTGGCGACCCTGGCGACGCTGGTGACGCTGGTGACGGAGCGCAACACGCGCGCTACAGCGCGGCCGAGGCGGCGACAGCCGTGCGGGACATCGTGCGACGGTGGGCCGACACCGACGTGGATCCGGTTGCCGACCCCCCAATCGTTCGGACCATCGCCGCGCACCCACTGGTTGCCTTCGACGCTGGCGCGTGTGACGGCGGGATTGCGCTCGTCGCTGACGGACGCGGCACGCCGCTGCTCCTCGCGCTCGAACTCGAGTGTGCGCTCGATGTGAATGGCGCCGAGCGGCTGGGTGTGCGCGTTACCGGTTCACCCGGTCGGGTGTTACGGGTGCTGCAGCGGTGTTCGGAATCGGGCTGGCCACACGGTCGCGAGAGCGCGCAGTCGCAGAGATCTCGGGAGTACCACGGCGTACCGGGCGACGGCGTCTCGGGCGACGACCCGGGAACCCCGTGGTCGGACGTCGTGTGGCCGTCCGTATCGCGCGTACTGCTTCGCTGGTGTCGTCAACGTTCGCTGCGTGCGGAGCTTGGAGACGAGACCCTCGTCAGCGCCCCGCATCGCAGAGCCCTCGCGGCCGTGCGCGAACGCGTGCGAACCCTCACACCAGCACGGCGACTCCATGTACGACGTGACGTGCAGGACGCGTTGGACATGGTGTTTCGCGTGCGAGGGGCCGCCGCCGAAGACGCCTTGCGGCGATGGACGGCCATGTCGCGCGCTCCGTCGGCAGGCTCGCCGCACGCGTGGCTGAACGGATGGAAGACCTTTCCAGCGCTCAACCAGTCCGGGCTCAGGGAAACGGACGATGCGCTGCCGCAGTCGTATCGCGTCCTTGCCTGCCTCGTGATGCGCCGGCGCACGGACACGTAGCCAGCCGTGCCTCGGACCAGCGGGGCGTTGGCGAAACGCCCTGTTCCCGGGCGCACAAACTACGTTTCGCCATGTCCTCACTTGCCCTGCTGTTCGATCTCGACGGCACGCTGATCGACTCCATCGGTCTGCTGCTCGAGTGCATGGAGTCCGCGTTCGCCGGTCGCACGCGCCGTCCCACCACTGCACAATGGACCGCCGGTATCGGCACCCCATTGCGCACCCAACTGGCCGAATGGTGTGATACCCCTGAGGAGATCGCCGTCATGGTCGAGCGATATCGCGCCTATCAGGACGTGCACCTCGAACGCCTCACCAGTCTTTTTCCCGACGTTCGTGAAACCCTGCAGTGGGCCCGTTCCGCGGGACATGCGACGGCGATCGTGACCAGCAAGGGGCGCGGCATGACCGCCCGCTCCCTGCAGCACGTTGGTCTTGCCGATGCGTTCGATACCATTGTCACCTATGAGGAAACCGAGCGGCACAAGCCGATGCCGGATCCCGTGTGGCTGGCGCTGGAACGTCTCGGCGCGGATGCGTCGCGAGCCGTCTTCGTGGGCGATTCGCCGCACGACATGGGCGCTGGTCGTGCGGCCGGGGTTCGGACTGCCGCGGCACTATGGGGGCCGTTCACGCGCGAGGAGCTGGCCGGATCGAACCCAACCTGGTGGTTGGACCGTATGGGGGATTTGCCGGGCATCGTGACGGGGTTCGATCGCGCCGGCTGACCCGGCGAGCTACGCCTCGGACGGGAGTTCAAACCCTTCGGCCTCGCGGGTCATCCAATCGGGTGAACCACTTTCGAGGCCCATGCACGCGCAGCTCGTGACCGAACCGACAATGGCAAACACGGCTGCGACGCCGGCACCGCACGCGGTGCCGGAGGATGTCGCTGCGGCTGCACTCGGGGATCGCCGTGCGTTCGAGCGCGTCTATCGCATGCACGTGGATCGGGTGTACGCGCTGTGCGTGCGGATGACGGGAGATCGCGGACAGGCTGAGGAAGTGACGCAGGACGTCTTCGTCCGGGTGTGGGAGAAGTTGCCCGGCTTTCGTGGCGATGCGGCCTTCTCGACCTGGCTGCATCGGGTTGCCGTGAACGTCGTGCTGTCGCAGCGAAAACAATTGGGCACGCAGGCCGCCCGAACGAGCCATGATCCGGCCGCGCAGGAGGCGGCCACGAGTCGGCCGGTCTCCGTGGGCGACCAGCTCGATCTCGAATCGGCGATCGCGCGGCTGCCCAGCGGGGCCCGACGGGTGTTCGTACTGCACGATGTTGAAGGGTTTACGCACGAGGAGATCGGCGAACGGCTGGGCATCACGCCCGGCGGCAGCAAGGCACAATTGCATCGCGCCCGGATGTTGCTGCGCGCCTCGCTCTCCCGATGATGGTCATGGTTCCGCAGCAACGTCGCCGGTCACGACAATGGCCGACACGATGGCAACAGTTTACCGGTCCGACCCGAACTTTCCGATGACCCACGATCCACTTCCAGCGACCACATCCACCATGGACTGCGCATCGTTCGAGGAACGCCTGATGGCGTATCTCGAGCACGAGCTCGAGGCCGGTCCCCAGGCGACGATGGAACGCCATCGTGCATCCTGTGGGCGGTGTGATGCACTGGTGCGAGACGTCACGGAGCTCTCGCGGCGGGCATCGTCGCTGCCGCCGATCGCCCCGTCGCGGGATCTCTGGCCGGAAATCAACGCCCGACTGGAGACTCCGATCGTCCCGCTGCACCGCGCGTCGCCGCCCGCGCTGCCGCTCGATGCCTCCGAGCCGGCCGCCGGACGTGTATCGACCGCGCGGGCACCGCGGATGATCAGCCTGCGCATTTTCGCGCTGGCGGCCACGGTACTCATCGCGGTCACGTCGGTCATGACCTGGCAGGTCGCGCGCAGCGGCACCGATCGATCGGTGGCCAATACGACCGCACGCGCGGATGAGGGGTCGTCCGACGTGCCGGCCGCACTCGTGGCGAACGCGGGTATCGTGTATGAACAGGAAATTTCGGCGCTGCGCACGATTGTGGACGAACGATTCGCCGAACTCGACTCCGCCACGGTGGCGGAGTTGCGGCGTAATCTCGAAATCATCGATCGCGCCATCCTCGACAGCCGGGAAGCCCTGGAGCGGGACCCGGCCAGTCGCGTGTTGTCGACGACCCTCGACCGCGCGCTGGAATCGAAGTTGGCGCTGATGCGCCGGGTGGCGCTGCTATGAGTGGCTCAGTCAACGGGCGAGTCATCCCCTGGACACGTCGCACCGTTCAAGGTTCGGCCCTCGCGCTCGGTCTGATGGGTGCCGCTCCGCGGATGGTGTTCGCCCAGTCGAGTTCTCCCGACACGTCGTTCGCGGTCAGTCGCAACGGGGTCATCGACATCAGCATGCGTAGCGGTCGACTGGTGGTCCGTGGCAGCGATCGTGCGACGGCCGAGCTGCGTTCGAATGGCAACGACTATCAGCTGCGCTCCGGTGGGGTCGGGGTGGTCCTGGCCGTGAACGAATCGACGCGTGGGCGCAACGAGCGGTCATTCTCGGGGCGTCGAACGGATCGCGGCGATGTCACGCTCGATGTGCCCCGCGGAACCAAGGTGATCGTGCACGGCATGACGGTCGATGTGGACGTGATCGACGTCGCTGGTGATGTGGAGGTGCAGGTGTATACCGGGGACGTCACCTTGCGCGCCCTGTCCGGTCGCGCCATCGCGACGACCGTCGCCGGCGACGTCGAAGCGACGGACATGTCCGGCGATCTCCGCCTCTCTACGGTCAGCGGCGACATCAACGTCCGGGCGTCCCGCGGCGCCGTCGAGGTGAACACCACGAGCGGTGATGCGGACATCAGCATCGATCGCATCAGTCGACTGCAGTTCAACAGTGTCACGGGCGATCTGGTCCTGGCCGGAGCGTTGGGTGACGACGCACGACTGCAGGTCACCACGCACTCAGGTGATGTCACCATGCGTCTCCCCGCTGGGGCGGCGGGTCAGCTCGAAGTCTCGACGTTCAACGGCGAAGTCAGCGGCGGCACCATGACGCTGATGCCCGGCAGCCTCGAAGGTGGCCGTCGCGGCGAGCGCGGCGGGTCGCGGTATGAGTTCGGCGGCGGCGGCAGCGCACGTATCGCCGTGAGCACCTTCAATGGCGACATCACCCTCATTCGCGGCGCCGCCCGCGGCAGAGAGTGACAAAGTACCGCACTTCATCGGCGCTTCATCCCAGCGCTTCTTCACCTCGTTCATCCCGGAGCCTTCCATGTTCCTGACGCGTCGTTTGTCCGCGCCTTCACAGCGCACCTCCTTGATGTTGGCCACGGCGTTGCTTGGCGCGACGGTGCTGATCCCCGAGCAGTCGCTCCAGGCGCAGCGGCGTGGCGACCAGCAGACCGACCGTTCGTTCACCTGGTCCGGCACGATCCCCGCCGGACGTCGCATCATGATCAAGAACATCAATGGCGGCATCGAGGTCGAGCGCGCCACCGGCAATCGCGTCGAGGTCACGGCGGAGAAGCGGTGGCGCCGCGGCGACCCGGAGATGGTGCGCATCGAACAGCAGAAGATCGGTGACGAGGTGCTCGTGTGCGCACTCTGGGGCGAGGAGTCCCGGTGCGACGAGAACGGCATTCGCAGTCAGCGCAACAGTCGCTGGAACAACAACCGCGACAATGATGTCTCCGTTCACTTCGTCGTGCGCGTCCCGGAGGGCGTGCGCGTCGATGTCTCCACCGTCAACGGCGGGCTCGAGGTCAACGGCGTGACGACCGAAGTGCGCGCGAATACGGTCAATGGCAGCGTACAGGCACGCAGTGCCGGCGGTCCCGTGCGCGCCAAGACGGTCAACGGCAGCATCACGGTGTCGATGGGCTCCGTCAGCCGAGCGGAAGACCTCGAGTACGAAACCGTGAATGGATCGGTCACGATTGAGTTGCCGTCGAACTTCGGCGCACAACTCGAACTCAGCACGGTGAACGGCCGCGTGACCACCGACTTTCCGATCACGATCTCCGGCACCATCTCGCCGAAGCGACTGCGAGGGACCGTGGGCGATGGCTCGACGCGCCTTCGGGCCAGCACCGTC
>CAZMGX010000277.1:0-7100 GCA_964565915.1 uncultured Gemmatimonas sp.
CTCGTTGCCGGCCACGCGAAACGTCGCCCGATCGAGTTCCGCCGCAATCGTGTCGCGCCACTGCGCGAGCTCGCGCAGACGCGCCAGCTCACGGCGTGTGAGATCACGCGCGCCTTTCATGCGCAGGAACGCGAGATTGGGGCCTTCCTCCTCCCAGCGCGTTCCCTCCGCGCGACGGAACTCTTCCTCGGCCCAGTGCCATCGGCCTTTGTGCTCGAGCTCACGGCGCAACTTCTCGCGCAGCGGCAAGAGATGTCGCGTGTCCTGCGCGGCGTAGTCGAGCATGTCGGCCGTCAGGGGACGCATGCTCCAGTCGGCGCGCTGGTGCTTCTTGTCGAGCTTGACGCCGAAGTACTGCTCGAGCAACGCCGCGAGCCCGAAGGAGCGCAGTCCAAGCAGCTGCGCAGCCACCCGTGTGTCGAACAGGTTCGTGACGCGCCACCCATAGTCCTGATGCAACAACCGCAGATCGTAGTCGGCGTCATGGAGGATGACCTCGATGTCGCGGTCTTCGAGCAGGGCTCCCAGTCGCGCCGGATTTCCGATCGGCAACGGATCGATCACGGCTTCGTGGTGTTCAGTCGAAAGCTGTAGCAGATACACCCGGTCGACGAACCGGTGAAAACTGGCACCTTCCGTATCGAGCGCGATGGCTCGGGTTCCGGCGAGGCCAGACAGGAATTGATCGACGGCGTCGGCCGTGTCGAGATATTGCGTCGCAGACGATGGCATGGAACAGGAAAGGTACACCGCTCCACCAGCGCACGGGGTCGCCTTCCGACCTCGAAGAAACACCACGTCGTTTCCGTTGCCCCTTGCCGGTCCCCCTGACTGCGTCGAGAGTTCCCTCCGTCCATGACCAATCCAGACACCGACGTCGCACCCCCTGAAGACGCGAGCCCGGAGGCCGAGCGGCCGAGTTGGCCAACCGGAGTCGTCGCGCGCTCGGCCGTGGTGGTTCTGGCCGTCTTTTTTGGCTTGAAGCTGCTGTGGTCCATCAGCTCCCTGGTCTTCCTGGTTTTCCTCGCGACGCTGTTCGGCCTGGCCGTTGGTCGCGGCGTTGACTACCTGCAGCGATTTCGTATCCGTCGAGGGATCGCGTCGGCCCTGATCGTGTTCGGCACAATCGGCGCGATCGGCGGAGGGCTCGCCCTGTCGGCACCGACGCTCGTCGAGCAGGGGCAGCAGCTCCAGCGCGAGTTTCCGGAGGCCGTCAACAAGGTCCAGACCTGGATCGACTCGAAGCAGCGGACCGGCGCGACGGCCGCCATCATCAAGGCCGCCGCGAACCCCGACAACGCGGCCGCGACCACGGCCCCTGCCGCGCCAACCAAAGGGGCCGCGACCAAGGCGGCGCCGGCGGTTCGGCCCAGCGACGCGCTCAAGCAGCGGCTGGCAGAGGGCCTGCAGAAGGCGAGCGGGTATCTGTTCTCCTTCGTCTCCAGCACGCTGGCCGTCCTGACCTCGTTCGTGTTGCTGGTTTTCCTGGCCATCTACATCGGCGCGGAACCCGATGTCTATCGCGGATGGATGCTGGCGGCCGTTCCGGCGGGTTCGCGTGCCACCGTCCGCATGGTCTTGGGGGAGATGGCGACGGTCCTCCGGAAATGGCTGGTCACCCAGTTGGTCGCGATGGTCGTGATCGGCGTGGTCAGTACGGTCATCCTCCTCATCCTCGGCGTGAAGGCCCCGTTCGCACTGGGCTTCATCGCGGGGCTGCTGGAGTTCATTCCCAGCGTCGGTCCGGTGCTGGCGGCCGTGCCCGCCGTACTCATGGGCTTCGTGGACTCGCCCGAGAAGGCCCTCGCGGTCTTGATCGCGTATTGGGGCATCCAGTTCGTTGAAAACAACCTGCTGATCCCTTACCTCATGCGCGGCGAGATGGACCTGCCGCCGGCCATCACGCTGGTCGCCCAGGCCATCATGACGCTCGTGTTCGGCTTCATCGGTCTGATGGTGGCGGTCCCGCTGACGGCTGCCGTGCTCGTCCCACTGCGCATGATCGCGGTGCGCGAGAACGCGAAGGAAAAGGAGATGAAGCGCGCCGCACGTCGTGAGGCAAATGCCGCGCAGGCGAATATGCGCGTGACCGCCGAGCATGCCGTGCGCGCCGCCGATCGCGGCCCACAAACGATGGATCTCTCAGAGAGCGACTATTGACCGCCTCGACGATGTCTCTGCTGCAGCACGACGACGTCGGTGACGGCCTGCCCATCGTCCTCCTGCATGGCTTTCCGCATGATCGGTCCCTCTGGGCCCAGCAGCGCGCCTCACTGTCGGCGCACGCGCGTGTCATCGTGCCGGACTTGCCGGGATTCGGTGCCTCTCCCGTATCCGGTGCGTCGCCCTCGGTGGACGCCTATGCCGACGCGGTCATCGATCTGCTGGACCGCCTCGGCATCGGCCGCGCCGTGATTGGTGGGTTGTCGATGGGCGGCTACATCGCCATGGCCATCTGGCGTCGATGCCCGGATCGCGTGTGTGGTCTCGTCCTGTGCGATACCAAAGCCACGGCGGATGGTGATGCCGCGCGAGAAGCCCGTGGGGCGGCGATGGCCACGATCGCCCGCGATGGCGTCCCCGCGTTTGCGGAGGCGCAACTGCCGAAAATGGTTGGGGCCACGACCCACGGCAGCCGTCCGCCGATCGTAGACCAGTTACGGGCGATGATGCGGCGGCAATCGGCGGCGGGGATGACGTGGGCCCTGGCCGCACTTCGGGACCGTCCGGACTCACGCGCGACGCTCGGCTCGATTACCGTTCCCACACTCGTCATCGTCGGCGAAGAAGATGTGCTCACGCCGCTGGCCGATGCGCAGGCCATGATGGACCTGCTGCCGGCGGCGGCGAACCCGCGCCTCGAGATCATCACCGGCGCTGGACACGCCTCGTGCGTGGAACGTCCGGCGGCGGTCACGCTGGCGATCACCGATTTTCTTGCTTCGCTTCCGACGCGCGGTGGCGAGTGAGCGCTGCCTCCCTCTGAACATCGTACACGATGGCTGTCGCCATATCCGAGTCCGAACGCTCGCCTGCCGCCCGCATCGGCCAGGTGCTCTTCAAGCATCGCGGCTGGTTGCCGGTGCCGTTCCTCGCGGTCCCGCTTCTGGTGCCGGGCCAGCAAACGTCGACGACGTGGGCGGCGGGCCTGCTCCTGATCGCGCTCGGCGAGATGGTGCGTATTGCCGGCGTGGCGGCGGCGGGCACCGTCACTCGGCGGCGGTCGCGCGACGTACAACGGTTGGTCACCTATGGCGCCTTCGCCTGGTGCCGGAACCCACTCTACGTCGGCAACTTCCTGGCGTGGATGGGCTTTACCGTGATCTCAGGCGTCTTCTGGTTCCTGCCGATCGCGATCATCATCTTCGCCATCGAGTACACGCTCATCGTGCGATACGAGGAAGGCGTGCTCGAGTCGATTTTCGGGCAAGAGTATCTGGACTACAAAGCGCGCACGCCGCGCTGGTTCGGACGCCCGCCGGCCAATAGCACGGCGGGGCAGCACGATTGGCAGGAAGCCATCTGGAGCGAACGCTCGACCTTCCTGCAGTATCTGGTGCTCGCGGCGGCCTTTTACTTCAAGCCGCGCTTCTTTTAGCGCGTCGGGCGACCCGGCGGGTTCGGCCCGACGAACACTTCGCGGTTCTTGCCGATGAAGCTCTTGAGTTGCACGGGGACATCCTCTTCGGGGAAGATGGCCGTCACCGGGCACTCCGGTTCACAGGCGCCGCAATCGATGCATTCGTCGGGGTGGATGAAGAGCTGGTCCGGCCCCTCGTAGATGCAGTCGACCGGGCACACGTCGACGCAGGACTTGTCCTTGACGGAAATGCAGGCTTCGGTAATGACGTAGGGCATGGGAGAAGTCTCAGGTCGGACGCACGGGGATGCTTGTTGCCGCGCGCAAATTAGTCAGAAAGGGAACGACGCAACAAGGTTCATCGGTTCCGTGGTCGGCACAGGACGCACCTCAGCGCGCGTCGCGATCAGCCACGCCACGGGGGCGTTTCATTCCGCATGAGGTCCGGATTCTCACGGTAGATCGTGCAGGTTCGCCCGATCACCTGAATGACCTCGGCGCCGAGTTGCTCGGCCACGGCGTTCGCCGCTTCCTTGGCCGAGAGCTCGCCTGCTTTCGCCACCTGCAGCTTGACCAGCATGTGGGTGCGGAGAACGTCGTCGATGGCCTGCAGCGACGCGGGCGTGAGGCCCTGATGACCGACGTGGACCTTGACGTCGAGGTGATGTGCTTCGGCGCGCAGTGCCGCGCGCTCCTTGCCGGACATGCTCATGCGTGACCAGGAAACGGTGTCGACGTCGACCGCCTAGGGGCGGACACCGTCTGCGGCAAAAAACGGCAGCGGATTGATGGAGGGGCCGTCCCACCATGCTCGCCCGGCGGCGCGCTTCATGACCTGGAAATGCAGGTGCGGCGCGTTCTTGGGGGCGTTGCCCGTCGTTCCAACGTAGCCGATCACCGAGCCCTTCGCGACTCGGTCACCCACGGCGAGCCCGCGGCGATAGCGCTCGAGATGGGCGAAGTAGTACACGAACCGGTCCGTGGGATCGGTGGCGTAGATGACGATGCCGCCGACGGGCCCGGTGACCAGGCGCCCGATCACCAGATCGTCCGTTGCCATCACGGGCGTCGACCGCGGGGCCATCAGGTCGAGCGCCGAGTGGAGGGCCGATCCACGCTTGGCGGCGAAATCGTCGCGAATCTTGCTGCGGACGATTCCCTCGACCGGCACCATGATCTGTCGCTGCCACAGGGCATCGAGATCGGCGTCCGTGATGGCGGTGTCGCGCGGCGAACGGTAGTCCGGTCGCGGGCCGTAGTTGGGCGGAGGCGGCGCGGGCGGCGGCGTCTGCGACACCCGTGGCGCGGGTCGTGGCGGTTCCGCCGGCGACGGGGAGGCACCTCGTCCGCAGGCAGACGCGCCGAGGGTACAGGCAAGGAGCGTCAGGAGGAGCGAAGGATGGTAGCGAGTGGCGCGACCAGTCATGTCGACGGTCAACCCTTCACAGCTTCCGGCACAAAGTAGGGCTCGAGGAAACGCAGCAGGTCGTCCACCGTGCGCACGCCGCGCGTCTTGAGTTCGTCGAGATCGGTCGACTTGGGCAGCCGCGCGCCCGCGCGATCAGCAATCACGAGCACCGCGTCTTCGAGATCCAGATCGGCCAGATCGTAGACACGATCGAGCTCGTCCTCGGGCTTCACGATATAGTGCGGACCGACCGTCCCGTGTCGCTCGGCCAGATAGCGATACGTCTGTGCCAGCAGCGTTTCCGGATAGCGGCCCTGGAAGTTGTCCCGAAATCGCGACAAGCCATCGCGGACAATCGATTTCGTCGTCAGGATGCGTGCGCGAATGAACAACACACTGGCCAAGGCCAGCATCACAGCGGTTCCCACCAGGATCAGTCGCACGGATAGTCAGACCTCGGGGGGGCAAAATGGCTCGACGGGGGGTCGAACGTCGGGGCAGTCGCAACGGTTAGTACAACCCTGATTGGCACGATGCAAGCCCGCCCAATTTGGTGGACAACCGTCCCGCGGCAACCGTTTACGAAAACTTTTCCAGAAGGGGCAATTCGTCAACGGTTTCGTTGACGTAGTCTCAAAACCCGATGTATATTGTCCCGATGGAAGTGGTCATCGGGGCGCTTGGTGGGTTTCGCGGGATGCGGGCGGAGTTGTTGGTGGCGCTGAAGAAGGCGCAGCCGATGACGGCGCACGAGCTGGGTGACCAGTTCGGCCTGACGGCCAACGCCCTGCGACGACATCTCAAGGTGCTGGAGGAAGACGGGTTGGTGCGGTTCGCGCGCGAGGTGCGCGGGGTCGGCGCGCCCGTCTATGCCTATTCTCTTACTCCGGCCGGGGAGGCGTTGTTTCCCCGCCGGTACGTCTCCCTGCTGGGGACGGCGCTCGAGGCCCTGCGCGATACGCGCGGGGCGGATGCGGTAACCGCCGTGCTGGAGGCGGAGTGGCGCGGGTTGGCGGAGGAGGCTGGCCCGGTGGTGGACGAGTTGCCGCTCGACGAGCGGGTGTCGCTGGTCGCAGAGTTGCTGACGGCGCGGGGCTATATGGCGGAGGCGGTGGAGGAAGCCGTTGGCGACTCCACGGTCACGACCCTGCGCATTCACAACTGTGCGTTGGGCGAGGTGGCGGCGCGCTTCCCCGACGCCTGCGCCGTGGAAGGACGCTTTCTGGAGCGGTTGCTGGGTGTGCCGCTGGTCCGCGGCTCGCATCGTCACGATGGCTGTGGACGGTGCGACTATGGCGTGTTGAGTCAGATCATCGCAGAGAAACAGGAGCAGTCATGAGTTCGTCGATCGACGCACTGGTCAATCGCGAGTACCAATACGGGTTCACGACCGACATCGAGGCGGACACGCTGCCGCCGGGACTGTCGGAAGACACGGTGCGCTTCATCTCCGCCAAGAAGCAGGAGCCGGAATGGCTGCTCGAGTGGCGCCTGAAGGCCTTCCGTCGCTGGCTGACGATGAAGGAGCCACACTGGGCCAACGTCCAGTATCCGCCCATCGACTATCAGGCGGCCAGCTACTACTCGGCCCCCAAGTCGACGAAGCCCCTCGGCTCCCTCGATGAAGTCGACCCGGTGCTGCTGGACACCTACAAGAAGCTGGGCATCTCGCTCACCGAGCAGAAGCGGCTGAACAACGTCGCCGTCGATGCCGTGTTCGATTCCGTGTCGGTCGGGACGACGTACAAGGAAGAACTCGGCAAGTACGGCATCGTGTTCATGTCGTTCGGCGAGGCGGTGCGCGAACACCCCGAGCTGGTGCGTCAGTACCTGGGCTCGGTGGTGCCGTACAGCGACAACTTCTTCGCCGCCCTGAACAGCGCCGTGTTTTCGGACGGGTCGTTCTGCTACATCCCGAAGGGGGTCAAGTGTCCGATGGACCTGTCCACCTACTTCCGCATCAATGCGGCCGAAACGGGACAGTTCGAGCGGACGCTGATCGTGGCGGATGAGGGCGCGCACGTGAGCTACCTCGAAGGGTGCACCGCGCCCAAGCGCGACACCAATCAGTTGCACGCGGCCGTCGTCGAGATCGTGGCGCTCGAGGGCGCG
>CAZMGX010000278.1:0-7100 GCA_964565915.1 uncultured Gemmatimonas sp.
GGATGTCGTGAATGAACTGCCCCAGGGCATGCATGCAGTCCGGAACCTGATCGGGAGGCGGGGGCACGTAGAACGCATTGCCGGGCCTCGTCCCGCCGATCCAGTTCTGGCTCCGGCGAAACTCGCCCGGCAGCTTGTCGCTGCCGCGTCCGCGCGCCAACAGGACCGCATGGATCTCGCACAGGAGCCGGGACGAAATCGGGAAGCCGCTCCGCATCCGCCGCAGCCCATGATTCATCGCCGCGACGTAGTTCGATACCTCGATGACATCGGCGTCGGGAACGCCGGGCGTGCGGCTTGCGCCAGACGCTGCAGTCGCTGGGCAGCGCTATGGAGGATTGGATCGTCGGCCTGCCGCGCGGTTCGTGCGAGCAGTGCCGCGGCATCCTGCAAACGCGCGCGACCGATCACCGCGTCGTATGCCAGGGGTTGCCACACCAACTGTCTGGACGCCGCAATATTTTCGCGCGCGCGCTGTAACGCGGTCTCGATATCCCCGTGCACGAGTGCACTGTCGGCCGCCGCTTCGTTCGCGCGGAACAAGGAATCGATGGCCGGCGCGCGCAGGACTGGCAGCGTCCTGACGTCGACGACCTTGGGAAAGCCTTCGCGATACAACCAGAAGGCGGCGGTTCGCTCGGTGCGTGCCCACGAACGAAAGAGGCCGAGGGCGCTGTCGCCGAGGGCGCTGTCGCCGAGGGCGCTGTCGCCGAGGGCGGTTGCTGCTGCCTGCGCGGAGAACGTCGCCCAATGCTGCGGCGACGTGACCAGCGACGCGAACTCCAGACGAATGGCACTGTCGGGGTCGCCCCCATTCCGGGGCTTGAGGAGTGGTGCGATCAGCGAGTCGACGAGGGCGGCCAGCGGTTTCGACGTGTGCATCGCCGCGACGAAGGCGCGGCCCACCCCGGGTACGCCGTCCTCGGTGAGAGTCGGCGTCGCCGTCAGCAGTCGGCGCTGTGCATCGCCGGCCACGTATACCGTCGCCGCCGTGGCACTGGCGACCAGTCCCACGCCGCTGAGGAGTGTGAAGAGGGCCAGCCTGATTCCGACGGACCGCGGGGATCCACTCATCGACGCTCGCAAATTCGGGGGCGATGCACGAACTTTCCGTGCAGCCGGGGCACACAGGCGTCCCTGGCACTCAGCCTGTCTACGAGTGAGCGTGCCGCGGGTCACCGCGGCGTCACCGTCCAGCCTCCTCCCGTCACGCCATGTTGCACTCCGGATCGTTGAGCGAAGTTGCACCGCCCTCGTCGGCGACGTCGGCACCGCACCCGATCAGTTTCCGCGCTCGGCTCAAGCGCGTCGTGGCGGTCGTCCGGCGCATTATCGGCGTCCCGGACTACGACGAATACCTGGCGCATATGCAGCGGCACTTTCCGGACTGCACGCCGATGGACCCGCGCACCTTCGAGCGCGATCGCATGGCGGCCAAGTATCGCCAGCCCGGCTCGCGCTGCTGCTAACAACAAGCGCCAACCGATCGACGAACTGATTGACGCGAATGACGCGAACGGGCGCGAAGCGTGCACAGCGAGGCGAGGGGACTACGCCCACCCCTCCCATTTTTTTCTGAAGTGAGAGTTGCGAGAAGGCGAGAGCTCCCTCGCAGTTTCGGATCCATCCGCGCCCGTTCGCGTCATTCGCGTCATTCGCGTCAGGCAGTTCACGGTCGCATCACCCGTTCCAACCACTTCGCATGAAGCCGCATTCAATCGTTCGCTTGTTCGTTATCGCCGCACTCGGCGCACCGACCCTGCTCGCCGCGCAGGCCGCACCGCGTGGCTTCGATCTGTCGATCGCCAACATCATGCGCGGGCCCGAGCACTTCGGTCGCGAGCCCGGGAACGTGGCGTGGAGTGCTGACGGACAGTGGCTCTACTTCCAGTGGAACACACCCGGCACCGCGTGGGATGCGTCCACCCGACCGTATCGGGTGCGGGCCGTCGCCGGGGCTACACCGGAGTTGGTCACCGATGCGCAGATGGACAGCGTCGCGCCGCTGCTGGCCAATGGTCCCGTCACGCGTGACGGGTTACAGCGCGCCGTGTCGGCACGCGGCGACATCTTCCTCGTGGATACGCGACGTGCCACGGTGCGGCAGATCACCCAGACTGCGGCCATCGAAGGTGACGTCCGCTTTTCGGCCGACGAGCGCAGCGTGCTGTTCTCCCGGGATGGGAACGCCTTCGTGTTGGAGCTGTCGACGGGATTCATTCGACAGTTGACCGATATCCGTCCGGGCCCTGCCCCGCGTGACTCGGCACGCGCCGTGGGCCAACGTGGCGCCCTGGAACGACAGCAGCTCGAGTTGCTCGAGGTGATCCGTGACCGCGCCCGCGCCGACTCGCTCCGTCGTGTCGAACGTCTCGCGGCAAACGCTCGTGGTTTGCAGACGACCTATCTCGGTGCCGGCGAGCGACTCGCGCAGCTCAGTGTCTCCCCGAACCTGCGCTCCGCCGTGCTGCTGACGGCGAGCAATCCCCCAGGTCAGCCACGGATCGCGCAAGTGCCGAACTACGTCACCAGCAGCGGCTTCACCGAGGAGATCAGCACGCGCACCAAAGTTGGGGATGGCAACGTGCGATTCCGCGCCTACCGACTGGACCTGGCCACCGGGAAGCTGTCGGCGCTGCACGTGATCGGTGGTGACAGCACGAAGGCGGCCGCTCAGGTGCGGTTCATCGGTTGGAATGACGACGGGTCCGCCGGTCTGTTGTCGGCCGGTACGCCGGACTTCAAGTGGCGTTATCTGACGAGTGTCGGCGAGACCGGTGGCGTGCAGGTCGTCGATGCGCTGCGTGATTCGGCGTGGGTCGGCGGCCCGTGTGGTGGCTGCATGGGATGGTTGCCGGACGGACGGGCGTGGTTCGCATCGGAAGCGAGTGGCTATGCACAATTGTACGCCGCCAACCGCGACGGCAGCGGTCGGGTGCCGCTGACCCAAGGCGCGTGGGAGGTTACCGCTGCGGAACTGTCGCCAGACCGCAAGTGGTTCTGGCTGCACACGAGTGAAGAGTCGCCCTTCGTGACGCACTTCTATCGCATGCCGGTGAGCGGGGGCGCGCGCGAAAAGTTGACGCGTGATCACGGCGGGCATCGCGTCGTCGTCAGTCCCGATGGCAAGCGCATCGCGGACGTGTATTCGCAGGCCAACGTGCCGCCCGAGTTGTTCGTCGCCACCCTGAATGATGCGGGGCGTTCACAGCTGACGACGTCGACGTCGACGGCATTCCGTGCAGGCACGTGGATCAAGCCGGCGATCGTGAAGTTCCGCGCCAGCGACGGGGTCGACGTCCCGGCGCGCATCTACAAGCCGCAGGATGTCGGCGCGCAGCCCAACGGCGCGGCGGTGATCTTCGTGCACGGCGCCGGATACCTGCACAATGTGCACGACTACTGGAGCAGTTACGCGCGCGAGTACATGTTCAACCATCTGCTCGCATCGAAGGGCTACATCGTGCTCGACATCGACTATCGCGCCTCGGCCGGCTACGGGCGTGATTGGCGCACGGCGATCTACCGGTGGATGGGTGGCCGTGACCTCGCCGACCATGTTGACGGGTCGCGCTGGCTGCAAAAGGAGTACGGCATCAATCCTGAGCGGATCGGCCTGTACGGCGGCAGCTATGGCGGGTTCATGACGCTCATGGCGTTGTTCAACGCGCCGAAAGACTTCGGTGCCGGCGCCGCGCTGCGCAGCGTCACCGACTGGTCGCACTACAACCACGGATACACCGGCAGCATTCTCAACCTTCCGCAGGACGACACCCTCGCCTATCGGCGCAGCTCGCCGATCTACTTTGCCGAGGGCCTCGAAGATCCGCTGCTGATGGCGCATGGCATGGTCGACACCAATGTGCACTTCCAGGACATCGTGCGCCTCACGCAACGGTTCATCGAACTGGGCAAGACCGGATGGGAACTGGCCGTGTACCCGGTCGAAGACCATGGCTTCACGCGACCGTCGTCGTGGACCGACGAGTACACCCGCATCTTCGATTTATTCGAGCGGACGATCGGCCCCAAGGGCACGAAAGCGAAGCAGTAACGCGAGCATCAACGATGCGAGCAACGCGAGCGCGGCGCCCATGCTGAAGGCCGCGCTCGCCCCGTATCGGTCCCACACGACGCCGAACATCACCGAGGCCGGCAGCGCCGCGAGACCGACGGTGGCCTGATACCACCCGAACGCGCGACCGCGTGTTGATGCGGGAACCAGATCAGCGACCAGCGCCTTCTCGGTGCCCTCGCTGAGCCCAAACACGACGCCATACGTGGCGAACAGCGCCCAGGCATGCCACGGCGCACTCGCGATGGCGAAGCCGACGTACACGAGGGCGTACAACAGCCAGCCCCCGATGATCAGCGGGGCCCGTCCAACACGATCGGACAGCGCGCCGCCCGGCGTGCTGGACGCACTTTTCACCACGTGCAGCGCGACCCAGAGCAACGGGATCAACGCGATCGGTACCCCCAGCTGGTTGGCCCGAAGGATGAGGAACGCATCGGTCGAGTTGCCAAGAGTAAAGACGGCGATGGCCACCATCACGCGCGTGAACGATGCCGGCAGCGGCATCGTGTCGCGTGGGCGCTCGGTGGCGGCGGCAGGCATCGGCGGCGGCGGCGGTTCGGCGAGTTGCGACTCGCGCACGAAGAGCACCGCCACAGCGACCGCGAGAGCGCCCGGGACGGCCGCAACCCAGAACACCTGCCGCACCGGCAAAGCCAGCCACGACAGACACAGCATGGCGATCAGTGGACCCACTACGGCTCCCGCATGATCGGCGGCGCGATGGAATCCGAACGCCCGGCCGCGAAACGCCGTCGGTGTCGATGAAGCCAGGAGGGCGTCGCGTGGCGGGCCTCGTACCCCCTTGCCCACACGATCCACGAACCGGATGAGCAGCACGTGTGTGCTGCTTTGTGCGAGCGCCACGAGCGGCCTGACCAGCGACGAGAGGGCGTAGCCGCACACGACCAGAGGCTTCCGTCGGCGGGCCCGATCAGACCACCGACCGCTCGCCACCTTGAGCACCGACGCCACCGCCTCCGCCCCCCCTTCGATCAGCCCGACGGTGCGAGCCGAGGCCCCGAGGGTGGCGGTGAGAAACATCGGCAATAGCGGTGCGATGATCTCACTGGACGCATCGGTCAGAAAACTGACGGCGGAGAGCGCCCACACGTTGCGGGCTGGTCGCCATCGCGAAGCATCCCTTCCTTGGTCGGGCATCACAAGAACCTTGCGACTTGTGCTACGCGCCGTCAAATACAGGCGTGAACATTCTGCGCACGCCACGGCCGACACCGATCAGCTCGGAGCTTGCGAACACGTTCGCCGGTCTCGACGACGCGGTGCGCTGGCTGCACGACGCGCGCGACACCACGTTGGCTCGGCAACTCGCGCTGGCGTCGATCGCCGCGCCCACCGGCGCTGAAGCCCGCCGTGGTGAAGCGATGGCCAACGAGTTCGCGCGGGCGGGACTTCGTGATGTGCGGCGCGACGCCGTCGGCAACGTCATCGCCCGACTGCCCGCCGCCTCGCACGGAGACCGCGGTCTACCTGGCGACGAGGCGCAAACGGCACCCGTGGTCGTGCTGGCGCACCTCGACACCGTGGTCGACGCGACGACCCAGCCGGCGCCCCGAGTCGACGGCTCCCGGGTATATGCATCCGGCATCGGCGACAATGGACGCGGCCTGGCGGCAATGATTGCACTGGCGCAGGTCCTTCAGCGCGACACCGCGGCCGTACGTCGCGTTCGCCCGATCGAGCTGGTGGCCACCGTCGGTGAGGAAGGCGCGGGCAACCTGCTTGGGTCTCGACACTACTTCGATCAACGCCAGGAGGTGCACGCCCCATCGCCAGCGGCGGTCATCGCCCTCGATGGCCCCGGCGACGCGCTGATCGTGCACCATGCCATCGCGTCGCGCCGGCTTCGCTTCACGTTCGCGGGGCCAGGCGGCCATCCGTGGGCCGATCCGCACGCGGCCAATGCCGTGCACGCGGTTGGTCGTGCGGTCGCGACAATTGCTGCGATGGCGTCGGCGCAACCAGGCGGCATCACGATCACCGTGACACGAATGGGCGGTGGCGAGTCGTTGACGTCCGTCCCGGCCGGTGCGTGGTTCGATCTCGATGTGCGCACGCTCGACCCGCGTTCGATGTCGCGAGTCGTCGACGCAATTCATCGACTGGTCGAGCGCGCGCGCGCCGAGGAGTCGGGACGCGGGTCGTTGTCCGTGACCACGGACGTGCTCGGCGACCGCCCCGGTGGCGCGTTGGACATCACGCATCCGTTGGTGCGACTGGCCGACGCAGCCACCCGCTGGCAAGGCGCCGAACCACGATCGGCCTCGGCCTCGAGCGACGCGAACATTCCCTTGTCGCGAGGGATTCCGGCGATCACCATCGGGGCTGGTGGCACTGGCGGCGGGGCGCATACGGAACACGAATGGTACGACGACACGGACAGTGTGCGGGGTGTGGCGCGCGCTTTGGCAATCGTGTTGGGCGCCGCGCAGGCGACCCCCTAGGCGTCGTCGCTATTCGATCAGTTCGAACGCCGGGGCGCTCGGTCGTGTTTGAAAGAGCTGGACGCGATGCGACACGTGCGGGAACGCCTTCACATAGCGATCACGCCAGCGCGAGCTGAAACGGTCTGCCTCGGCCGCGGGCACCATCGCCCAGACACTGCCACCGAATCCCGCGCCGAATGCACTCGCCGCCACCGCGCCCAGTGCTCGCGCCTGGGAGGCGAGTTGAATCGTCTCCGGAATCTGATTGTCGAGCGCTTCCTCGGCACCGCGCTGCGAGGCCGCGACGACGTCACCGAAGGCGTTCAGATCGCCGGTCGCGAGGGCATGGCGCAGTCGCCCTTGGGCCAGCTGGATCTCCGCCACGGTGAGATAGCACCCGAGGGCATCGGAGATGTGGTGCGCGTGGCGCAGTCCGTCGATGCACGTCGTGTAGGAGCGGATTGCGTCGTCGAGCTCCCCGCAGGCCCAGTGCGCGAGTCCGGACAGCCCGGCCGCCCCGGCCGGGACGACGTCATCCTCCGCAGTGGCTGCGTCGATCGCCAGTCGGGCGTGGCGGT
>CAZMGX010000279.1:0-7076 GCA_964565915.1 uncultured Gemmatimonas sp.
AGCGAGGCCAGCAGGACGCGGCGCGCGCGCGAGGTGGACGGCGCCAGCGCCTGCACAATTTCGTCCCCGCTGGCAGGCCGGTCGGCCGGTCGCTTCGCCAGCATGCGCATCACGATACTGGCGAGTGGCTTCGGCGTTTCTGGACGACGAGCGGCGATGGCTTCCGGGACCTGCTTCGCATGCGCCTCCAGGACCGCCTGCGGCGACCGCCCCGTGAACGGCGGATGTCCGGTGATCATCTCATAGGCGACCACACCGAGCGCATACAGGTCGGCGCGATGGTCGAGGGAAGGGTCACCGGCAGCCTGTTCGGGCGCCACGTACGTGGGTGTCCCCAGGCTCATGCCCACCTGCGTGATCCGCAGCACTTCCGTTTCGCTGGTCGACGCACTGATGAGTGCCTTGCCGATGCCGAAGTCGAGCACCACCGCCTGGCCGTGAAAGAACATCACGTTCTCCGGCTTGATGTCGCGGTGCACCACGCCTTCCTCGTGCGCATAGGCGAGCGCGCGGGCGACCTCCTCGATGATGTTGCTGATGGCGTCGAAGGCCATCGGTCGCTCGCGATTCATCCGCTGCCGCAACGATTCGCCGTCGACGAACGGCATCGTGTAGTACAGATGCGTACCGGCCAGACCGGCGGACAACAACGGCACGATGTGCGGGTGCTGCAGGCGCGCGGCCAATGCGATCTCGCGCTTGAATCGCTCCGCCGAGAGGGAGGCGGCGAGCTCTGGCGCCAATACCTTGATCACCACGCGTCGCCGGAGTGCGTCTTCCGTCGCGACGAACACACGCGACATGCCGCCGCGCGGGAGTTCGCGTTCCAGCGTGTACTGGCTGGCCAACGCCGCCTGGACTTCGGCCTGCAGGGAATCGTCTGGCATTCCGCACCGGTGGTGGGGGACGTGAGAATGTAGCGCCCGACCCGGTTCGCGCGCGATACGGCGCGCACAACCCAGCAGACCGCCGTCGGGACGGCTGCGATTTCGGAGTCCGGGTCGTACATTCCCGGCTTCCTTCCCTCGTCGTCTTCGGAGTCCCGTGATGCCCGCTTCTACGCTTGGCGAGTTTCTTGGCACACTCGTCCTCATTCTTTTTGGTAACGGTGTGGTCGCGGGCGTCCTGCTGAAGGATTCCAAGGCCGAGGGTGGTGGCTGGATCGTGATTACCACGGGATGGGCCATCGCGGTCACCCTCGGTGTGTTCACGGCGGCGGCGTTTGGTGCCCCGGGTGAGCTGAACCCGGCCGGCACACTGGCCAACTGGGTCATCGGGACGCGCACGGCAAACGAGGCCATCGCACATATCAGCGCGCAGTTTGCAGGGGCCATCGTTGGCGCGACGCTCGTGTGGTTGCACTTCCTGCCGCATTGGCGCCGCACCAACGATGAGGGCGCCAAGCTCGCATGCTTCTGCAACGCCCCGGCGGTGCGTGCACCAGGGGCCAACCTGCTCAGCGAGATCATTGGCACCGCCGCGCTGGTGTTCACCGCCAGTGCCGCAACCAGTGTTGCGGCGCAGGGCGCGCAGCCGGCCAGCAATCTGGTGCCGTTGCTCATCGGCGGCATCGTCTGGGGCATCGGCTTGTCCTTGGGCGGTACCACGGGCTACGCGATCAATCCCGCGCGCGATCTCGGCCCGCGCATCGCACACGCGATCCTGCCGATCGCCGGCAAGGGCCGCAGCGATTGGTCGTACGCATGGATTCCGGTGGTCGGTCCGGTGATCGGCGGCATTGTTGCCGCGCTGGGCTTCCGCGCGTTACAAGGCTGACGGTAGGCCGCGGGGCCGGCAGCCGGCCGGCAACATTTCGGGAACCGCACTCAACATTCTGGAGGCACTCGTGCCTGTTCCGTCACTTGCTGGATTGTTGTGGGCGGTTGTGCCGATGCTGCAGGAATCGGTCATACCAGCGGTCCCACGGTCGATGGTGCCGGCCGCGCTGACCGGTGCGGCGCCGGTTGCCATCAACGACAACCGCACGTCGGCGGGTGTGCTGCGGAGCGGCACGCTGACCGTGGCGTTCGATGTGATCGAGTCCGCGTGGCGTCCCGAGGGCGACGATGACCCCCTGGTGCGCGTGTTCGCGTTCGCCGAGCCCGGCAAATCACCGATGGTCCCCGGCCCGCTGCTGCGCGCGCCAGCGGGAACGACGGTGCACTTCACTGTAAACAATCGCACCGATTCGACGCTGGTGCTGCACGGATTGCGGCCAACGATGCGCGCCGCACTCGACACGGTCACACTCGCGCCGCGCGCGACACGTACCGTCACCTTCCGGCTCACGGCGGCCGGCAATCACTTCTACTGGGCGGGACTTCCCGCATTCTCAACGGCGGACTCGCGGGAGTGGTTGGACTCGCAGCTCACCGGCGCACTCATCGTGGACGCGCCGGGCACGCGCGTCGATCCGGCCCGCGAGCGCATCTTCGTCATCACCGAATGGTTCTTCAATGTGCCCGCGCGCCAGGACTTCGAAACCCTGCTGGTCTTCAACGGCAAGGCGTGGCCGCACAACGAACGACTCACGTTCGCGCAAGGCGATTCGGTGCAGTTCCGAGTGCTCAACACCACGTTCATCGAACACCCGCTGCACCTGCACGGATTCTATTTCCGCGTCACGCGACACGGCGGCGTTGGGGCCGACACCGTCGTTCCGCTCGCACGCCAGCGACTCGAGAACATACGCCGTATTCCGCCGCTCGGGTCACTCTCGCTGAGTTTCGTCCCGACGACACCCGGGAACTGGACGTTCCACTGCCATATCGCGACCCATGTGGGTGAGGTCGTGACGCTGCACGGAACGCCGATGCCAGGCGCGCACACCGAGTCCAACGCATCCGCGCACGATGCCAAGGGGACGCATACCATGCGGGGCATGGTCGTTGGCATGCACATTACCCCGTCACCGTCCTACCGTGAGCCCGCGACCAACGAACGGCGTGAGATCCGTCTGTTGCTGCAACAGAAGGCGAACGGCCTGGCCGGTCGGCAGACCGCCTACGGCTTCCTGCTGCAGCGCGATAGCGTGATTCCAGCGAAGGATTCCTTGTCCATTCCCGGCCCCGTCCTGGAACTGCGGCGCGGCCAACCCGTGCGCATCGTCGTGCAGAACAACCTGGCCGAGCCCAGCGGCGTGCATTGGCACGGTCTCGAGATCGAGAGTTACCCTGACGGTGTTCCGGGATTCAGCGGCATCGGTGATCGCATCATGCAGCCTATCCCGCCGGGGCAGTCATTTGCCGCCGAGTTCACGCCCCCGCGCACGGGGACGTTTCCGTACCACTCGCATCTGCACGAGGTGCGGCAGATCGGATCGGGCATGTATGGGGCGCTGCTGGTCACCGACGGACCGCGCGATCTGGCGCGCGATCATCTGATCGTCGCCGGTGGCGGCGGCTTGCCGTGGGTCTTCAAGCAGCCGGCGACCAGTCTGTACGTAAACGGCAGCCCGGCGCCGCGACCGATACAAATGACGCTCGGCGAAACCCACCGCATTCGCATCGTCAGCATTCACAGTGACGAAACCCTGACGTTCCGTTTCGGAACGGAGACCGCGGTGACGCGTTGGACCGCGCTGGCGAAAGACGGCGCAGATCTCCCAGTCGCACTCCGCGCCACCGGCCCGTCGCTGATGACGATGGGACCCGGTGAGACCGCCGACTTCACCTTTGTGCCAGCCGCTCTTGGTCGCATGCAGCTGGAGGTGTGGACCGTGTCTGGCCAGCGGGCGGTGCAGGCCGTCGAGGTGGTGCCGAAAAAACGGACGGCGCGCCGTTGAGACGCGCCGTCCACTAAAGGGCTACTTCGACGCCGGCCGCAGGCGTCGACTCGGCACGCTGTACAGGAATCCCGTGTACTGCATTTCCTCCCACGTCTGATCGCCCCACGCGACCGGCTTGCTGGCGTCGGGGTTGTGCGGGTTCGACGCAGAATTGTCGTACCACGCCATGGACGTGATCTTGCTGCCGGCCGGGATCTCCAGCGGCTTCGCGTAGAAGTAGTAGGTCTGCCAGTTGAAGTCATAACGTGGCACGTCGAGAATGACCTCTTTCGTGCCATCGGGCTTCTCGAGCGTGTACTTCCAGCGGGTGCCGCGCAGATGCGTGTGCGGGAAGAGCGCCCAGATGCGAATCGGTTGCGTTGGCTCGAGTTCGGCGGGCACCGCGACGTCCTTTGCGCCAGCCGGGAGGCGCAAGGCGCCATTGTAGAAGTTGCTCGCCCGAATCTCTTCGTCCGGCATCTCCTTCGCGAAACGGAATCCGACGCTCGTGCGATCCGTCGTCTCGTGACCGTGCGCCGTATAGTGCATCTGGAACGTCAGGACCGTGCCTGCACGGATACGGAGCGCGGTGCCCGCCGGGAACTGCAGCACGTTGGTACCGGGCGCCGTGGTTCCGACGAGTGAGCCGAGTTGCTCGGGCGGTCCGTTGCGGGAGTCGTGACGTGGCTGATCGGGAATGTCGAACTGCGGCTTGCGCACGAAGAGTGGCGGTGGCGTCGGAGAACTGGCCGGGCGAGCGGCGGCGGCCGCTGCTGCCGCAGCGGCGCCGGCCGGCGCGGGTACTCGTGCATAGACCAGCACGTGGTGCACCACGTCGCGAGCCCCAGGCAAGATCTCCAGTGTCTGCACCCACTTGTCTTCCGTGAAGTTGGTCGGCGCTTCGAAGTACTGGTACTCGACCGTGCCCGATGCCGGGACGGTGAACGATGTCGGCATGGTCACGACCGCATCCGGAGTGCCCATCTCCCACGAGGTCGGGTAGACCGGCTTCGCGGGCAGCGCCTTCTCGTCGCCCTTCTTGGCGCCGGCATCGATCCAGCGCAGAATGGTCTGCTTCTCCGCGGCACTGAGTCGACGATCGTTGAGGAACGTGCCGTGCGGGCTTTCGGCGTGCCACGGCGGCATGTAGCCCGATTTCACTGCGTCCTTGATGTCCCCGACGTTCGCCTTGGCGCTGTCGTAGTCGATCAATGAGAACGGGCCGATGCCTCCCGGGCGATGGCAGCTCGTGCAGTTCTTGTACAGAATGGGGGCGACGTCCTTGGTGAAGACCGGCGCGGCGTCCTGCGCGACCAGCGGCGGGTGCTGATACGCGGACACGAGGCCGACAGTCGCGAGCGCGCCCACGCCGACGAATTGCGCGAATCGTGTGCGTCCCCGCGTCGATCGTGGGGGGCGTTGGCCGGACGCTGGGCTCATGGACTGCTCCTTGACGGACGGTACGAGGGATAGACGATCACGCTACTGAATACGACGATGCACTGAACGTGTCGTCCCTCCGCGTTTCCCGCCAGCGATTCGGGCCAGGAGATCTTCCGCGATTGCCCCTCAGGGCGCTCGCTGACCAACAGGGCTTCCGGGGGTTATGGTACCCGATCAACCCGAACATGAGAGACCATGCCGGACCCATCGCGCAAGCCCGATGACGACGAACTGGACGTGTACGGACTGACACATCCAGGCAAGGTGCGGACCAACAACGAGGACGCGTTCCTGCTGGCATCGATCCACAAGCGGGTGCAGATCGCGTCCACCAGCCTCACCGATCATCAGCGACTGCCACTCGGTGACGAGCGCGTGGCCGTGCTGGCCATGGTCGCCGATGGCGTCGGCGGGTTGGCCAGTGGTGAAGAGGCGAGTGCGCTGGCACTTGAAACCGCCATGCGCTACGTCACCGAGAGCATGGATTGTTACTACCGAACGCCGACCAGCGAAGAGCGCTTCATCGAGGAACTGCAGGCGGCGGCGATGCGTGCGCATGAGGCCGTTCGTGCGGCGCGTGCCGGCGAGGCCGAAAGTCGGCGCATGGCGACCACGCTCACGCTGTACATGGGTGTCTGGCCCAACTACTACCTGCTGCAGGTGGGTGACTCACGCTATTACAGCTGGCGCGACGGCGTGCTGACGCAGGTGTCCCGGGATCAGACATTGGCTCAGGACCTGGTAGATAAAGGGGTGCTGACGGCGACCGCGGCCCAGCGGACGCCGATGGCCCATGTGCTGTCCAGCGCCATCGGCGGCGATCAGGCGGAGCCGGTCGTGACGCACCTCCCGGCGGACTGGGGCAATGTCCACCTGTTGTGCAGCGACGGGCTGACGAAACACGTGAGTGACGAACGGATCGCTGAACGACTTGCCGCCATGACCAGTGCGCAGCAGGTGTGCGAAGCGTTGCTGCAGGATGCGCTGGACGGCGGCGGGACCGACAACATCACGATCATCGTGCGGCGCGTGGTGCCGCGCGAGTCGCAGTGAGGTCGCGGTGCGCATGGCGGTGACACGACGTGAGGCTCTCGCGCACTTGAGCGCGCTGCTCGCGCTGCCGCTGGTGCGGTGGCCGGAACTCGCAGACGACCCGCTGCGAGGAACCATTGCGGCATATCAGGCAGGCCGCGCGCGCGGGGAGTACACGGCGCTGGAGGTGATCACCACGGCGCTGGAGCGGTGTCGCGCATGGAATCCCACGCTGCGGGCAATCGACCAGCTGACCACCACCGCGCTCGACGAGGCACGTGCATCCGACGCGCGGGCACGGCGCGGAGGTCTGCGTGGGCCGTTGGACGGAGTGCCGCTGTTTGCGAAGTCCATCTACGACATGCGCGGACTGCCCACGACGGCGTCCAGTGCCGAGTGGGCGCGACTCTTTCCGGCGCCGGTACTGCGTGATGCTCTCGAGGTGCAGCGGCTCCGCGCGGCCGGTGCCGTGTTGCTGGGCAAGACCGTCGCCGATGACTTCGCGTATCGCGGCAACGGCACGAGCTCGCTGAGTGGTCAGGTGCGCAACCCGCACGATCCATCCGGCCAGCGTACGCCGGGCGGGTCCAGTGCAGGATCGGCCGTGGTGGTGGCCTGTGGTATGGCGTTCGCTGCATTGGGTACCGACGATGGCGGCTCGAATCGTATTCCGGCGCAGTTCACGGGCGTGGTCGGCATGAAGCCCACGTTCGGACTCGTACCACGCACGGGTGTGATTCCGACATGGCCCTATCTCGACACCCACGGGCCACTCGCGCGGAGTGTCGCGGACGCGGCGCTGATGCTCGACGCCATTGCCGGGCCGAACGCCTCC
>CAZMGX010000280.1:0-7071 GCA_964565915.1 uncultured Gemmatimonas sp.
ACCGCACCGTGCGCGGTCCATACGCAGCACTCGCCGCATCGGGGCCTTCAATCGGCGCGGGATCCTGCGCCGGTGATTCCTCGGTCGGATACGATGCGGAGAAATCCTTGTACGCCGCCGTGCTCGACACGAAGACATACTGGCCGACGTTGCCCTTCAGCACCGCGGCCGCGTCGACGATCCACTTGGGCGTGCCCGTCGGCAGATCGTACACCACGTCCCATTTCCGTCCCTTCAGCGCGGCGTGTCCATCTGGCTTGCTGCGATCGCCGATGAGCTTCTCGACCTTCGGAAACAACCCCGGCTTGGTCTGGCCACGATTGAACAACGTGACCGTGTGCCCCTGCTTGATCGCATGTTCGACCAGGTGCGGACCGATGTAGCCGGTGCCGCCCAGTACGAGAATCTTCTTGGGAGCCATGGCGCGCGCCCTCACTTGCCCATCTTGGCATGCCACTCGGCCAACACCGTCTTCTCCTTCTCAGGCGCAAGGCCCGCGCGCGCCTTCTCCTGCTCCGCCGCCGGACGGCCGCGATACCAGATCAGCGTATCCTTCGCGGTGTCGGCCAGCGGACGGAAGGTCAGTCCAGCCGCATACGCCTTGCTGCAGTTCACCCGCGCGAAACCGGCGGTGCGACCCGTACCGGGGACCCACACCGGCATGTCGCTCCACGGCCGCACTTGCTTCTCTGCGAGGAAGTCGGCCGGGACCCACGTGAATTTCGCGTCGCTCGTGGTGACCGCCTTGATGCCATACAACATCTCGGCAATCGTCGTCGGTGATTTGGGACCGGTCGCGTTGAAGGTGCCCATCGTTCGTGCTTCACCGAGGCGCACGATCCACTCGCTCAGGTCCTTCGCGTCGACGTACTGCACGGGATCATCCGGCGAACCCGGGGCGAGAATTTCGCCGCCCTTGTCGATACGCACCGGCCAGTACGAGAACCGATCACTCAAGTCACCGGGGCCGACGATGAGTCCGGGGCGCACCACGGTCACGTTGTCGCCGAACTGGGCCTTCGCTTCCATCTCGCTGCGCACCTTGTTGCTGCCGTACGCCTGCGCATTGTACGGCGCGTCGATGTCGGCGGGCGGGTTCAGCGGACCGTTCTCATCCACGGGCTTCGAGTTGTCCGAGAACACCGAGATCGTCGACACGAACAGATACTGGCCGACTCGGCCTTTCAACGCTTCGCCCGCGCCGCGCACCCACTTGGGATTCGACGTGGGATTGTCGATCACCAGGTCCCACGTACCCTTCTTCAGTGCGTCGTGTCCGTCCGGCAGATTCCGGTCGCCCACGAGTCGTGCGACTTTCGGGAACAAGGTCGAATTCGTGCGGCCGCGATTGAACAGCGTGACCGTGTGCTTCCGATCGAGCGCGTACTGCACCTGATACGGACCGATGAAGCCGGTGCCGCCGAGGATCAGGATGCGCATCGGCTTCGGCTGCGCCTCGCCGGTCTCAGGGCGATAGGCGGTATGGCGCACTCCATCGGCGCCAAACGCGAGCGACGGCAGCGCGCCGAGGCCAACGGCCCCGCCGAGCAACGCGGACGATTTCAGAAAGGAACGGCGATCGAGAGTCATGGGAGTTCAACGCAGCGTGTGTTCGGCTGCCTGGTGGGAGGGAACGGCGTGCGTGTGGCGCGCCGCGTCAGGGACGCGGCGTCACCACCCGATCAAGCTGCTGAATAGTCTTGGTGCTGGCTGGTCTCTGCGTACGTAGTCGTGCCGAGACGACTTCGGCCCGGGACAAGGCGCGCAGGATATTCTCGCCGGCGACCCCGCGCAGTTCTGCATCGGTCCAACCGCGCTTCACCAGTTCGGCGAGCAGGTCGGGATACTTTGAGACGTCCTCGAGGCCTACGACCGTTTCGGTGATGCCATCGTAATCACCACCCAGCCCGATATGCGCGGCGCCAGCGATGCGCTTCATGTGGTCCATATGATCGGCGACGTCCTTGATGGTCGCCGTCGGACTCGGGTTCCGTTCGCGCCACGCGGCGATCGCCTTGAACTGCGCGTCGTTGTTGCCGGGATTCGCCTTGGCGATGGAATCACGGATCGCGGTGACACGCGCCCCGTAGTCGGCGACCGCTTGCGACGTGAAGCCCGGCACGAACGTCATCATGACCACACCGCCGTTCTTCGGCAGTCGCGCCAGAATGGAATCGGGCACGTTCCGCGGCACGTCGGTCACGCCGCGCGCGGCCGAGTGGGAGAAGATCACCGGCGCCTCACTCACGTCGAGGGCGTTGCTCATCACCGCCGGCGATACGTGCGACAGGTCGACCAGCATTCCCAACCGGTTCATCTCGCGCACGACTTCCTTGCCGAACGCCGTGAGTCCCTTGTGCTTCGGCACATCGTTGGCGGCGTCGGCCCAGTCGAGCGTGACGTTGTGCGTGAGCGTCATGTACCGCGCACCGAGGTCGTAGTACGCCCGCAACGCGCCGAGCGAGTTTTCGATCGCGTGCCCGCCTTCCATGCCCAGCAGCGAACCGATCTTGCCCTGCTTGTGTGCCGCGCGCACATCGGCCGCAGTCAGCGCAAACTTGAGATCCTTGGGATACCGGGCGATGACGCGGCGCATGACATCGATCTGTTCGAGCTGCACGCGTGCGTATCCGGAATCGCGGATCTCACCGGGGATGTACACCGACCAGAACTGGCCACCCACCATACCCTTCCGCAGGCGGGCAATGTCGGTCATGCCCTTCGTCGGCTTGTTGAGGTCGTAGGCCACGACGTCGAGCGGGGCGTTGGCATCTTCGCGCATCGCCCACGGCAGATCGTTGTGGGAGTCGACCAGGGGCGTCGTGCGCAGCAACTGCTTCACGTGGGCCACGCGCGTTGCGAAGTCCGCGTTGCGGAGCGGCTGCCCCGCTGGGCGGGAGGCCGCCTGCGCGTGGGCGACCGATGTATGCGGCGTTGGCGCCAACGCCACCGCAGTGGCCACGGTTGCTGCCAGTCTCCAGGTCGCGCCGCGTCGCCGCGCGCGAGGTACGCCGTCCGCCATCAGACCCCCACTCGTTCCAGATAGTGCGGCAACATCTTGCGCCACCAGGGCCAGTCGTGGTTCACGTCGTGCCCCCACAGGTCAAAGATGTGGCCGATGCCCTTGCGATCCAGCAGATCGTGAAAGTCACGCGTGGCGCTCGGCTTCTCGTAGGCGCCCTGACCCGCGACCAGCACGATGCGACTGTTGTGGCGCAGGGTCTCGAGCACGCCGCCATCGGTGTTCGCGACGTACCACATCGGGTTGTTGAAGTAGCAGTTGTCGTCGGAGTACCCCTTGAAGTACCCGTTGGACAAGTCATAGAAGCCGCTCATACCGATCACGCCGCCGAACAGGTCGGGGCGACGAAAGAAGGCGTTCGCGGCGTGGAAGCAGCCGAAGCTGGCACCAGTGGTCAGGGCGCGCGCTCCGCCGTGTCCTACGATGTGGCGGATGAACGGCACCACCTCGTCTTCGACATACCGTGAGTACAAGGCCTGTCGGCGCGCCGATTCGCGAACCGGCAGCGCCCGGTCCATCCAGGCCAGCCGATTGATGCTGTCGATGCTGAACAGGCGCAGGCGGCCGGCCGCGATCAACGGCTCGACGGCTTTGACCAGAAAGAACCGTTCGTTCTCCAGAAAATCCGCGGCCGCGGTCGGGAAGAGCAGGACGGGTTGTCCGGCGTGACCGTAGGTCACGATCGGCATCTCGATGCCCAGAGCCGGGCTGTGCCAGCGGTCGATCCGCTTGGGCATTCGGGGGTCGATGAATTGCATCGCAGTAAGCTGGCGGGCGCTCCAGCCCTCGGCCAGTGGATTTCCGCGCAATCGAAGCGGCCGCCCGTGCGGAACCGTTGCCCGCCAGTGACGCGACTGTCGTTGCTGGAGGACCGGATGGCGACATGGATGGGGCAGCTTCCGTCGTCCGGGAGGTGGGCTCCCGGCATCCACACCAGGAGGCCGTATGCTCGCCCGATCGTATGTCGAGTCGGACCCGCCGTTCGCGCCCGCCGGGTTGTACCGTGATATCCCGGTCTTTCCGCACCACACCGACGCCATCCCGCCGGGGGTTGTGGAGGCCGGCGCCTACGATCTGCGCTTTGCCTGGACCCGCGCCGATCTGCACGCCGTTCAGAGCCTCCGCTTTCGCGTCTTCAATGGTGAGCTGGGTGAAGGGGCGACGAGCGCAGACGGGCGCGACGAAGATGACCGGGATCCGTGGTTTCATCACCTGATGATCTGCCATCGGGAGTCGGGCGAGGTCGTCGGCACGTACCGCCTGCAAACGGCCGTCATGGCGGCGACCCGGCACGGATTCTACTCGGCCTCGTTGTTCGAGCTGGGTGCCATTCCCGGGGCGATTCTGGATCGTGCGGTCGAGGTGGGACGTGCCTGCGTCGACCCGGCGCATCGCTCCGGGCGGGTCCTGCGGTTGTTGTGGCGCGGCCTCGCTCGCTACCTGCAGTGGAACGACAAGCGATTTCTCTTCGGCTGCTGCTCGTTGGCCGGCACCGACACGGAGACGGCACGGGAGGCGTGGCGTGTATTGCACGCGCGTCAGGCCCTGCACGATCGGGTGATCGTGCGTCCACGGGCAGACGCACGCGCGCTGCCGGATGATGGGCGGATGCGCCCGCTGACCACGGCGGAGTCGCTGACGGCGCCGCTGACGCCGTTGTTCGACGGGTACCTCGCGCTTGGTGCCAAGGTGTGCAGCGCGCCGGCGGTCGATCGGGACTTCGGCACCACGGACTTCCTCGTGCTGCTGGATGTCGAGGAGTTGGATGACCGGACACGCCGCTCCCTCTTCTCGTGAGCGGTCGTTCTGCCCGCGACGCGTCGTCCGTCGTCACGGCCATGGTGGCGCGGGTCAGTCGCATGATCCTGCGCGGGCTGCGTGTGTCGCATGACACGCGCGGTCCGACGCCTCGCCCCGGCACCCTCATCGTCAGCAATCACCTGTCGTGGATCGACATCCTCGTCGCGGTGTCGTTGTGGCGATGTTCGTTCGTGGCCAAATCCGAAGTCAGCGGTTGGCCGATTGTGGGTCGCATTGGCGACGCGCTCGGCGTCATCTGGATCGACCGCAGGCGTCCGCGGGATTTGCTTCGCGTGATTCCGCTCGTGGAGCACGCCCTTCGTCGGGGCAAGTCCGTTCTGCTCTTTCCCGAGGGCACCACGAGCGACGGGCAGGCGGTGCTCACGTTCCGCTCGGGGCTTTTCGAGGCCGCTGTTCGCGCTGACGCCATGGTCACGCCGGTGGCGCTGGTGGGATCAACGCGCTCGGACCGACCCGACGCCCTCTGCTGGTACGGCCATGAGACCTTGCTGGCGAATCTCGCGCGCGTGATGGCGCTGCGCGGTGCCTCGTGGCTCGCGCACGTGGCGGTCCCCCTCGAGCCCAGCGTCGGCCGCAAGGTGCTCGCCGCGGCGTCCCGCGACCAGATCGTACGTCGCTTCCGGCCGATCCGTCGTCAGGCCGAGAGCGACCGCGCGAAGCAGAACTTGCGGCCGATCGACAACTCGGAGCGCGAGATCTTGGCGTAACGCTGGATCTTCTCGGGATACACGTCGATCGTCGATTCCTTGAATCCGGCACTCAGGAACAACTGATCGGCGAGTGAGATGGCGAAGATCTGCGGATACCCGCGCTGCCGGGCGAGCTCCTCGGCGGCGAGGATCAAGCGCCGACCGATGCCGCGTCCCTGCGCGCAGGGATCCACGGCGAGCGAGATCAGTTCGACCAGCGATGGGGAGTATTCATCGAGGGCGACGCAGCCCAGCAGACCGCCGTCGGCATCACGCACGACCTGATAGTCCTGCAAGTGCGTGGTCACGAAGTCGATGCTGCGCGGCAGCGTGAGTCCGTCGGGGGCGAACAGATTGTTGAGGGCCGCAATCGCGGCAATGTCACGCTCTTCGGCATGTTCGACCGACAGCGTCATGTCTGCAGTGGCGCTCATGGGCGTTGGCTCGTGCGGGACAGCCTAACGCGACGCGTAGACGCGCGTCTTTCCCGTCGTCTCGAACAGGATCACGTCGTACTTGTCCTTCTGGTTTCCCATTTCCATGCCGGGCGACCCGACGGGCATACCCGGAGCCGCGAGGCCACGCGCCGATGCCGGCTGTTCCTTGAGCAAGCGCGTGATCAGGTCCGCAGGCACGTGCCCCTCTATCGTATAGCGACCGATCCGAGCCGTATGGCAGGACTCAAGATTCGCGGGCACGCCGAAGCTGCGCTTGACCGTGGCCATGTCGGTGAGGTCGTTGACCTTGACGGTGAATCCGGCCGCGCGGACGTGCTTCACCCATTCGGTGCAGCAGCCGCAGTTGGGGTCTTTGTAGACCACCATGTCGCGAATCACAGGACGCGCGGGCTGCGCACCGAGTCGCGTGGCCGCCAGCGACCCCGCGGTCGCGGCGAGCATCGTCAGAAACTGTCGGCGGGAGCTGGAGGGCGGGTCGGAGAAGTCGTCCATGGGTCGGTTCAGGGTGGAGATGCAAGATAGCGCATTTTCCGCACACGGTTTCGGACCCACTTATCGGGGATTCCCCGACGAAAGCGCGTCGCTAGCCTGACGGGCTGGACCGGTGCAGCTGCCCATACTCCCGAGCACTGCTCCCGAACCACCGACCCATCAGAGGCTCCTGATGTCCCAGCCCACCGGCCCTTCGGCCGCCTACTCTCCGCCCCCCGCCGCTGGCGGCGTTCTGGATCGCTTTTCCTACGACGACGATATCGTCCGCAAGTTCCTGTTTGCCACCCTGCTTTGGGGTGTGGTCGGGATGCTGGTCGGGCTGATCATCGCGCTGCAGCTGGCGAATCCGATCTTCAACTTCAATACGTCGTGGCTGTCCTTCGGACGACTGCGACCGTTGCATACGAACGCCGTGATCTTCGCGTTCGCCGGCAACGCGTTCTTTACCGGTTGTTACTACTCCACGCAGCGACTGCTCAAGGCCCGGATGTTCTCGGATGGCTTGAGCCGTTTTCATTTCTGGGGGTGGCAGGCGATCATCGTCAGCGCGGCGCTGACGCTGCCCTTCGGATACACGCAGGCCAAGGAG
>CAZMGX010000281.1:0-7059 GCA_964565915.1 uncultured Gemmatimonas sp.
ACTGGATGTACAGCGGCACCGGCCAAAGGCGGAGGATCGACTCCCGCGACGTGGCGGGCTTGTCGTTCTTCTCCTTGGTGAACTGCTTCCATCCGGCGAACTGCACCGGCTCCTTCTTGATGTAGCTGTAGTACGAGTCACGCTTGAGCCACGGCGCGCCGAAGCCGTCCATGTGCATGACGATCTGCACTTTCGGATCGAGCTTGATCTTGTCGGCGTTGGTCACGCCTTTGCGCGTGAAGCGATGTACCACCAGCACTTTCGGCGGCAGGTTGTGCTTCTCCACGAGGTTGCCGAGAAACCGCGAGGCATAGTTGATGTCGGCGGCGTCGAACGTCCCGATCTTCTTGCCGGGCCGGCCGCCATCCTTCATGGAGAATTCCGGGTCGATGCCCAGGTGCACGTCGGGACGGATGAGGAACCGCTCGAGCCACGGCAGCTCTTGCTGCAGCGTGCTGAGGCCCACCTGCACGTCGATGAACAGGATGGCGTTTTTCCGTTTCGCCCAGCCGTACACCTTCTCGATCAGCGCGCTGTCCATGCGCAGCCGGTACTTCCCGTCGCGACCGGCATCCGCTTGCGCGACGATGCCGATCAGGTGCAGCGCAGGCTGGACCGGATGCTCCTTGTCGAGGCGATTCCATTCCGCCACTTCCTTGTCCAGCCGCCGCAGCATGTCGTCGGTTTCGAACTCGCCGAGAATGCCCATCCGCTTCGAGAGCGGATTGCCGTAGAACGCGATGATCCGCTTGGCCGGAAGGATCGAACCCGGGAGCGGGTCCGGCATCTTGGGCGGCCACAGGGAATCGAGATCACTGCCGGCGTTGCGATACGAGAGATGACGGTCGCCAGCGACCGAACCAAGCGCCCCGGCGGGACGTTTGGCGGTGTCCTGCTTCGCGGTGCCCTTGGTGGACGTTTTCTTCGCAACGGACTTTCCGGCCGTCGACTTCTTCGTGGAGGCGCTCTTGGCGGAACCTTTGGCGCTTTTCGCGCTGCTTTTTGCGCTGGAGGTGGTGTTCGACTGTGCGACGGTCGTGCGAAGCGGCGCGGCAACGGCGATCAGGGCAAGCGCGAAGGCGGCAACGCGTCGCCCGTGGGCGCTGGAAGTGTTGATCAGTGGCATGGCAACAAGATCACTTCGTGACCACCGCGGGAGTAGCGGTGTCGATCACTGTCTTTGGGCGTTTTTTGCGGAACTTGAGTTCGCGGTCGATACCGAGTCCCAACGACCCGGTGGCTTCGGCCCGGACGATCAGCCAGCGGGGGTCGGCGAAGACGTCCAGAATCCGGCCGGTTTCCACCTCGCCGGAGAGTCGAACGCCCTCTGCCAGGTCACGATTCAAGGCCTGTTCGACCCGCAGCCGCGTCTCTTCCAGGATCGGTGACAACGGCACGCGAGCACGCTTCCGAAGTTCCGTGACCACGTCGGCCTTCTTGAGCCACGCCAAGCCACGCACGAGCGCGTCGGCCGTGGCGACATCGAAGTCGAGATCGGGGACGGATAGCATGCGACTGCTGGTGTCGACCACCGGCGTCCCGATGAAGAACGCGTCGCCCTTGACCGCACCGTCGACACCGAGCGCCAGCACGACCCGTCCGTCGCCAAGCGGATAAAAGCGCGCGGCCTGTATGGTGATCCGGCGGCCGAAGCGACTGAACTTCCGTCCAACCAGCTCCTTCGCGATGACCGTGCTGGCCACGTCGTATCCCAGCAGGCCTTCGAGGAGGAGGTGTGAACTGTCGCCGACTTCGCGTCGTGCCGGCATGAACGGCGGCAACGTCGTGGTGATGTTTGCGGGCCTCGCGCCGGAGATGAGCGTCGGGCGCGCGAACAGTCGCACGTCCGCGACCAGCGCCGTGTCTTCGAGCCGAAGCCCACCCAAGCGTACATCCTCCGGCGCCAGAATCAGCCACAGACTGTCGCGCACCCGGATACTCTTGTTGAGGAGATTGTACCAGCGATCGACGCGGCTGTGCAGGTCGAATCTCGCAATCTTGCGATCGACGTCGGGCAGACGTTTGGTCAGTTGCGGACGCAGGGCGGCGACAACCTTGTCAGTGACGTCGATGCTGAACATCGTGACCTGACACTTGTCCCGGTCCGTCTCCGTGACCGGCCGCAGTGAACGGAGCTGCGTCTTGGAGCGCACCTGCCACGCCGGTGTCACTTCCACATCGGTACTGATGACGACGCGAAGGCGAGGTCGTGTCCCGTCCGTGCCGCACGACGCGCTGACGGTCGGCGCGAGCGGCGGATTGTACCACCCGCGCCCTTCGTACGACACCACGGTCGTGAGGGTCAGGCGCGTTCCATCGAACTCGATCGCGAACGGCGTGCGGGTCGCGGCAAATGCGAACGACTGCCGCTTGTTCGACGGCACGCTGATACGCCGCTCCATATTGCCGAACCGCCGCGGGACGGCCTGCTCAAGGGCCGTCAGCATCGGCTCGAGGGCATAACTGATCGGCGCATCGACGATGGACGGTGCCAGCGAGGGCAGGGCCCTGCGCGCCTGAACCGTCACCGGGGCGACGGTGGGCGCCGCTGGCGCGAGCGCATCGGCGCCACACCCTGCCAACACGACCAGACCGGCCAAAGCGATTCGCATGCGGAATACGTTAGGGAGCGGTTCCGGCCGACACCATCCCCGGACGACCCTCTTCTCCTGGACCCGGTAGAACGTAGTTTGCGTCCTCATGCATATCGACCTGACAGGAAAAGTGGCCGTCGTCACCGGCGGCGCGAACGGGATCGGCTTGGCCACGGCTCGGCGCCTGGCGAGCAGCGGCGCCAACGTGGCCATCTGGGATCGTGTGGTGGAGGCCGGCGCGGCGGCAGTGGCGGCGCTTGCCGGATTACCCGGTGACGTGGTGTTCTTCGAGACGGATGTGACCAGTCGAGGCAGCGTCGAGGCGGCCTTGGCGTCGACGCTGACACGCTTCGGTGGCGTCGACATCCTCATCAACAATGCCGGCATCACGCGCGACGCCCAGTTGGTGAAGGTCAAGGACGGTGCCGCCGTTGGAGGCATGAGCGAAGCGGAATTCGACGCCGTCATCGCCGTCAATCTCAAGGGCGTCTACACCTGTACGCAGGCGGTGGTCCCGCACCTGCTTGCACGCGGGGGCGGACGCATCGTGAACGCGTCGTCGGTCGTCGCGCTGAACGGCAACTTCGGCCAGACCAACTATGTCGCGTCGAAGGCCGGCGTGATCGGCATGACGCAGGTCTGGTCCCGTGAATTGGGGCGCCGCAACATCACGGTGAACGCCATTGCGCCGGGGTTCATCGCCACGGAGATGACCGCGAAGATGCCCGACGCGGTGTTGGACAGCATGAAGTCCCACACGCCTGCCGCCCGCCTCGGCTCCCCCGACGACGTCGCGAACGCCTACTGCTTTCTGGTGTCCGATCAGGCCGCGTTCATCAACGGCGCCGTGCTACAGGTCGACGGCGGCCTCGTAATCGGCACCTAGGAGAGAGTAACGAGTAACGAGTAAGGAGTAACGAGTAAGGAGTAACGAGTAAGGAGTAACGAGTAGTGAGTAATGAGGGGCACTGTCTCGCTACTCCTTACTCATTACTCCCTACTCTTTACTCGTTACTCGTTACTCGCTACTCCGTCCGCGTGGGCGCCGCGTATTGCATGCGTTGGAGTATCGTGCCGGCCCGGCGCGTGGCGATGGTTCCCTTGGGCGACCAGCGGCGCGGGGACGGCAGGATGGCCGCAAGCCGGGCGGCTTCGTCCCGAGTGAGGTTCGCGGCACTCTTGCCGAAGTGGGTGCGCGCAGCGGCTTCGGCCCCGTACACGCTGGGCCCCCACTCGGCCAGGTTGAGGTACAGGTCGAGGATTCGCTCCTTCGACAGCAGGAGCTCGAGACAGAGCGTGAGGTACAGCTCGAGGCCCTTGCGAATGTACGAGCGGCCGTTCCACAGGAAGAGGTTCTTCGCGACTTGCTGCGTCAACGTCGATGCGCCGCGCAAGCGACCGCCGCGTCGTCGGCGCTCCAGCGCCTGGTCGATCTCGACGAAATCGATGCCGTGGTGGAGGTAGAACCGATCGTCCTCCGAGGCCAGCACGGCGCGTCGGAGATGCCGGGAAATCTTTGCGCGGTCGACCGTCGTGTGTTTCGGCCACACCGGCGAGACACCCGCGAAGAGGCGACCGACCGTCTGCTGCGCCATGATCGACGTCATCGGCGGTTGCACGACCGCCAAGACGAGGATGACCGGAATGGGCGCCAGCATGAGGATCGCCCCGGCGATCACCACCCGGCGCAGGACGCGACGCCAGCGCTTGGGCGACGGGGTGCGCGCGGCGAAGGGCCATCTCATGGTTCGAGCAGGTGCGGCGGTGTGTCCGGTGGCTGGCGACGCCAGCGGCGGTGCTGCCAGAAGTACTGCGCCGGGTATTGCCGCACGTAGGCCTCGAGCATCTGCGTGTACGCGAGCACGATGCGATCGATGTCGCCTTCGCGGTCGCCGGTGGGCTGGACCGGGACCGGGTCGACGAGGACCGCATATTGCCCATTCGGCTCGCGAACGATGGCCACGAACAGCACGGGCACTTCGAATCGCAGCGCAAACACGGCGGGGCCGCGCGGGGTCTTCGCCGGTCGCCCGAAGAACGGAACGAAGGTGCTGGCGAGACCCAGCGCGTCATGGTCGCTGACGAACGCAACACAGCGATTTTCGCGCAGTGAGCGCGGGGTGCGCCTGACCGCGTCCTTGTCGTGAATGACTTCCATCCCGATCTTGCGCCGCGTTCGCCCGACGTACGCTTCGAAGATCGGGTTGGCCATGCCGCGGGCGACGACATCGATCGGGACGCCGCGCGCCGCAAAGTAGGCGCCGCCGAACTCCCAGTTGCCGAGGTGTCCGGTCACGAGGATGATGCCCTTGCCCTGGGCCAGCCCCGCCTCGACGTGTTCCCACCCCTCGACGCGGTCGACGCGGGCGAGAATCTGCTCACGCGCCGTTCCGGGCATGATCGCGGTCTCGATCGAGGTGCGTCCGAGGCTGTCATACGACTGCGCGGCGAGCGACTCGACCTGGGGGGGCGACAGCTCCGGGAAGGCCGCCGCGATCTGTCGCTCGACGACCCCACGGCGGATACCGAGCGGCTTGTACACGAATCGCCCGATACGTCCGCCGATCCAGCTGGCGCCACGCCACCCCAGGAGACGGAGGAGTCCGACGACGGCCCGCGTTCCGACATACTCCAATCGGTGCGACAGGGTCGGGGTCTTGGGGGCATCGGCCATGGTGGCCAAAGATAATGACCCCCGCACCAAAAACGCCGCACCGATCGAGGATCGGTGCGGCGTCGTCCAGGCGGTGCGCGCTGGTGGCGCGCCCCGGCTGTCAGGTCAGTTCGTGAGCATGATCAACACACGGCGGTTCGTGGCGCGACCGTTGTCCGTGTTGTTCGGTGCCAGCGGATCCGACTCACCCGCGGTGCGGGCGTTGATGCGGGATTCGGCGACACCCTTCGAAACGAGATACGCCTTGGCCTGGTCGGCGCGCTCCTGTCCCAGCTTCTGGTTGTAGCCTTCGCTGCCGATGGCATCCGTGTTGCCGGTGACATCGATCGTACGCGACGCGTTCGTCGGGGCCGTGAGCGACTCGGCAATCTTGTCGAGGATCGCCTTCGCCTCGGTCGTGATGTCGCTCTTGTTGAAGCTGAAGTTGATGGCGCCGATCACGACGGGACGAGCGGCACCGGCACCCGTGCCGGTCATCGGGCCGGCCCGTACGGTGTCGATCCGTGTGATGTACTGCGTGTCGCGCTGAACCCGTGTGACAGTGACCGTGTCGTACTGAATGCGCGGCTTCGGATCACGCGTGAAGAACGAGACGCTGAGTCCCGCTTGTGCGCCGAGGTTGAGGCCGGTCGCGCGTGCCACCGGCTTGGCGTCTTCATCGGCGGGCACGACGTACGTGCCGGTGCCTTCGAAGCGCGCCGAGAGGCGATCGTTCAGGATGAGGCGAAGTCCGAGCAGGCCCTGCGGGCCACCGCCACGCGGCGCCACGCGCCGCACGCGTCCGTACGAATCGTACGCGTAGCCGGCGCCGATGAGCAGCTTGGCGCGCTCGGCGAGCGGCATGTTGTACGTGAGGCGGTAGGCCCACAACGCATGCGAGACCTTGTTGAGCGAATCGAGGCCACGCTGGCCGGTGAGCGGTGCCGTAACGTCAACATCCGCGTAGCTCAACTCGGCTTCGAGGAGCCAGTTCTTGAACACATACATACCGCCACGTGCGCCAAGGCCGAGACCGTTGTCGAGTTGCAGCGTGTCAGCGAACTTGGTGAAGCGACCGAAGCCGCCGATTTCGATGGCGCCTTGACGCTGTGCGAGGGCCCTGTCGGGCATCACGACGGATGCGGCGAGCGCGAGTGCAAGCACGGTGGTAAGACTTTTCAGGGAACGCATGTTCCTCCCATTGCGTGATGGTGGTCACCCCAAATCGTTCCCCGCAGCGCGGCATGAAACCGAGCGCGGAGCCCGTCGAGATTGCACCCAGGTATTGGTAAGTTAAGACTGCCAGAGACTCTGGTGAACGGAATCTACACTACACTGACGTACGAAAGTTCCGCACAGCACACATTCGTTTCGGCCCACACGCACTGCATACGTCGTGCCACCTACAGACAGAGATCCCGCGACACCACCATTCGTCGTCGCCACCACGCACAGTCCGGCGGCGATTCGTCTCGCGCAACTCGGGCTCGTCGTCAACGCCGTGCTCGCTGTGGTGAAGCTCGTCGCGTGATTTGTGGGACATTCGTATGCGTTGGTCGCCGATGATATCGAGAGTGCGATGGACATGATCGGCTCCATCGTTGTGTGGAGTGGATTGAGGATCGCGAGTCGCTCTCCCGATGCACGCTATCCGTTCGGGTATGGGCGGGCCGAGCCGTTGGCGGCGACGGCAGTGGCCGCGCTCATGCTGGGCGCGGCCGCCGGCATCGGCATCGAGGCGGTGCGTGAGATTCGCACGCCTCATAATGCGCCGGGGGCCTTTTCGTTGTGGGTGCTGGCGGGTGTGATCGT
>CAZMGX010000282.1:0-7055 GCA_964565915.1 uncultured Gemmatimonas sp.
TGCGGTGACCGGTGCTGCGGGCGGCGACGTTGGCCGACGAGTCGGCGGCGTCGGGCGTGTGGCCGCCGAGGCGTTCGTTGTCGGGGCGTTTCGCAACAACGCGGCGGCCTTTTCATTCACTTTTTCAGACGTGCCTGAGCTGGATTCCGAGAACCCGCGCAAGACCAACTGGATCTGCCCCTTCGCTTGCGCGGCCGCGAGCATCTCGGATTCCTTCGGCGTCACCTCGATCATGGCGACCGAGCTCGGACGGACCCGGCCGTCAGCGCCTCGCGTCACTTCCGAGCCCATGGCGAGCACGCGCATGTCTTCCATGATCAGCATCGAACGCTGCGGTGCGTCGGGACCGTCGGCGACCGTGAGCAGGATGTCCACGCGACTGTTCGGCTGGATCATGCCGTTCATGCCTGAGACATCATTGATGCGCACACCCATGGCTCGCTTCCCCGCGGCGATCTTGGCCTCAAGGCCGGGGGTCGCTCCTTCGGGCGCGAGGCGGCCGGGGACGACGGCTTCGCCGGCATAGATCGGGACACGTGCGACTCGCCCGCTCACGCGCACCGGGGCTTCGAACGCGTTCTCCGGTACGACGGGCTCGGGCCACTGTTCGACACGGAGATCCGCCTCGCGAAGCTCCGACCCTTCGGCGATGTCCTTTGCGGCCACCACCACGGGCAGCGTGGCGATGCGATTGCGCGCGGTGCTGGCGTTGATCACGCGAAACACCAGCATGGTCGCGATGGCCGCGACGGCCAGCGATGCAAAAAGGACGAAGGAATATTTCTTGGTAGCCATGAAGGGCACTGCCTCAGGTAGGACCGACTAGCGCGGCGAAACGATCTTGCTCACGACCGCTCCCAGCGAAAAATGGCGGTGCGGCTGACCGTGATGAGATTCAGTCCGAAGAAGCCCGTCAAATCGTTGAACAGCGGGTAGTTGGTGACACTCACCACCACGTCGTCACTGACGCCGGGCACCGGCGCCGTTACCACCACTTGATTGATGTCGATGGGGTAGCCGAACGCGGTCGAGTACGTCGCGATTCTGGCCCGCGCCGAATCCTGCACCGTGGCGATGACGAGCGGGTCGAGTGTCGCGCCGTACCGGGCGCCCTCGCGCAACGACGCGGTGAGCACGTTGAGGCGTTGATACGCCCGCGAGAACACGAGTCCACCCCAGACCAGCAGGAAGAAGAACGGCACGACGAGCGCGAACTCGACGACGGCCGCGCCACGATCCTGTCGAACCAGTGTTCTCAACCGTTTCCGCCACGTACGCATACGCACTCCTACATCAGGATCTGGGGCAGCCACGCCACGACCAGCGCTCCGCCCGCGAGGGCGACACCATATGGCAAGTGCTGTTTCGCCGGCGGCCCGCTTTCGTTCGTTGAATCAAGGACGCCCAAGTAGCGAGATGATAACGCCAGTGCCGTCCGTTCAATGCCGCTTTTGAGCCGACGATCGCGAATCAACGCGTATACGGCGAGTACGCCACCGAAGATTGCCGCAATCAGGGCCGCGCGCCAAGCCGGTCCGGGTCCGAGCCATGCCCCGGCGGCCGCGAAGAACTTGACGTCCCCGGCGCCGAGCATCCCCAGGATCCAGAAGCCGATCCAAATGGCGAATCCCAACGCAAAACCGGCGGCACTGTTGAACAATGCCGCCTTGAGCGGATAGGAGTGCAGCGAGAACCCGACGCCGGCGGCGAGGATCACCAGCACGAGCGCATTGGGGATTCGGCGCGAACGAACGTCCGTCACGCAGCCTGCCAACAGCAGCGCGGTGAATAGCGCTCCCCACCACGGACCGGATACCGAATTTGCGAACATGTTCTGACTCCGCTGAGCGAACCGGTTACCGGCGTACGACCGTCACCTGTGGCTCGGCGTAAGACGCGCATGTCCGCCGCCTGTCACCCTGTGCGGCATGAGGAAGCACTGGCGTGTGTTCCGTGCGGCGGGGGCAAACGGAGCGGTCGACCCACGCCCGTGATCGCTGCGGCGGGGGATGGCGCATCGGCGTTGCCGATACACCATCCCGCCCCTCCGCATCCGATCAGGCCGGCTAAATCAGACGGTCGTGATCGACGTCGTCTTGGCCGTGAACCACGAACGCAGCTGGCTGCCGAACGCCAGCACGGCGGCCACGAGGGCCACGGCGACGAGGGCGATAAGCAGAGCGTATTCGGTGACGGCGATGGCGTCTTCGGCCTTGAGGAACTTGCGGATGCTGTTCATGCGAGAACTCCAGAGGGGGGTGTGATGATGTTCGGTACGTCGACTCAAGCCGCAGTGGTAGCGGGTGGACCCAGACGCTGGCCACGCGGCAACCTGTGCTTTGGCAGCTTACCAAAGCAAGATGCGTGACAGCGCGAAAAGTAAAGTTCCGGGACTGCCAGTGCCATCGTCCTGTCCCACATTTTCTGCGGAAAGCTCGGCACGACGAACCTTGTAAGTTGTTTCTTCAGAGTCTCTTACCGCGTATTTCGCTTTTCCGTATCCGTCGGTATGACAAATGGCGTGCTCATCTGTGACGTTCGATCCTGTTGCGCGGTCCTCCTACATCGTAGGATTGAAACCACTCGCCTGTCGCGCGAATGCAACAATATCACAAGAACTCTCCGTCCACACGTGAAGATCCGTTCCGGGCTGGTCGCCCGACTCCGAGAGCTCACCCAGGTCGACTGGGCGGCCGGTCGGCCACTCGATGCACGAACATCGATGGGAGTGGGGCTGGCGGTCGGACTCGTGGCCGGTCTGGCGGCGTGGCTCTTCTTCAGCCGGCCCGACGCTCCGTCCGACTTCTTTCACTACTGGTCGGCGGCGCGCACCCTGATCGAGGGCGGCGATCCCTTCACGACGATCGCGGAAGGCCCCTCCAACCCAGGCCGCGATCCGACGCTGTATCCGCTTCCGGGACTCCTCCTTCTGACGCCACTCGCGCTGCTGCCGCTTCCGATGGCCGGCGCCGTGTTCTTTGGACTGTCCAGCGGACTGGCCGCCGGGGCCATTGCCCGCACCGGGGCTGATCGCCTGCCCATGTTTCTGTCCGCGCCATTCGTGATGGCGCTGACGCTGGGGCAGTGGTCGCCGTTGCTGGTCGCCGCCGCGCTGCTGCCATGGCTCGGCGTGATCGTGTCTGCCAAACCGAACATCGGCCTGGCCGTCTTCCTGGCACGTCCATCATGGAAAACGGTGGCAGCGGTGACGGGACTGCTGCTCCTCAGCCTGCTCGTCATGCCCACCTGGCCGCAGGAATGGTTGGCCAACATCTCCAACCGCGAGGAGAAGTTCGTGCCGATCCTGCGTCCGGGCGGCTTCCTGCTGGCAGCCTCGCTCCTGGCGTGGCGACGCCCCGAGGGCCGGCTGCTCTCGATCCTCAGCATCGTGCCCCAAGCGCTCTTCTTCTATGACCAGCTGCTGCTCTGGCTGGTGCCACGAACCCTGCGGCAGTCCCTGCTCCTGTCGATCTGGAGCTTTGCCGTCTTCTTCGTGTGGTGGAGAATCGTGGCGCGCGGAGACATCAACTACGTGCAGCAAGCGGTGCCCTATGCGTATTCCCTCTATGCACCGGCACTGATGATCCTGCTATGGAACTGGCGCGCCGATCGCCGCGCGCTGCACGCGACATGAACGCCGCTCCGTCGAATGGCCTGTCCGCACGAGTGCGCGCACTGGCCTCCCTGCTCACGCACGACGACCCTCCGTCGCCCGATGCGAAGGTGGTACCGGTCAGGCACCGCGTGTGGACCGCCCTGGGAATCGGTGTCATCAGTGGCGTCTTCACGTGGCTGTATTCGCTGCGCGAGGGCTCTGTCGCCGACTTCTACTATCCCCTGAGAGCCGCGCGAATCTTTCTCGACGGACAGAACCCGTATCTGGTGATGGGGACCAGCGCGGCCGACATTTCGAAAGACACGGCGCTCTTCTATCCGTTCACCGCAGTCATGGCGGCACTGCCGCTGGCGCGACTACCACAGGGGATCGGCAGCGGCATCTTTCTGGGCCTCTCGGCGGCGCTGCTCGCCTTCTTCATCACGCGTGATGGCCTCTGGCGCATCCACGTCTTCGCGAGCTCATCGTTCGTGTTGGCCGTGGTGCTGGGGCAGTTCTCGCCATTGCTGATGCTGATGGCATTCTCGCCGGCCTTGGGGATGGTGGCTGCACTAAAACCGAACATCGGTCTCGCACTTTTCCTGCGTCGCCCGAGTGTTCGCGCTTGCGTGAGCATGGCCGCGTTGGTGGGCATCAGTCTGCTCATCTTCCCGACGTGGCCGGTGCACTGGATCCATGTGGTGCGCGCCGATGTCACCGAGACCGGTGTTCACGTCATGCCGATCCGCGAGTTCGGGGGAGTTCTGCTGCTGGCGTCCGCGCTATGCTGGAAGCGGGCGTCCGGTCGACTGATGCTGGCGATGAGTTGTGTGCCGCAGGGATTGTTCTTCTATGATGCCTTGCCGCTGTGGCTCATTCCGCAGACGCGACAGCAGTCGATCTTCCTGACGGCGTGCAGTCAGGCGGCGACCTTCACGTGGTACTTCTTCCTCCGCGAGGGGCAATCGGTGGTCCGCGCGGCCGCACCGTCGATCATCTGGTTGATCTACATGCCGGCGTTGTCGATCGTGCTCTGGCAGTGGTGGCAGGATCGACGGGCGAATCCCGCCGCGGTCGCATGACCACGCGTACGGGAGCCCCGCGTAAGGGCCCCGCGACGCCCACGGCACGCGGGCTCACGCTCGATCAAGTGTGGGCCATCGCGGCCATCCTGCTGCCGCTGCTGATCGTGACGGCCTCGCCTATGGGCACGGTCGACCTCACGTACCACCTGCGCGTCGGCGCCGAGATCGTGGCCACACGCGCCATTCCGGAGGTGGATTCGTTCACTTTCACCGCGGCCGGACGTTCCTGGTTCGATCAGCAGTGGCTGAGCCAGGTGCTGCTGGCGACGACGTTTGATGTGGGTGGATGGTTCGCGCTCGCGCTGTTGCGTTCGCTGCTGGCGGCCTTCGCGTTGCTGGCGATTCTGGCGGCGTGCCGAGTGCAGGGTGCCGAACGGCGGACGAGTGCATGGCTCACGCTGTGCGCCGCGGCTCTCCTGCTGCCGACGCTGCAACTGCGCCCCCAGCTGTTCGGTGTTGTTTGTTTTGCCGTCGCTCTTTGGTTGCTTGCCGGACGTCACCAGCATCCGATGCGCGTGTGGTGGCTCGTGCCGCTGGTGGCCGCGTGGTCGAACCTGCACGGTACGTTCTTTCTTGCCGTGGGGCTGATCGGTCTCGCGTGGCTGGCGGATGTGCATGCGAACCATCCACGGCGGCATCGACTGATCGCTGTCGGCCTGACCGTGATTGCGGCCACGATGCTGAATCCGTTCGGGCCGCAGGTGTGGCGCTATGTCTGGTCACTCTCCAGCAACGAGGCCGTCCGTGATCTGGTGGTGGAGTGGCAGCCGACGTCTTTCGATTCCTACAGCGGCGCCGGATTCCTGCTCTCCGTCGTGCTGGTCGCGTTCTACCTCGTACGATCGCGCACGCGCGTCTCGTGGCCACTGCTGTTGGCGCTGACTTCGTTCATCGTGATCGGGCTGTCATCCGTGCGCGGTGTGTATTGGTGGGGAATGGCCGCCCCGGTGCTGATCGCTGGGACATTCGCCGGTCCGTTCGTCGGTTCGTACGCCGGTCCGGACGCCGAACTGCCCGACCGGCCGACCGAGCCTCAGCCCGATTCGCTCCGCACGGTCAACCTGGCGCTGGTTGCGGTACTGGCCGGAAGCCTGCTCGCCACGCTCGGGCCTTGGACGTCATTTCGCACGGGCCTACCGAGACCGATCGGGCGTTTGGATCAGGCACCCGCGGGCATCACTTCCGCACTCGAGCGCACTCTCGCACCGCGTGAGCGGGTGTTCGCCGCGCAGGCATGGGGATCATGGTTCGAGTTCGCGCTGCCCGCGCACCCTGTCGCGGTCGATTCGCGCATCGAACTGTTCCCGGCATCCGTCTGGACGCAATACACCACCGTGGCGTCCGGGCGGGAGGGCTGGCACGAGCAACTCGAGGCGTGGACGGTGCGCGTCGTGGCGGTGCACGCGGCGCAGCAGCCGCGGCTGCTACAACGACTCGTGGCCGACCGTCGCTGGCAACAGGTGTATCGCGACGATGACGGCGCCGTGTTCGTCAGGCGCTGACGTTGCGGTACCGCGTGCGAAGCACCGCGTACGCAGTACTGGACCCGCGACTCACACCACCGGTCGCGGCACCCGACGTCGGTCGATCTCCATCACGAGGTTCTGCAGGTCCGACGGATTGATGCCGGGAATTCGCGACGCCTGACCGAGCGATCGCGGGCGGAGGGCATCCAGCTTGTGTCGTGCTTCCGTCGACAGCGAATGCAGTGTGAGAAAGTCCAGGTCTGCCGGAAGTTCGAGAGCCCCCATGGCCTGCAGGCGGGCGGCGCGTGTGCGCTCTTTTGCGAAGTAGCCGGAATACTTGATCTCCAGATCGGCGCCGACGAGGGCATCGGCCGGCAGCTCCTGCCCCACTCCAGCTGCGGCGAAGACCGCCTGCAACGTGACGCCGGTACGTTTGGCCAGTTCGGCCGCACGCACCGCATGCGCGAGCGGTGCCGAGCTGGCCGCCTCGAGCACGGCTGCCGCGGCCTGCGGGGTGACACTGGTCGCTTCCGCCAGCCGCAAGGCCACCCGCACACTGTCCATCCGCGACTCGGCGATCGCGCGTTCGGCATCGGTGTAGAGACCGGCCTCGAACGCTGTCGGCGCAAGGCGGGGCATCGCGTTGTCCTGTCGCACCGTCAGGCGGAACTCACTGCGCGACGTGAACAGTCGGTACGGCTCATCGACGCCGCGTGTGACGAGATCATCCACCAGGACACCGATGTAACTCGACTCCCGACCAAGCACGAATGGCGACTGCTCCAACACCCATCGGGCGGCGTTCATTCCGGCGACGACGCCCTGACCCGCTGCTTCTTCGTAACCCGTGGTTCCGTTGACCTGACCCGCAAACCACAAGCCGGCGATCGCTCGCGACTGCAGGGTGTT
>CAZMGX010000283.1:0-7026 GCA_964565915.1 uncultured Gemmatimonas sp.
GCCGCAGGTGCGCGCTGCGTATCCCGGCGTGCCCGTCGTCGCCACGCGTCTGACCGCACTGGGCATGCGGAGCATTCACGATCAAGGGATGGCGCCGAACGGCTGGCTGCGTGGACTTGGTGCCGAATACGACAGCGCGCTGGTCACGCCGGACCGGATCGTGGCATCCGGAGACACGCTCCGTCTCGCCGGTCTGACGCTCATCGTGCGGGACTATGGCCCTCTCGATTCTCCGAACAACAGCGTCATTCACGTTCCGGAGCTGAAGGCCGTGTTTACGGGCGACGCGACCGTTCATGGCGCGTCATTCTATGTCGGAACGGCCGATGCGAAGCTGGCACTGACCGCGCTGCCCCGATTGCTGGCTGACCATCCCGGCGATGTCACGGCGTACGCCGGACACTATGGCCCACGTCCGCTCGATCGCACCGTGGCCGACAATGTCGATCAAGTGAGACGGCTCCACGCCATTACCGCCTTGGTCGGCTCGGAATCGGCGAATCGGACAGCCGCGGGAGACCTCACGGCGGCGGCCAAGCGGCAACTCTTGCTGTTGGCGTCGATGCAGACCGCTGAGCGCGCGGACTATGGGGTCGGGGCAGTGGGCATGGCGCGATTCGAGCTGCCGGCGATGATCGCGGCGTTCATCGCCGACTCGGCGAGTCGTTCGGCGACGCCGACGAACGCCGTGCGGGATGCCATGCGCCCGCTCCTGTTCATGGTCGGGCGTTACGACCGGGGCGAGATCACCGTCGGACTCGGCGGGCTGTACCTCGATGCGACCGTGGAGACGGCAGGGTACCGATACGAGTTGACGGTGTCGTATGACCACGTCCAAAGGCGCTACCGAGTGGTATCGCGCGACCAAATCTCCGGGCTCCTCGACGTTTTCGTAGGATCCCGCGATGCGGACGGCAGCCTCGTGGTTTCGAACGTCGAACCGGGAACGCACTACCTCGACGCATCCGGCGCGAAGGTGTTCAACCGGATGCGGTTTACGCCAAAGGCCGAGGGGGTGTGGGTGTGGCGCGTTGAAAGCGGTCGCGGGGACGGTTCATGGACGCAGCCGCTCGAGCTGGAGATGCGGCGGCGCCCGGTGCGATGAACACGACGGCAGTGCACGGAGGGTCGCCAACGGCGTAGATTCCGGACATGCCACGAGTCTTTCGGCAATTTCCATGGCCGCGCGAGTTGTCCAGCGGAGGTTGGGGCTCTTGGTGGATGTAGCGGCAGAGGTCGCGGCGGCGCGCGGGTCAATGGCCATGGCCGGTCTCGGCGTGTTGCTCGTCTGGGAGACCGTCCAGCCGTTTCTCCCCTTGTTCGGCGCTGGTGCGTCGGCGTGGCGCGGGCGGCTGCGACACGCCGCGTGGAATCTCGGCCGCGGCGCGGTCAATGCGCTGGTGGTGCGGTTCGGCTTCCTCGCGCTGTGGATCGCAACGATGACGTGGAGCGCGGACCACGCCGTCGGGCTACTGCGCTGGCTCGGGACCACGGGGTGGGTGCGCTGGATGCTGGTCATCCTGCTGCTCGACCTCTGGACCTACACGTGGCACCGGTTGAACCACGCGGTGCCGGTGTTGTGGCGCTTTCACCGTCTGCACCACAGTGATGCGCAGATGGACGTGACCACGGCGAGTCGGTTTCATCTCGGAGAGATCGTCGGATCATCCCTGGCCCGTGTGCCGGTGCTGGCCCTGATCGGATGCAACGTGACCGAGCTCGCGGTCTATGAGACGTTGTTGTTCGCCGGCGTGCAGTTCCACCATGCCAACGTGGCGCTCCCCGAAGCGCTGGATCGCATCGTTCGGGCGGTGATCGTCACACCGCACCTGCACAAGGTGCACCACTCGGTCGAGCTGGCCGAGCAGAACGCGAACTTCAGTTCGTTGTTCACATGGTGGGATCGGGCGGCCCGCACCTTTCGGATCTCGGCCGCACCTGACACGATCACGTTTGGCGTGCTGGACCCGCCGCCCCGGAGTTGACGGCGTTGCGGGATGCGAACCCAGCGCGCTTCGTCCACTCACGCTCTTGCCACCGCTTTGGACCCGAGGTCACGCATGTCAGCAACCCTGTCTCCACTCTCGCGTTGGCGCGACGCAACGCGGGCCCTCCTCGGCATCTCGGCGACGGGCTCGCTGGCGCGCGTCGTGGCGTCGGTCTGCATAGCCGGCGCGCTCATCGGTGCACCCCAAGCCCATGCGCAGATGTTTCCGTTCAGCCAGCGCGGCAGCGTTGCGCAGCGACTGGCCTTTACGGATATCGCGATCGAGTATGGTCGCCCGACGGCGCGTGGGCGCGCGCTGTTTGGAGCACTCGTACCGTGGAATGCCGTGTGGCACCCCGGTGCGGACAGCGCGACGACGCTGAGCGTATCGCGCGACATCACGATCGAAGGCAAGCTGCTGCCGGCGGGCTCCTACTCGGTGTGGCTGGTGCCTCACGACGGTGCGCCATGGACGTTGATTCTCAGTCGTGCGGTTGGTGTTCCCCACACACCGTATCCGGGTGCGTCACAGGACCAGCTCCGCGTGGACGTGACGGCGTCGCGGGCATCACACGTGGAAACGCTGACGTTCGCCTTTCCGGACGTGCAGCGAGATGACGCGACCCTGCGACTGCAATGGGGTGAGCTCGGCCTCTCGCTGCGCGTCAAGGCACCCTATCGGCCGGCCGAGTCACGCTGACCGCCGAAGGTCGGGCCTGCGCCCTCCTCGGCGGTGATGCGACGGCCTGAACTCCGCGAGTCGCCCCGCCCCCGACGCACCCGGGAACCAACCCGGCGGGCTGCGTCTTGAAGCGCCGTCTCCCCAAGCGCCCCTTGGTGACATCCGCCTCCCCGCCAGCGACGTATGTCGACAGTCGACATCAAGAGCGATCTCTCAAACCCAAGGATGATTCCCCATGGCCGGTGAAGACGTCGCGTGGGCTGGCACACGCGACCGGGAGTTTACGGAGCGGTGCCTGATCTTCCTGCCCGACGTGGCCCGCTACGCGCGCTCCCTGATGCGTGACGAGGCCGACGCCGACGACTTGGTGCAGGACACTTTCATGCTGGCCTATCAGCACTGGGCGCAGTTTGTGCCCGGCACGGAGTGCCGTGCGTGGCTGTTCACCATTTGCCGACGACGGTTTCTGCGAATGCGGCAGCGCGATGACCGGCAGATGGCGACCGACGACGCCGCGCTGGAGTCGCTCGCGGCGGCACGTATCCATGAGCGGGCCAGGGACGACGGGCTCGACCACGTCTTCGAACGAGCGGAGATGCGCGGAGCCGTCGATGAAGCCATCTCGCGGCTGCCCGAAGCCTTTCGCGATGTCGCGGTCCTGGTCGATGTGAACGATCAGTCCTACGAAGCCGCCGCCGAAATTCTGCAGGTGCCGATCGGCACCGTACGCTCACGTCTGTTTCGCGCCCGTCGATTGCTGCAGGAAGACCTGCTGGTGTACGCGCAGGATGCGGGCTATGGCGCGACACGCGCCAGGGAGAGTGCGTCGTGATCGAAGACATGAAGGGCCCGATGGGCGACGACATGGGCGAGTCGATGATCAACTGTGAGGAGGTCATGCAGCAGCTCTGGGACTTTCTTGACGAAGAGCTGACGCCGGACCGCATGCGGCAGATCGAAGCCCATGTGCACCTGTGCAAGCGCTGCTCACCGCAGGTGGCATTCGAGCGTTCCTTCCTGCGTGCGCTGGAAGACGCCCGCGCCCGGATCAACGACGAGCAGTCCCTGCGCGAACGGGTCATCCGGCAACTGCGGACGCTGGGGTATTCGGCATGAGGCACCTCGTCCGACGGGTCGGCGGCGCGGCCACCGTGCTCGTGCTGGGGCTCGGGATCCTCATGCCGCGCGTCCTCGCGGCGCAGGGGAGTGCGTCTTCGCACGCCGCGTTCGACAGTCTGCTGCGCCAGCATGTGAAGGACGGACTGGTCGACTACGACGCGTTCGCACGCGCACCGGCGTTTCGCGCCTATCTCGAGATTCTTGCCCGGACCGACCCGTCATCACTCCCACGCACCGAGCAGCTGGTCTTCTGGATCAACGCGTACAACGCGTACACCATCCAGCAGATCAACGCCCATCAGGAACGCCAGTCGATCAAGAACATCAACAAGACCGGCGGTCTGTTCAGCCTGGGCGGCGCGTGGAAGGAAGCCATGGCTGCGGTCGGTGGCACGCGCTACACGCTGGACCAGATCGAGCATGAACGCATTCGCCCCGTGTTTCGCGAGCCACGCGTCCACTTCGCGCTGGTCTGTGCCGCGTTGGGGTGTCCACCGCTGCGCAGTGAAGCCTATCGAGTGGCAGATCTGGACCAACAACTTGACGATCAGGCGCGCACGTTTCTGCTGCGCTCGCCGGCCAAGAACCGGGTGGACGCTTCAAAGCGGACCGCGTGGCTCAGTCCGATCTTCAAGTGGTACGGCAAAGATTTCGGACCGAACGATGGGGCGATGCAGCGGGCGCTCGCGCGGTATTTCCCGGTCGGCGCCGAACGCGATCTGCTCGCGTCCGGGAAGGCCCGGATCATCTGGACCGACTACGATTGGTCACTGAACCACTCATCGCCCATTTCCTCGAAGGATGCGCGCCAGTGATGCACGGACGGACTCGTTGGACCATCGCGGCGCTGCTGCTGACGTTGCCGCTGTCGTTGCCACCGCTCACCGCGGTATCCGCGCAAACGCCGGAGGTGATCGAGATTCGCGGCACCGTCCGCGCGCTGACTGGACGGCCGCTGGCGTCGGTCTCGGTTCGAGGCGGACTCTCACCATCTACGGCGGTCTTGAGTGACAGCAGTGGTGCGTTTCGTCTACGCATCGCCCGCCGGGCGGCGGACATCAATCCAGACGCGGGTGTGATCTGGCTTCGTGCCGAGGCGATCGGGTACGTCCCAGATTCGGTGGCCGTGCGACTGGTGAGCGGTCGCGGGGGGTACTCCGCCGCGATTACCCTGACTCCACTGGCGCAGCTGGCGGTGCAACAAGTCGTCGCGCAGCGCGACCGTCCCCTGTTGAACACGCGCGATGCCACCACCGGCGGCGCAGTGGAACGCGCCGAGTTGCAGGCGCTGCCCACGGATGCGCGCGACCCGGTCGCGCTGGCGTACAACATTCCCGGTGTGGCGCAGGCACGCGCGTTCTTCGGGGATGCCCCAAAGCTGAGCATCAACGGGACGAACGCGTTGTATACGCAGTACACCATCGACGGGCTGGAGAACAACGAGGGCTTCCTGGGCGGGCCGCGTGTGGAGTTCCCGTTGGCGGCGATGCACCGGCTGGAGGTGATGGCGAACAGCTATACGGCGAGCACGGGACGCAGTCCGAGTGGTGTGGTGAACTACGAGAGTCGCGCGGGTAGCGACACGTGGATGGGTGAGGCGTTTGCCTACCAGCGGCCGGGATTGCCGCTCGATGCGCGTCCGTCCATTCAACCTGCCAATGCCGAGGCCCGTGCCGACTTTCGCAAGGCGCAGGAAGGCTTCCGTCGTTCGCAGGTTGGCGGCGCGTTCGGCGGACCCGTGGCGGCGCAGCGTACCTACGTGTTTGGGGCGCTGGAGTACACGAACGAAAATGAGGACCGCATCAGCTCGACGGCTCGCGCGACGTTTCTCGGTCGTGAATTGCGGGAGACCTACAAGGCCTTCGGTCGCGTGGATCACGGGTGGAACGACCGGCAGACCAGCACCCTGCGCTTCGCGTTCAGCCGGCAAGCACGAGCTGGTGAAGGCAGTGGCATCGTGGCGCCCGAGGCGGACATCACGACCATCCGCTTTGGTACGATCAGCGCGTTGACCCATCGCAGTAGTCTGGCCGCCGGACGCGCCAGCAACACGGCGTCGGTGCAACTGTCCACCTACAGGTGGGACTTTCCACCGACGCGCAGCAGCTTCAACGTGCCGCAGGTGACCATCCTGGACCGGGACTCCCTGCCGATCGGCGTGGTCGGATCCAGCAACTTCATCTTCGATGAATCGGAACTGCAGTTGCAGCTCCGCGATGTGTTCGAACGGCAGATCGGATCGCGACATACGCTGAGTGCCGGCGTGGATGTCGCGCTCTCGGGATTCAAACTGACCGGCGCCTCGACGAATCCATCCGGCTCGTATGAAGTCATCAACAATGGTGACATCCCGTCGGTCAACGGGCGCTTCACGCTGGCCGACATCCCGGCGAATGTCGTGGTGCGCAGCTACACCATCGATGCCGCGCAGAAGCAGGTGAACCTGACGCAGGCTCTGTATGGCGCCTTCGTGGAGGATCGGTGGCGTCCGACGTCATCGATCACGGTCGGAGCGGGGCTGCGTTGGGACTACGACGATCTCACCAGCCGCGGGGCCAGTCGTGCAGACCTCGGCAACATCCAACCGCGTCTCTCGTTCAACTGGGTGCAAAGCGCCAACACCGTGGTGCGCGGCGGGGCTGGCCTCTACGTGGGCAAGCTGCCCTACGCGGTGTATTCGGATGCGGTGCAGTTCGGTCCCACCGGCAACCAGACCGTAACGTTCCGCGGCGCGCAGGCACCGGCATTCCTGCGCGGGCCGCGCGCCGTGGATCTCGACCGCGCTACCCTGCCGCCGCGCGAAGTCCGCGAACTGTTCGCCCTCGGGATCAAGCAGCCGATGAGCCGGCAGCTGACACTTGGCGTGCAGCGGCAGTTGGGCGACCGCGTCGCGATCAGCATGGATGGCGTGTGGGTGGACACCCGGCGGCTTCCCAGGTCGTGGGATCTGAACGCGCAGACCGCAGCGATCGGCGCCGCCGATACCGTTGGGGTCCCGTCGTCGGTCGGCGATCTGGCGCGTCCCGTCACCCCGGCCATCGGCGGCTATCGCCGCCTGACCACGACGGAGTCGGGAGGACGCAGCACGTACGCCGGGCTGTCGACGGCCGTGCGATACCGCGCCGCGAACGCCTGGCTGGTTGATGCCAACTGGACATGGTCCCACGCGATCAGCAATACTGAGGACATCAACTTCAACGCGTCCGTGGGCAACAACTTCGATCTGGACCGTGCAGAC
>CAZMGX010000284.1:0-7012 GCA_964565915.1 uncultured Gemmatimonas sp.
GTCGACAACGCGGCCACCGACCCTGCGGATGCCGACCACGCGTGGCATGTCACGCTCACCATCTTTCGCTCGCCGGGGACCGGCCTGCAGATCGCCAAGGGCCGCTTCGCGGCGTTCGTGGCCCACTATCCGACCATCATCAAGCGCGACGGGGAACAGCGCAATACCAACTTCGTGCGCGTGGGATTGGCGGCCTACGCCAGGCCTCACAAGAGTACGTCTCCCTACTTGTCGCTCTCGTTCGCCCCGAGCCTCACGAAGGGCTGGTCGAACAGTGTGCTGGCCGACGTGGGTGCGCGCCAGCGATTCGGCTCCCGTTACAGTGGCCAGCTGGGCGTAGCACTGTTGCATGCGCCGGCATCGCGGCAAACCCGCTTCAACCCGACCGTCGGTCTCGGGGTGCAGTTCTGATGCGTATTCCATCCACCATCACGACCGCGCCCGCCGCGCGCCTCGCTGGCGTAACGTATGTCGCCGCCAGCGTGGGCTTCATGCTCGTCTTCTCCTGGCTCGCCGCCAACTTCGGCTATCCCGACGTTCTCGACGCCCACGCCGTCGATGTGCTGCCGGCGCTGCGATCACTTGGCGCGGCCGGACGGGTCGTGTGGGTGATCTACGCGCTGCTGCCGTTGGCGCTGTTACCCGCCGTTGCGGGCGCGGCCGATGCCCTGCGTACGGATGATCTGCGCAACGAGTCGGTGGTTCGACTCGGCGTGTTGCTGCAAAGCCTCGCGGCGCTCTGCATGACGCTTGGCCTCGCCCGCTGGAGCACCGCGCAGTGGACGTTGGCGGCGGCGTGGCCGACCGCATCCGCAGCTGAACGCGTCCACATCACGCTCCTCTTCGACCTGCTGAACCTGTGGCTCGGCAATGGGATCGGCGAGTTCGTCGGAGAATTGGCGCTGTACGGGTCCTTTGCGACCACGGCCGTCGCGTTGCATCGTCTGGGGGTACGATCGCTGGCAACGTTCGCGGCCGTCACGGCACTTGTTGGCTGGGTTGGCATGTTTCGCAACATCACCCCACTGGTGCAGTTCGCGGCGGATGTCACGAACCTCCTTCTGCCGCTCTTCCTCATCGCGTTCGGGATGGCGCTCGTTTGCGGGCGCGGGTATCGGCCGACACCTCAATGAGCGACCGCGCGCCAAGGTGCCTCGGCCACGTGTGCTCCTTGTTGCCACCCGGCAGCGACGTTCAATTCACTCCCGTCGGTTGAGCGTTCTTTGCTCGGAGTGCAGCAGGCTGACGAGCCGAACCCTCCAATCGCGGGACCCGATGCCAGACCGTGTTCTTGATGTGCAGGAGGTCGATCGCCCGACGCGAGTCCGCTGGCGCATTCTCGCGTGGATGGTCGCTGCGAGTCTCATCGCGTACATCCTGCGCTTCAACCTGTCCGTCGCCGGGCCAGCGATCATGCGCGACCTGCGCCTCAGCGAAGCCCAGCTTGGCGTGATTCTCGGTGCCTTCGCGTGGAGCTACGGTCTCCTTCAGGTGCCAGGCGGGCTGTTCGGGGAACGGCTCGGTCCACGACGTGCCCTGACGGCGCTCTACCTCGCATGGTTTGTCGCCACCGCGTTGATGGCGGCGATCCCGCGAGGCTTCCCCGTCGCGATATCGATCTCGCTGCTGGTGGTCCTGCGTGCCGCACAGGGGGCGTTTCAGGCACCGCTGTATCCGGTCACGGCCGGCGCCATGGTGACGTGGTTGCCCCCAACGCGCTGGGCCCTGGCGAACAGTCTGAGCACGGCGGGACTCACCCTCGGTGCGGCCCTTGCCGGCCCGGGCATCACCTGGCTCGTGCTCACGCTCGGCTGGCGCCGGTCGTTTCTGGTCACCGCGCCACTGGCGCTGCTGCTCGGCGCACTCTGGTGGTGGGACTACCGCGACGATCCGCAGCAGCATCGCGGTGTCAATCGCGCGGAGCACGCCGTCATCACCGATCGACCGCTCGATACGCACGCGCAACCGGTTCGATGGATGCGTCTGCTGGCTGACCGCGATCTGCTGTGCATCACGCTCAGCTACTTCTGCACCAACTACGTCTTCTATCTGTTCTTCAATTGGTTCTTCTACTATCTCACCGAAGTTCGACACGTCCCGTCGACACTCGCCGGCTACTTCAGCAGTGCACAGTGGATGGTTGGATGTATCGCCGCCGTAGCCGGTGGATTCGCCTGTGATCGGCTCAGCGTTCGTTTCGGGGCGCGCTTGGGCTGCCGAGTCACCGCCATGAGCGCGCTCGCGCTGTCGGCGCCGTTGCTGGTGGCCGGCACCTTGTCGCTGGATCCGGACTGGATGGTGGTTTTCCTGTCGTTGAGCTTCGGATGTGTCCAGTTCAGCGATGGGATCTATTGGGCGGCCGCGATGCGGATTGCGGGCCCACAGTCGCAGAGTGCGACTGGGCTCATGAACACGGGCGGCAACGTGGTCGGCGGTGTGGGTGCGATACTCGTGCCGCTCATCGCAAAGGCCTTCGGGTGGACCGCCGCGGTGTCGTCCGGTGCCGTCTTCGTGCTGGTTGCGGCCGCGCTCTGGCTTGGTGTACGTCCAGATCTCACCCTGCAGAGTCGGGTTCGCGGGGCACCGTTGACCAACGAATAGGTACCTACGCGCGGCGTTCGTGGAGTGCCTCGAGCACCTCACAGGCTGCTTGCGCCTGCGCGACCGGCACGAAGATGTGATCATGATGAAACGCGGCCACCACATTGCACGGAATGTGCGCGTCTGCGAGCGCACGAGAGACCGCGGCCGTCAGCCCGACCGCATCGAGGGCAGAGTTCACCTCCAGGGTGATCCACGCCGCGAGAAACCGGGGTGTGAGGCCAGCCGCCTTTGCGTCGTCCAGCGCGAGAATCACCGTGAGACCTTCGGTCTCTCGGAAAGACGCGATGGCTCGTGGTGGCACGACGGCACCGGTCGGCAGCGTACAATAGGTGTACACGCCGTCGTGCAGGCGGGGTTGTAGCGCCCTGAGCAGTCGCGTAAGCGATTCGTCCATGGTCCGGTGGTGCATCGATTTGTCGACAGCCGTCGAATACAGACAAGAAGGCGTGTTTGCGGGAATAGCGCGACCATCCGATCCGAGCCACTGCGCCCTGCCGCAGGTCTCCCACCCCACTCCAATGTACCGTCTGCCTGTCTGCTCGTTCATCCGCGGCATCGCACTCGTCGCCATCCTCTGCCACGCGCGCGTCGCCCTCGCGCAGGCGGTGCGTCCGGCTCAGGATGCCCCGGTGTCGACCCCGAGCGCCCGGACGGTGCACGCGGCGCTCACCGGTTCATTTGCCGGGGCCCTTCGTTACCGCGACTATCAGGACAGCACGCGGTTCGTGACGCTCCCCACCCAACTGGCCGGCGTGCTGAGCGCGGACTCCAGCAGCGTGCGGCTCGACTTCACGTACGACGATGGACCGGGCAAGACGGTGCGCTCAAGTGATCGCTTTGCGCTTGCGGCGAACACCACCGAACTGCGCTGGGGACCCGCGGACGGCGGTCGCCCACCGTCCGTGTTCAGTGTGCGCACGTTGAGCGGCCGCGACACGATTCGGCTGGTAGCGGAAACCGAGGGAAGCGACGACAATCGTCCGGCCACCCTGCGTGAGACGATCACCATCTCGGCCGGCGCGATCACGATCCTGAAGGAGGTGCGCTTCTCCCGCGCATTGCCGTGGCTGTTCCGGCACGAGTACACGTTGCAGCGACGCTGAGGGCTAGCCAGCCGCGCATGCGTACACGATACTAGCCCGCATGTGCCCCGCGCCGTCCACTTCCGCAGACCGCCTCTCGGCCGCACTCGCCGGCCGCTACCTCATCGAACGCGAACTCGGTGCCGGTGGTATGGCCACCGTGTTCCTCGCTACAGACCTGAAGCACGATCGCAAAGTCGCGATCAAAGTGCTGCACGAGGATCTGGGCGCGACGCTGGGTCCCGAGCGCTTTCTCGCCGAAATCAAGACCACGGCCAAGCTGCAACATCCACACATCCTCACGTTGCTCGACTCCGGCAGCACCGCCGTCGGCGACGAGAAGGGCGGCCTGCTCTACTACGTAATGCCATACATCGAGGGCGAGTCGCTGCGCGACCGCCTTGAGCGGGAGAAGCTGCTGCCGATCGATGACGCCGTGCAGATCGCGCGAGAGATCGCCGATGCCCTCAGCCTCGCACATTCGCACGGCATCGTACATCGCGACGTCAAGCCGGAGAACGTCCTGCTGCAGGGTGGCCACGCCCTCGTCGCCGATTTCGGCATCGCGCTCGCGGTGCAATCGGCCGGCGGCGCGCGACTCACGCAAACCGGCCTTTCGCTTGGTACGCCGCAGTACATGAGCCCCGAGCAGGCGATGGGCGAGAAGTCCGTTGACGCACGCGCCGACCTCTATGCCCTCGGCGCGGTCACATACGAGATGCTGGTCGGCGAGCCGCCGTTTACGGGCGCGACGGTGCAAGCCATCGTCGCGAAGGTGCTGAGCTCGGAGCCCGAGCCGCCGACCACGATGCGCAGGACCATCCCGCATCACGTCGAAGATGCGGTGCTTACCGCACTGGCCAAGCTTCCCGCAGACCGCTTCACCGATGTCAGAGCCTTCAGCACCGCACTCGGCGGAAGTGGCACCACCAGCTCGGGTGCGCGAACGCAGGCCTCACGTATCGCGCCGGCGTCGGGCCTGATGACACGTGGCGTGGCCGTTGCCGGGATCACGCTGGGTGTTGTGGCGGGTGTGGCGCTGGGGTACGTCGTGTCGAACGGTACACGCGCCGCCGGTACACGCGCCGACGGCGCCGACGCCGTGGCGCGCAGTTACGTCACGCAGCCGGTCGCCGAGATGCTGCCAGGTGGTACCACGGATTTCGTGCTGTCGCCTGATGGTACGCAGATGGTGTATGTCGGTCCAGGCGAGGAGGCGGGAACCACACAGCTGTGGCGAAAGCTTCGATCGGAGCTGCATGCGACGCGACTGGCGGGCACCGTCGGCGCGCGCGCACCATTCTTCTCGCCCGATGGCAGTCACCTGGCGTTCTACTCGCGCGCCGGGCTGGTGACGATGGCGCTGGCGGGCGGCGCACCGACGACGCTGGTCAGCGGCATAACCGGCGTTGCGTCTCGCGGGGCGTGGCTCGATGACGGACGCATCGTGTTCTCCGAGCGACAGACGGTCGAGATTATCCGCGCCAATGGCGGTGGTCGCGAGTTGTTGGTCTCATCGGGTCAGATTGCCGGCTACAATCCCGTGATGATGGAGGCGCTGCCGGACTCGCGCGGATTCGTGATGCAGACCTGTCCAACGCAGTGTCCTCGTGCGACGATCCAGGTGACCGATCTCGCGTCGGGAAAAACGCGACTGCTGCTTTCGGATGGTCGCAATCCCACGTGGCTACCCACGGGTCATCTGGCGTGGATTACCAGTGAGGGCAAACTGCTCGCCGCACGGTTCGACCTCAAGACGCTCGAGCTTGACGAAGACCGCGTCGTCCTGCTCGAAGGCGTCGCGGCGCTGTCACTCTCGCGAAGTGGGCGCATGGTATACCGCGAGGGGGCCGTCGGCGAGGCCGCCCGACTTGTGTGGGTGGACCGCACGGGCAACGAGACGATCGTCGACACATCGTGGATTGCGCACATCAGCACGTTCTCCGTCGCCCCCGATGGCAAGCGTATGGCCGCGTCCATCGTGACCGGTGGGCAACAGAACATCTGGATCAAGGAGTTGCCGAACGGACCGCTCAGCAAATTCACGTTTGGCACGCTCAACCAGTTTCGGCCAGAGTGGTCGGCCGACGGCGCGCGTCTCTGGTTCGTCAGCGGCAATGAAACCTTTGCCTTGGACGAGAAGGACACCGATGGTGGTGGTGACGCGCGGACGGTGAGACATCCCGGCCATCAGGTCGTCGAAGCCACCGCGTCTCGCGACGGACAGTGGTTGCTCATGCGCACCGGGGGCACCGACACCTCGCGGGCGATCCTGGCGATGCGTCCGGGTGTGGACACGCTACCACGGCAGATCAACAGCAAGTCCGATGCACGCATCGGATTCGCCATCTCTCCGGACTCGCGGTTCGTCGCGTACTCCTCGGTGGCCTCGGGGTCGCCCGAGGTGTATGTCAGCCCCTTTCCCGACATCGAGTCGGGACGTTGGCAAGTCTCGATCGGAACGGGGCTCGAGCCCCAATGGTCGGCGGACGGCCGTGAGCTGTTCTATGTCTCACTCAAGCGCGAGTTCATGGCAGCGAAGGTGACCACGCGCCCGGGCTTCGCGGTCATATCCACGCAGAAGCTCTTCGACATTCCGGGATACGTACGCGATGGGGGATTCCACGCCTACGAACCCATGGCCGATGGGAAACGCTTCCTGATGATGCGGCAGGAGGTGTTTCCCGGTGAGATGGTCACCGTTGACAACTGGATAGTCGAGCTGCGTGCGAAGTTGATGGGAACGCGGTAAGGCGTTCGCCAGCGCCTTTGGCCGACTCATAAGCGGCGCCACCCGTTTCGGTGGCGCCGCCTGTATTCATCAGCGCGCCGACTGCGCCGCGCTCTTGGTCGGCCCCGGGCACGCGGGCCACGGACGCGGCGTGCCGTCCGGCATGTTCCCCTGCGGCACCAGATCACGCGGCAACTTCTGCGGATCCTCCGACGCCATGTACGCCAGCATCGCGATCAGCGTCGCGTTGTTGCGCAGGTCTTCCGGCACGATCTTGTCGTACGTGTCACGGTTGGTATGCCACGACGTGTTGCTGTAGTCCCATCCCAGCGCGCCCGTGCCGATGCCCGGCGCCTTGAAGCACACGAACGTCGTGTGGTCGGTGCCCCCCGGGCCGTTGAACGGCGCGTTGCCACCCAAGCGCACCCATTGCGTGATCTCCGACGGCATCTCGCTGAGATAGCGTGAGAGCACCGGGCCTGCCTGCACGAAGGGTCCCGGGCTGATCGACGAGATGCGACCCGTTCCGTTGTCCTGGTTGAACAACATTTGCATGCCCGCAATCACTTCGGGGTGCATCTCGGCGTACGCCTTC
>CAZMGX010000285.1:0-6996 GCA_964565915.1 uncultured Gemmatimonas sp.
CCTCGTGTTGGCCGGCGCGGGATCCGGCAAGACCCGCGTGTTGACTTCCCGGATTGTCCGCCTCATCTCGCAACGTGGGATCGCGCCGCACGAGATTCTGGCCGTCACGTTCACGAACAAGGCGGCAGGCGAGATGCGCGCGCGCATCGGCGCGCAACTGGGACACGATCCGAAAGGCATGTGGTGCGGCACGTTCCACGCCCTCGGCGCGCGGCTGCTGCGCGGCGTCGCGCCGCTGGTGGGACGCGAGCAGAACTTCACGATCTACGATCAGGATGACGCCGTCACCGCGTGCAAGCGTGTGATGGAACGCCGGAACCTCAATCCGAAGCAGCTCAGCCCCAACGCCGTGATGGCCGCGATCTCGGATGCCAAGAACGCGCTCGTCTCGGCCAGCGATTATGCGGCCACGGCGCGCGACACGTTCGCGCAGGCGGTGGCCGGAGTTTACGCCGATCTGGAGACCGCCCTCGAGCGCGCCAACGCCGTCACCTTCGATGACTTGCTCGTGCTGCCCGTGCGGGCCATGCAGCGCGACACGGCCTTGCGCGAGCACTACCAGCGGCGGTTCCGATACGTGCTGGTTGATGAGTACCAGGACACCAATGCCGCGCAGTACCAGTTCGTCGCCTTGATGGGCGGTCGGTACCGCAACGTGATGGTGGTTGGGGATGACGATCAGTCGATCTACGGCTGGCGCGGGGCCGACATCCGCAACATCCTCGATTTCGAGCGGGACTTCCCGGGGGCGCGCGTGGTTCGGCTCGAGGAGAACTACCGCTCCACGCCGAACGTACTCGCGCTGGCCAACGCGGTCATTGCGGAGAACACCGAGCGTCGGGGGAAGACGCTCCGCGCAACGCGACCGGCCGGAGAGCCGGTCACGCTGATCGAGACCCTCGATGAGCGAGACGAAGCCGAGGTCATTGCCGACATCGTCACCGATCGCACCGCGCGAAACGGATGGGCGCGTCGCGATTGTGCGGTGCTGTATCGCACGAATGCCCAGAGTCGGGCGCTCGAAGACGCGTTCCGTCGTCGCGGCATTGCGTACCGACTGGTCGGAGCGGTGCGCTTCTACGATCGGCGTGAGATTCGCGATCTGGTTGCATATCTCAAGTTGGTCGCCAATCCGTCCGACGACGAGGCGTTTCGGCGTGCCGTCAACGTGCCGCGACGCGGCGTGGGCGAGGCAACGCTGGCGTTGCTCGCCGAGCGCGGCGCGAGTGACGGACAGTCGCTCCTGACCGTCGCCGCGCGGACGGACGTATTGGCCTCGCTGCGTCCCGCTGCACGAACGGCGTTGGAGGAGTTCGTGGGATTGGTGCGGCGACTGCGCGAACAGGCTACCGACGCGGCGGTCGATGAGCTGCTGCGCACCCTCGTCGAGCAGATACGCTACGCCGACCATCTGCGCGCCGAGGGCCCGGAAGGCGTCGAGCGCATCGACAACGTGCGCGAAATGATCGCCGGTGCGGCCGAGGTGGTCGCCGATGACGGCGGCGAGGTCGGGCTCACCCCGCTGGATCACTTCCTGCAGCAGTCGACCCTCGTCACCGGCGTCGATCGTCTCGATCCCGATGCGGATGCCGTCACGATGATGACGATGCACAAGGCCAAGGGCCTTGAGTTTCCGCTGGTGTTCGTCTCGGGGCTGGAGGACGGCCTGTTCCCGTTGGCGCGTGCCGCCGAGGACCCGAAACAGCTCGAGGAAGAGCGCCGCCTGTTCTACGTCGGCATCACCCGCGCCGAACAGAAGTTGTATCTCACGTGTGCTGAACAACGACGGCGAAATGGCGAGTTGATGTTTTCGATGCCGTCGCGGTTCCTGCGCGCCATCACGGCATCGCTGGCCGAGCGCCACCAGTCGGCGCGAGTGCGTGCGGAAGGGCGGGGGAGTTATGCGGCGCGGCCGGCGGCCAGCGATGGGTGGGGTCGCAGCAGCTATGATCGCACCGCGGCGACGGGAGCCCGAGCCGCCGGCGCGAAGCGGCCGGCCGGTCCGTACGGCAGCGCGATGTATCGCACGGGCGGCGCCGGCAGCGACGACGTGCCGTTCGGCAAGGCGCCGGTCAAGTGGAGCGAGAAACCGTCGCGTGCCCGCGTACCGGAGCCGGAAGACGAGTCGCAGGATGCACCGATGTTCGCCGTGGGAGAGCGCGTCCGCCACGCGAAATTCGGCACCGGGCGCATCGCGGAGTTGTCGGGCACCGGACGCGATGCGAAGGTGCGCATCGACTTCGATGATGAGGACATCGGTCGCAAGACCCTGGTGATCGCCCAGGCGAAACTCGAACGCGGGTGGGAGTAGGTGAGCATCTCGGATGCGGATGTACGGCACATCGCCTCGCTGGCACGGTTGGGTCTCGACGACGCGCGAATCCCGTCGCTGGTCGCGGAGCTGAACGGCATCCTCGCACACATGGATGTCTTGCAGCGCGTCGCGCTGCCCGCGAACCGCGACGCCGGCGATGCGCGCAGTGCGATGCCGCGGCGCGAAGACCGGCCCACGCCACCCGCACTGGCAGACGTTCGCGCGTCCTTCGCCCCGGCGATGCGTGATGGATTTTTTCTGGTGCCGCGCGTGGCCAGTCACGGCGCCGGATCGGCGCGCGTCGGTGGCCCGGCCGACGAGACGGTGGACGAGTCATGACGCCCGAGGCTCGCCTCGATCAACCGGTTGGACAGATCGCCGCCGACGTGCGCGCCGAACACTGCACGGCGCGAGACATGGTGGCCGCATCGCTGCAGCGCATTCACGACCGGCAGGCTGGACCCGAGGGACTTAATGCGATCCTCTACGTAGACGCGGCCGCTTCGGAGCGTGACGCGCACGCGGTGGATGAACGGCGGACGCGCGGAGACGCGCTGCCGCTGGCGGGAGTGCCGATTGCGATCAAGGACAACATCGCGACGCGAGATCTGCCGACGTCATGCGGCTCGAGGATCCTCGCCGGGTACCATAGTCCGTTCGAAGCAACGGCGGTCCGTCGGCTGCGATCGGCCGGGGCGGTCATGGTCGGCAAGACCAACATGGATGAATTCGCCATGGGATCGTCAACCGAAAACAGCGCCTACGGGCCGACCCGAAACCCGGTCGACCCTACGCGCGTGCCGGGCGGCTCGTCGGGCGGATCGGCGGCTGCCGTCGCCGCCGGCGTCACCCCGGTCGCGCTCGGCTCGGAGACCGGCGGCTCGGTGCGACAGCCGGCCGCCTTCTGCGGAATTGTCGGCGTCAAGCCCACGTACGGTCGCGTCAGTCGCTATGGCTTGGTCGCGTTTGCATCATCGCTTGATCACATCGGGGTGTTCGGGCGGAGCGTCGATGACGCCGCGCGGGTGCTCGAGGTCATCGCGGGCTCGGATCCGCTCGATGCCACGTCGCTCGCGGCGCCCGTGTCATCGTTGCAGGCCGTTGACGGCGCCTCGCTGGAAGGGCTCGTTGTCGGCCGACCGGTTGAGTATTTCCCCGAGTCGCTCGATCCGCGCATTCGCGCGCTGTGTGATCGCGCGCTGGATCGTCTGCGCACGTGCGGTGCCGAGATTCGCGATGTGTCGCTGCCCAACACGAGCCTCGCGATTCCGGTGTACTACATCCTCGCGCCGGCGGAAGCATCGAGCAACCTGGCCCGCTTCGACGGTGTCCGCTACGGGCAACGCGTATCGGCCGATGGTCTGCGCGGGATGTACGAAGCGACACGCTCTGCAGGGTTCGGCGCCGAAGTCACGCGGCGCATCCTGCTCGGGACGTATGTGCTCAGCGCTGGCTACTACGACGCCTACTATCGCCAGGCACAGGCGGTTCGTGCGCTCATCGCCGACGACTTCAAGACCGTGTTCGCGTCAGGCGTGCACGTGTTGTTCACCCCGACCACGCCCTCGACGGCGTTCCGTCTTGGCGCCGTTTCCGATCCGTATGAGATGTACCTGAGCGACATCTTTACCGTGACGGCGAACCTGGCCGGGGTGCCGGCGATGTCGCAGCCGATCGGCCGGATCGAGGGATTGCCTGTCGGTGGTCAACTCATGGCGGCGCCCCTCGATGAGGCAACCATGCTGCTCGTCGCACGCGGGCTCGAGCGCGCGCTCGGCGCGGAGGCGCACCAATGACCGCGCCGATCCGCACCGGTGAGACCGCGCGTTTCGAGCTCGTCGTGGGACTGGAAGTGCATTGTCAGCTGGCGACGCAGACCAAGATCTTCTGTGGGTGCCGAACCTCGTTCGGCGACGCGCCCAATCAGAACACGTGTCCGGTTTGCCTGGGGTTGCCGGGCGCGCTGCCGGTGATGAACGCGCGCGCGGTGCAGCTGGCCGTGCGCGCGGCGCTGGCACTCGGGTGCACGGTGCACGGCACATCGATTTTCGCCCGCAAGAACTACTTCTATCCCGACTTGCCCAAAGGGTATCAGATCTCCCAGTTCGACCGACCGCTCGCAACGGGCGGTGCCATCGATGTGGGGCCGGATGCAAGCGGTGCACCGCGATGGATCGGCATCACGCGCGTGCACATGGAAGAGGACGCCGGGAAGTCGGTACATGATCGTTTCGACGGGTGGACCGCGATCGATCTCAATCGGGCGGGAACGCCGCTGGTGGAGATCGTGTCCGAACCGGACATCCGGTCGGCGGCGGACGCCGGACGCTATCTGCGCGGACTCAAGCAGATTCTCGAGTACACGGCGGTCTCCGATGCCAACATGGAGGAAGGATCGCTGCGTGTCGATGTCAACATCTCGGTGCGCCCCGTTGGCAGCGTGCCGCTAGGCACCAAAACGGAGATCAAGAACCTCAACACCTTCTCTGGCGTCGAACGGGCGATCGAGATCGAGTTCGCGCGCCAATGTGCCGTCCTCGATCGCGGTGGAATCATCGAGCAGCAGACGATGCTGTTCGATGGTGTCCGCAACGAGATTCGTCCGGCGCGCAGCAAGGAGGGCAGTCATGACTATCGGTATTTTCCCGATCCCGACTTGCCGCCCTTGGTGCTCAGCGAGGCCGAGATTGCCGATGCGCGCGCGGCCTTGCCCGAGCTGCCCCGCGCGCGCCGAGAGCGCCTGGTGGCGCAGGCCGGGGTCACGCTGGTCGAATCGGAGCAGCTGACCGCAGCGTCCGAGCTGGCGGACTATTTCGAGGCGGTGATGGCGACCTGCGGCGACGGTAAGCGGGCTGCCAACTGGGTCCTCGGTACGGTGCTCGCCGCCGTGAATGCGCGGGGCGGATCGATCATCGCGCCACCGGTGTCCGCCTCGCGCGTCGGGGCGCTGATCCGGCTCGAGGCCGAGGGCGCCGTGTCGAACACCGCGGCGCGACAGCTGTTTGCCGTCCTGCTCGACGAAGACGGCGAGCCGCGCGCGCTTGCCGAGCGCGAAGGGTTGCTCAAGGTCAGCGACGATGCCCCGCTGATTGCGTGGATCGACGAGGTCTTCAGCGAATGGCCGACGGAAGCCCAACGCTTCTGCGCGGGGGAAACGAAGTTGCAGGGGGTGCTGGTCGGTCACGTGATGCGCAAGTCGAAAGGCGCCGCGGACCCCCGTCGAATCAATCAGCTTCTCGCGGCGCGGGCGGGCTGAAACAGCGGCTCCGGCAGGCCCGCCGCGTGGCGCAGTGACGTGACGGGCAGTCCGAACATGCGGTCTGCCTCGAGGGCGGCCCGGACGTCACCGCCCTGACGACGCGCCAGTCGACGCACCTTCTTCGCGTCGCGCAACGGACCGTCACCCGACGGGTCGAACTCGAACGGCTCGCTGTGATCCCACCGGTTCATCAGGTCGACGACGTAGTCGAACGACCGAACGAGATAGCGTCCGACGTCCGCATCGGACAAGTCCCAGCGACTCTTCTCGGAGACCAACTGGAAGATGCGCTGCCACGAGTCGCTGTCGGTCACGTAGACCATCCCGCGAAAGATTCGTCGGTTGGTTGCCGTACCGAAGAGGGTGGGGCTCAGGATGCGGTCGAGATGCTGGTCCGCAAGCCCGTGATCCAGCACGAGCAGTTCCCGGGCTCGCCGAGGCCACGGATCGCCGATGTGGGTATCGATACGCGACTCCCAGTAGCTGTGGCCAATGCCGGTCGTGCTGGAGGTGACGGCCAGCTGCCTCGGCACGTAGAAGTTGTGCGCGACCACATCGGCGGCGAGGTGGGCGAGATACCCGAGCGCGAAGGCCCGCAGGGCCGGCTCCCGGGCCTCGTCGTGGATCTCGAGGCCGATATGCCACGAATGACAATGCCGACCCACATCGGCGTATTTCTTCGCGATGCTGGTGTCGGCCGCGATGGATCCGTACAGGAAGTCAGCGGGAAACGCAGCCAACAGCTCGGCGATCGGCCCCGGCAACAGAGACAGGTTCCGGAGCAGCGCATCGCCGAGGAACACGTGCGTGCCGGGCGTCCAGGCGTACAACGGCGTCGGCACTAGGACGATCAGCATGACCGCCACGGCGATCATGAGCGGCCACGCGTGCTTACCGCGGATCAGGCTGGTCATTCCGCGGTCGGCGGCGAGGCGAATCCGTCAGGGTCCGGGCGCCGATGCGCACGCCGCGGACGACGGCGGCCGCCGCGATGGCGGTGTCCTCGAGTTCGGCTTGCAGCACGTCCAGTACGGCATTCACGTCGTCGACCCGCTGCGCGGTGGCTTCGGCGGCTTCGATCAATTGCTCACTGACCAGGCTGGCGGCGTCCGTCACGCGTTCGGCGTCGGTGCGCAACATCGCGACGACCTCGCGCGCATCGGTCGCCACGGCCGACGCCGACGCAATGAGCGGACGGGTGTCGGCCGCAAACTGCTTGATGAGCGTGTTCAACTCGAGCACGCCGCGGCGGACGGTGACCAGCAGGACCACCATGGTCACCAGCGTCGCCACGCCGAGGACGAGGACCACGAATTGCAGGATGCCGTTCGTCCAGTCGAGCACGCCGCGCTCGGAGATCATGCGCGCGACGATCGTGTCCTGCGACGCCAGCGCCTGCAGCAGGTTCAGCGAGACCAGCGAG
>CAZMGX010000286.1:0-6993 GCA_964565915.1 uncultured Gemmatimonas sp.
CTTTGCCAAAGCCGCCTGTCTCGCGCTCAAGGCGTACCCCGTCGTGAACGCGCAGATCGACGGCGACACGATCATCTACAAGCACTACGTGAACATGAGCATCGCCGTCGCCAGTGACGGCGGGCTCGTCGTGCCGAACGTGAAGGATGCGGACCGCAAGAGCATCGTGGAGATCGGCAAGGACATCGGTGCGGTCGCGAAGCGTGCGCGTGATGGCAAACTGTCGATGGACGACCTGACCGGCGGCACGTTCACGATTACCAACGGCGGAGTATTCGGCTCGCTCGTGTCGACGCCGATCATCAACTATCCGCAGGTCGGCATTCTCGGACTGCACAAGATCCAGGATCGCCCCATGGCGATCGACGGCAAGGTCGAGATCCGCCCGATGATGTACATCGCGCTGTCGTACGATCACCGCATCATCGACGGCCAGCAGGCGGTGCTGTTCCTGGTCCGCTTCAAGGAACTGATGGAAGACCCGGCCGCCATGCTGCTATAGAGTAATGAGCAACGGGTAGAGAGCAGGGAGATCAGGGGAGTAACGAGTAGTGAGTAACGAGTAGTGAGTAGCGTGTAAGGAGAAGTCAGTGCGGGAACTCTGACTCCCTACTCCCTACTCCGTACTCCCTACTCGCCGTTATCTCGTTGCTCCCTACTCGTTGCTCAATACTCTTGTGAACCACGACGCCCCTCGCGGATTGCTCCGGTCGGGGCGTCGGGTGTCACCGGCACGTGTTTCAATGCGAAGATTGGCACGGCCAGCGATGTTGGTCGGCATCAGGCTGGATCACCTCAGCCGAGCCATTCACCTGCTGGACGACGGAGGGACCAAATCGGTAACCTCCGACACACACGGGATAAGATAGGGACCGGACCGCGATCGCGTGACGGCCGGCGCGCACCGGAATGTCGCGCCGCGTGCAACGGCCTCGTCACGATCGACGCGCGTCCGCGCGCGACGCAAACGTTTTTGTGACGCCTGGTGTCTATTTCTGCACGGTCCGCTGCATGACGCATCGGCCGCGTCGTCAGGAGGACGCATGGACGCCACATCGATTACGGGGTGCTGGGAAGGCACGCTGGTTTCCGACCAGGGCGGTGCCGCGCTGCCCTTCTCCCTACAGCAACCGCCGCGCAGTCTGACCCCGACCAGCGGCACCCAGCTGCGCGTGGGCGGTGAAGCGGCAGGCGCTGCCACGCTGCTGGATGGGGCGACACGGGCGATCGTCGCGCTGCTTGATGGCACTCGTGACCCCGGCTCCGGGCGCCTGGTGCAACTGCTGGTCGAGGCGCGCGTGCGTGGCGACCGACTCGTGGGCTGGTGGCTGCGCCGCGACAGCGAGGATGGACACGTGCTTGGCCGCGGGACGCTCTCGGCGGTTCGCACGGCGTAGCGGCGCTGCCCGCCGCGGCGATGTCCTCGCGGCGATGCGCGACGCCGCGGACGCACAACGCCGTCGTCGCCATCCCGTTGACCCGCTAATTTGCGGCATGTCTTCCCAAAATCCTCTCTCCGCCGACGTCCTGGTCCTCGGCGGTGGCCCCGGCGGCTACGTCGCCAGCATTCGCGCCGCGCAGCTCGGCCTGTCCGTCACCTGTGTCGAGGCCGACAAGACCCTCGGTGGCACCTGCGTCAACGTGGGCTGTATTCCGTCGAAGGCGCTGCTGCAGTCGTCCGAGCACTACGAGTGGCTTCGGCTGCACGCCGCCGAACACGGCATCAAGGTCGATGGGGCATCGATCGACCTCGCCGCGATGATGGCGCGCAAGACCGAGGTCGTCGCACAGAACACCAAGGGCGTCGAGTTCCTGTTCCGCAAGAACAAGATCACGTGGGCAAAGGGCTTCGGCACCCTGCGCGCCGGGAACATCGTCGATGTGCAGGCTGCGGATGGCACGGTCACGTCGTGGCACGGCAAGTCCGTCATCATCGCGACCGGCTCCGTGCCGGTGGAGCTGCCGTTCCTGAAATTCGACGAGCGTCGCGTGTTGTCGAACGTCGGTGCGCTGTCGATCCCCGAGGTGCCCAAACACCTGATCGTCATCGGTGGCGGCGTGATCGGGCTGGAGCTCGGCTCGGTGTGGCGTCGACTGGGCGCACAGGTCACCGTTGTGGAATACGCGCCCACGATACTGCCGGGCAATGACGCGGAACTCGTGCGTGAGGCCGACAAGATCTTCCGGAAGCAGGGACTCGACATTCACACGAGCACCAAGGTCATCGGCGCGGACGTCGATGGCGACGGCGTCACGATTCACGTCGAGAAGGACGGTGTCACGTCGACGGTGCGCGGCGACTACGTGCTGGTGTCAGTCGGGCGGAAGCCCTTGCTTGGTGGTGTCGACGCGTCGGCGCTCCGGCTCACCCTCGGTGCACGCGGCGAGATCGCGGTGGACAATCAGCAGCGCACCAACCTCCCGAACGTGTATGCCATCGGGGATGTGTGCGGCGGCAAGCTGCTCGCCCACAAGGCCGAGGAAGAAGGCGTCATTGCGGCCGAAGTGATTGCCGGCAAGCCAGTGCACATGCACCACCACAACATGCCCGGCATCGTCTACACGTGGCCCGAGATCGCGACCGTCGGACTCAGCGAGCAGGACGTGAAGGCCAGCGGGCGTGCCTATCGCGTCGGCAAGTTTCCGTTCAGTGCCAACGGGCGCGCGCGCACGATGGGCGAGACGCAGGGCTTCGTGAAGTTCGTGGTCGATGCCGCCAGCGATGAGATTCTTGGCGCGCACATGATCGGCCCGAACGTGGCGGATCTGTTGGCCGAAGTGGTGCTGGCGATGGAGTACCGCGGCAGCGCCGAGGACATCGGCATCACGGTGCACTCGCATCCGACGTTGAGTGAAACCGTGAAGGAAGCGGCCCTGGCCGCGCTGGGTCGCGCCATCCACATGTAGGTGACGGGCGCGCGTTCGCACGGCCCGAAGGGCGTTACGACCTCCGTGCCCGGTACCGTGTCCGGGTACCGGGAACTCCTCCGGCTTGTCCTCAGCGAAGGTGCTGGTGAAGAAACCCCAGCACCGTTTCCCGGTACGCGGACGCCGCGTCGCGATACGCAAACGTGTGCCCGATGCCGGGCAGCACCTTCATTTCAACGTGCGACGCGACCTCCGACAACGCGCGTTGCAGTCGCTCGCCGAATGCGGGGGGTGTGTAGACGTCGGCGTCGCCGTGCAGCAGCAACACGGCCGGTGCGCCCACCACGCGACGTGCGGCTTCCTCGGGGCGCAGCGCCCGCTCCATCCGCGGCGCGACGAATTGCGACGCGCGCAACATCGCGTGCGCGAATGGATAATGCTTCCAGAACTCCGGCAGCGTGGGGAATGCCCCTTCGAGCACGGCTGCGCGATACGGACTGGTCGCGCGCGACATCGCGACGAGGCCCCATCCAGCACCGAACGAGGCACCAACCAGGCCAACCGGCAGCGACGTCGCACGCGTCTGCGCGAAACGACCGGCCGCGAGAAAGTCCGACGGATAGTCGAACGAGCGAGGTTCACTTTCGCCGAAGCCGTTGGCGTCGATCAACAGCACGTGATATCCGACGCTGCGAAAAAGATCGGCATGGCCGTGTCGCAACCAGAATCCCTTGGCCGCTTTGCCCATGGGATGCGCCAGAACCAAGGCACCGCGCGCGGGCATCGCCTCCGCGACGTCATGACGCGCCACACCCCACAGGCCCGCAAGCCTGGCGCCGTTGTCACTGTCGATGGTGACACGCTCCCAGTTGGCGGCCATGTCCGCTGACGGCCACGTCCACGGCACCTCGAACCGTCCAAAGAACGGTTTGCGGAGTACGCGGTGCAGGAGCGACGAGGCCATTCCCGAAGCTATGCACGGAAGATGATGACGGCGAGGCGTTCACCCCGTTCCTCGCGGCGCGTCTCCGTTGACGCGGCGATCTCGCGCGCCGCGGTGCGTGCGCGGTGCGTGCGCGGTGCGTGCGCGGTGCATTTGTTGCCGCCGCCGCGTGCGAAGGGCCGCCCCGCGTGCTGCGGGGCGGCCCTCGTTGACTCTCCCGTCGAACGCGAGAGGCTAGAGCAGCACCTTGCCGACGACGATGCCCAGCGCGAGCATCGCCGCGCCGACCATGAACATGGTCGTCATGGACAGACCGGCCGCCTGAGCGGCTTCGGTGAACGTCGCTGTCGACGTCGCCTTGGCGGCCTCAACGACGACCTGCTTGGTGGCTTCCTTGGCCGGCAACGCCGCCATGATGTTGGCGGCCACGTGAGCCGGGGTCGTCATGCGGCGGCGCTGGTCGGTTTCGACGGCGATGCGGCTCCACATCGCCACCTGCCGGGCGTCGGCCTTGCGGGCCTCGGACTCGGACAACTCGCCGTCCAGCCACTGATGAATCGCCACCACGGACGGGTCTTCGGATGCGGCCAGCCCCGGAAGCGGCACTTCACGATCGGCAAGCGGGCGGTCGGGTCGATCCCCCGCGGCGTCGCGGTGCGGCATATCGTGACCGAGGTCGTTCCGGTCGCTGTGCGCTTCGTTCTGGTTGAGCATCAGGCGTATTTCTCCTCGAGCAGGGCCTGAAGCGCTTCGCGTGCCCGATGCACGCGCATCTTCAGTGCCCCGACAGTGGTCCCCAAAAGGTCCGCCATCTCCTCGTAGGATCGGCCTTCAACGTGCTTCATGATGAAGGCCTCCCGGAGCGATGGCGCCAGCTGCGCGAGGGCTTGGTCGAGGTCCTGCCGCAACTCGGTGCGGTCGAGGTCTTCGTCGGGCGTCGCGTAGCCAGAGGCTTGATCGTCCTCGTCATAGCTCAGGTGCGTGCGCCGAATGTTCTTCAGCCAGTCCTTGCACCCGTTTGCCACGATCCGGAACAACCAGGCGTCGAATCGACCACGGACTTCACCGAGATGGTGATAGGCCTTGATGAACGACGTCTGGAGAATGTCCTCGGCTACGTCCGGACTACCGGTCATGCCGAGAGCGTGACGATACAGCGGATCGCTGTATCGACCGATCAGCATCGCGAACGCGTCGCGGTCTCCCCCGATCACCCGGGAGATGACGTCCTGGTCCGAATCGACTTCTGTCAGTTGGGCGGCGGCGGTATCCGTCATGTTCACCGCGCTAGGATAACGCGGAACGGACAGTATCGACACCCCTTCGGACATCGGAATCGAAAACGGAGAGGACATCCTGCTGACCTTCTCGTTCAGGGGACGACACAGGCGTGGAGGAGGTCACACGCTCTGCTGGAGAGGTATCGGCAGGTGGTCGAAGACACTCCAGTAAAATCTTCGAATTTCTTTTCCGTGCTCGTTCAACTTTGGTGACACCAAGCGGACTCGACCATTGGCCAACGGTGCCACCCCGGTGACAGCGGACGTCTCGATCACCTGCAGCGCCTCCTGAACCGACCGCACCACGCCACAAGGCACGCCGACGCCGGCGAGCCGTTCAATCCAGTGTTCGGCAGGAGCGGTCACCACCCGATCGGCGATCGCGGCCACCACGCGGTCTCGCGCCATGACCCGACCGGCGTTGGTGGCCAACGACTGGTCATCCGCCAGTGGCGACAGACCGAGGGCGACGGCGGCCGACCGCCATTGGGCATCGGAGCCGACCGCGATCACGAACGGCCGGTCCGCCGCGTCAAAGAGCTGGTACGGTACCAGATTGGGATGGGCGTTCCCCCATCGCGCGGCGTCACGACCGCTGACGGCGACATTCTGCGCCACGTTGACCAGCGCCGCGACGGCGCTGTGCGTCAGCGAAAGATCGATCTGTCGATCACGCGGCGACTTCCCCGCCCTTCCGACGAGCGCCGCCAGTATCGCGATAGCGGCGTCTTTGCCGGTGATGACGTCCACAAGGGCGACACCCGTCTTCATCGGACTGCCGCCCACTTCACCGGTGATGGACATCCAACCTGACTCAGCCTGCACGACGAAGTCATAGCCGGGTCTTGAGTTGGCGGGACCGAAGCCGCTGATGTTGCACCAAATCAGGCGATCGTTTGACGCCAGTTCAGAGCCCTTATCGATACCATATCGCGCCAGTTGACCAGGCATGAAGTTTTCGACGACCACGTCCGCGTCCGCGATGAGCCGACGGCATGTCGCCGAGTCGGCCGGATCCTGCAGGTCCAAGGCGATGGAGAGTTTGTTGCGGTTGACGCTGCGGAAGTAGGCCGACTGGCCGTCGTCGGCGAACGGCGGCCCCCATCCGCGGGTGTCATCGCCGTGGCCTGGCCGTTCGACCTTGATGACGTCGGCACCGAGATCACCCAGCATCATGGTGCACAGCGGGCCGGCGAGGACGCGAGAAAGGTCGAGAACTTTGATGCCGCGCAGCGGAAGTGACATGTTAATGTCCCGATGATGCTTATATGATGGCTCTTCTTTGGTTCGGATCAACTGAACTTCTCAGCGGTTGTGCGATGTGTATTCGGACGACTTCGTCGCATCTATAGCCGAAAGAACCTGATATTCCTTGTCAGGACGGGTTGCATAGATACCTGAAAATCATATAGTTACCCGCGTTCTGGAGGGTGCATCCATATCCCGGCGATCAGTCGATCGCCACGGACAGGGTGTCGGACCCACCGCGACCCCCATGTAAGGCGGAAGGAGTGCGTTCGATCCATGTCCGACAACCCGCAGGCTGACGAAGAGATCTTGAGCGACGGCGACGCGCCGCCAACGGCGCCCGCGCCGCGGCGAGGCCCCGGTCACCGGGCCGCCGACGCCCGCGACACGGCCGCCGAAATGGCCGCTCGCGCGCACGAGATCAGTCTCGAAGCCGGGAGCAAGATGGCTGGCGCGATGCGGGAAGTCATTGGCGCCGCGGCAGGTCTCAGCGCATTCGCCATCGAAAGCGCCCGAGATCTCGTGCACTACATGGTGCGGCGTGGACAGATGGGCCAGGAAGAGGGCGACGTGCTGATCCAGCAGGCCGAGGCGGCATACATTGCCAAACACGGCTCGTTGCCGAAGCCGGAGCCCAAGCCCGCACCGCCGAAG
>CAZMGX010000287.1:0-6988 GCA_964565915.1 uncultured Gemmatimonas sp.
GGCAACTTCGTGATCGGCATCATCGTGTTCGCGATCCTGGTGATCGTGAACTTCGTGGTGATCACCAAGGGCTCGGGCCGCATCGCCGAAGTCGCAGCCCGCTTTCATTTGGACGCCATGCCCGGCAAGCAGATGGCGATCGACGCCGATCTGTCCGCGGGGCTGATCGACGAAAACCAGGCACGCACCCGCCGCGACGAAATCTCGCGCACGGCCGACTTCTACGGCGCGATGGACGGTGCGTCCAAGTACGTGAAGGGCGACGCCATCCTCGGCATCCTGGTCGTCGCCGTCAACATCCTCGGCGGCATCTTCATCGGCGTCGTGCAGAAGAACATGTCGCTGGAGAAGGCCGCGAGCACCTACACCCTGCTCACCGTCGGTGACGGCCTCGTGTCGCAGGTGCCCGCGCTGATCATCAGCACCGCGGCCGGTCTCATGGTCACGAGTGCGACGGGCACCGATCGTATGGGCGTGGTGCTCAGCCGCCAGCTTGGCGCTCACCCGCGTGCAATGTGGGTGGCCGCCGGCGTACTCGGCACCTTCGGCCTGATTCCCGGGCTGCCACTCTTCCCGTTCTTCGCGTTGGCTGGCGGCGCCGCGCTGCTGGCGCGGTTGTCGGGCAAGGCCGAGATCCGTCGCAACGAACTCGCGATGGTCACGGTACCGCAGGCCGAAGTCGAAGCGCCTGCGCCATCCGATCCGATGCGCGACCTGCTGCAGATCGATCCGATCGAGCTCGAAGTGGGCTACGCGCTGATCCCGCTCATCGATGAAAGCCAGGGCGGCGACCTGCTCGAGCGCATCTCACTACTGCGCAAGCAAGCGGCACTGGAGCTCGGCATTCTCGTCCCGGCCATCCGCATCCGCGACGACATTCGTCTCCCCGCCAACGAATACGTGATCAAGCTGCGCGGCTCGGAAGTCGCGCGTGCGGAAGTTCTGCCACGCTTCATGATGGCGCTCAACACCGGCGGCGTGGTCGCCGAAATCGACGGTATGGAGTCGATCGATCCGTCGTTCGGCATGCCGGCGCGGTGGATTGCCGGTTCGCGCCGCACCGAAGCAGAGGCCTTGGGCTACGTCGTGGTCGAGCCGACGACGGTCGTCGCCACACACCTGCTCGAAACGCTGAAGGCCAGTGCCTCGGAGCTGCTTGGCCGCCAGGAAGTGCAGGAGATGGTCGAGACGCTCAAGAAGACGCACCCGGCGCTGGTCGAGGAGATTGTGCCGAGCAAGGTGTCGCTCAGCGTCTTGCATCGTGTGCTGCAGCGCCTGCTCAAGGAGCGTGTCCCGATTCGCGACCTCGTGACCATCCTCGAAGCACTGGGCGATGGCGCCGAGACCACCAAGGATCCGGAAGCGCTGACGGAGTTCGTGCGCAAGTCACTCACCAACGTGATCGCGCGCATGTTCGCCGATGGCACCGGTGTCGTGCGGGGCATCACGATCGGCGGCCGTCTCGAATCGGCGCTGATGGGGCTCTTCTCACCACGCGCCTCGCAGCCCAACGCGCCGGTGCTCACGCCCGACTCACTCGCCAGCATGCTGCGCGACCTGAACCACTTGGCGACGACGTACGCGATGGATGGCCGCCCGTTGCCGCTCATCACGCCGCCGTCCCTGCGCGTTGGCGTGCGTCGCCTGATCGAGCCGGTGTTGCCCAGTCTGCCGGTCGTCTCACTCGCCGAACTGCCTTCCGCCATCACGCTGAGCAGCGTGGCCACCTGGGAGATGCCGCATGCTTCCTGAACGTTTTCGTGGCGCCGACCTGTCGCGCGTGGCCGATCGGGCACGACGTGCCTTGGGCGACGACGTGATGATCCTGCACACGCGGACGGTTCGCGAGGGCGGCGTCCCCATGGTCGAAGTGCTGGCCGCCACCGCGGACAGCGTCGATCGCGTTCGCACGCGACTGGAACCGACACCGTTTCCGAAGCAGATGCGTCGCGCCGACGGGACGCCGTATCGTATTGCGCTCGTGGGCCCGACGGGCGCCGGCAAAACGACCACGGCCGCCAAACTTGCGGTGCGGCGCGGCATGTTCGGCGCCGCGCGACCGGGGCTGCTGACCATCGACACGTATCGTGTCGGCGGCATGGAGCAACTGGCCACCTACGCCGAGCTGGCGAGCGTGCCGTTCGAAGTGGTGTACGATGCCAGCGAAATCGACGCGGCCATGAAGCGACTCTCGTCGTGTGATGTCGTCATCATCGACACGCCGGGACGCAGCCCCGCATCCGCCGAGCTGACCGAGCGGTGGCGTTCGTTGCTGGATGCCCTGGCCCCCGACGAAGTACATCTCGTCCTGCCGGCGTCCGTGCGCCCCGATCTCGCCATCGATGTGGCCCGCGGGTATCGCGCCACACGCGCCCATCGCGGTGCGACGCACCTGCTGCTGTCGAAGGTCGACGAAGTCCCACGCGAAACCGGCGTCGCCGACCTCGCGCTGTCACTCGAGATGCCGGCGCGATGGGTCACCGACGGACAGGATGTACCCGCTGACCTCAAGCCCGGCGTCGCCCGCATTCTTCGCGCCTACGGACTCTCCGTGGATGCGGAGCCGGACTGGATGCCCGCGTGAGCACATCGCTGATGCCCCCGTCCGCCGCACGCGCCTCACAGCTCGACGCCTTGTTGCAGCGCCGGACCGACGACGCACGGCGTGACGGTTCGGGCCAAGCCTTCGGCAGCCAGTCGAGCGTACCGACGCTGCTGTGCGCGAGTGGGCGAGGCGGCAGCGGCACGTCGCTGCTCGCGTCGCTGATGGCGATGTCCGCCGCCGGCGATGGCTATCGCGTTTTGCTCATCGACGCCGATGAACACGTCGGTCCGCTGTCCATGCTGCTCGGCGTCACGCCGCGCGCCACATGGATGGACCTGCGTGGGGGGCGCGTCCCGCCACTCGAGGTGGCGTCGCCGATCAGTACGACGCTGACCCTCGTGGCCGGCGGTGCGGCGCGCCTCTCCACCAGCGACGGTCTCTCGCTGTCGTCCGCCGAGCGCAAGGCTTGTCTGCGCCGCGTCAGCATGCTCGCCAGCGGAATGGATCTCGTCGTGATCGACTGCGGCTCACGATTTGAGACAATCTCATCCGCAATTACCCCGCACGCCGGTGAGCGCCTGCTGGCCGTGACTGCCAGCGCGGATCCGATCGGTCTCGCCTCGACATTCGCGCTCTGCAAAGCCGTTTCCATCCGGCACGGTGCCCTTTCGATGGACGTGCTCGTCAACCGCCACGAGGGAAGCGAAGCGAAACGGTGCTTCGACGCCATCGATGCCGGTGCTCGACAGTTCCTCGGCGCGTCACTCGGCTTTGCCGGTGCCGTGCCGTCCGACCCGACGCTCGATGCTGCCCTCCGTGCGGGGATGCCCTTCCCCGACGCAGCGGCTGGTTCTCCTGCAGCGATTGCCGCTCACGATGTCGTGATGCGGACGCTGGCCGGGACGCCTTCCACCAGACCAGGAACCTGATAGTGACCACCGCCACGCCCCAAGGATCAGCGGCCACGAACACCACGCTCTGGCAGTCCTATCACGCCGGCAGCGACGCCGCGCGCGACATGCTGCTGGTCGAACATCTGGGACTCGTGCACCATGTTGCGCGACAGGTCTCACGCACCCTCGCCGTGCGCACGGACTTCGACGAACTGGTCAGCGCAGGCACGATCGGGCTGATGACCGCGCTGGAAGGGTTCGACGCCACGCGCGGCCTCGCCTTCAGCACCTTCGCGGCCCCGCGCATTCGCGGCGCCATTCTCGATGAGCTGCGCAAGCAGGACCATGTTCCGCGATCGATTCGCCGCAAGACGCGCGAGATCAGCGCCGCACGCGAAGCCTGGATGCGCGCCCATGGCCGCGCACCGGAAGACCGCGAACTCGCCGCACAGCTGAACGTCGATCTCGACACGCTCTGGCGCTGGCAGGCCGACGTTGAAGGTGCACATCACATTCCACTCGACCGGGCCCCGGGCGAGCGTGAACAGAGCGCCGGCGTCCCCGCCGAGATGCTGCCAAGCCGCGAAGATTCGGAAGTCGAAGCACAGCTGACGCACGAGCAGGAAGTCGAACACCTGAAGGACGCGCTGATCCACCTCAAGGATCAGGAACGTGTCGTGCTCTCGCTGTACTACTTCGAGGAACTCAAGCTGCACGAGATCGCGAAGGTCCTTGAGTTGACCGAGTCGCGCGTGTCGCAGATTCGCTCGAAGGCACTGAGCAAACTGCGCGTCGAACTCAAGCCGCTGCGCAGCGGCATCGCATGAGGGCGATCATGAGCACGACGATCATCGGGACGTCGATTGCGGCGCGCGCGCGCGCCGCCTACGCCAACTCGCTCCTCGTCCGGTCACTCATGCTCGGGGCCGTGGGCCTCGGCGTCACCGTGGCGGGAATTGCCGCCGGCGCCCTGATCGTCGCGCCGGTCGTGGCCACCGCCACGCGCCTCGATGCGCCCAAGCCGATCATCACCGAACGCCCCAGCACGTTTGCCGCCGTCCGCACGGCAGCCGCGTCCGCCTGGTCGCGCCTCGATGCCGGCACCGCCAGCGTCCTTGAGCGTATGCCCGAACCGGTCGCACGCTACGCGCTGCCGACCGTCGCCGTCGCCGCCATCACCGGCGCGTTGCTTGCCCTCTTTCTGCCGTCGCGCGACGCGGGACGCCAGCCGACCACCGGGGCCATCTCGCGGCTCACACCGGTCCGTGGCGCTGCACCACTCTCAGCTGGCCGCGCCATCTCGGGGAAGCGGACCCCCGGCGCGGTCGAGGCGCTGGCCGCCTCGGGCGCCTCGGCTCCGGACATCGCGCGACGGACCGGTCTCCCCCTCGATGCCGTGCAGCTCCTCCTCACCATCTCCACCGGTCCTCGGCAGTTCCATCCGCACTCGGCATGAACTGCCGGATTTTTCGGTGACGCAAGTCGGCAAAATGCGCCGGTTGAATCGACTTAAAACATTGCAGTAAAAGACTTTATACTTCGCCGTGACGGTCGGGCCAACGTGGCCCGACCGTTGCGTTTTAGGGATCTGAGTTCGTGCACCCTTTCCCGAGCACGTCATGCCAGATCCAGTACGCCCAAACGGAATGTCCAGTGCCGCTGCCGCGCTTCAGATGATCGAGCGCCGACAGCAGGTCCTGGCGAACAATCTTGCCAACGCCTCGACCCGCGGGTTCAAGGCCGAGTCGGCCTTCTCCCGGATCATGGGGGACGCGCTGGCGAGCACCGACACGGCGCTCGACCTCACGCCGGGCACCCTGACCGAAACGCACAATCCGCTCGATCTGGCAATCGAAGGGGACGGCTTCTTCGTCACCAAGACTGCCGACGGCGAACGATTCGTCCGCAACGGCAGCTTCCGGCTCGATCCGGACCGGCGACTGGTCGACGAGCATGGTGATGCGGTCATGGGCGATGACGGGCCCATCGTGCTGCCCCCCGGCGTCGTCGAGATCGACACCACCGGCCTCGTGAAGTGCAACGGCAAGCCGGTGCAGAGGCTGCGCGTCGAGCGAGTGCCTGAAGGCACGCAACTGGAGCACGAGGGCGGAACCCGCTTCGTGCCGGTGGCGACACGCCAGTCGGTCCCGCCTGCCGAGCGCGTCGTTCGCCAGGGGTTCGTGGAGGAATCGAATGTGAATCCGATGTCGGCCATGACCGCGATGCTCGAAGTCCTGCATCGCTACGGCGCTGCACAAAAAACGCTGTCCACCATCGACGCGGTTCGCGGTATCGCCGTGACCGATCTCGCCAAGCCCGTCTAAACAGGAACGCACCCATGGATCCAGCACTCCGCGCCGCTGCTACCGGCATGATGGCGCAGCAGACCCGCACCGAGATCATCTCGAACAACCTGGCGAACGTGAATACGCCGGGCTTCAAGCGCAGCCGCGCGCACTTCGAAGATCTCCTGTACCAGACCGTCCAGGGCCAACAGGTCCTCGGCGACCCCGATGCCCAGACGAGCCCTGCGATCCAGGTCGGACGCGGCACGCGCCTGTCCGGCGTTCAGCGTCTCCATCAGCAGGGGCCGTTGGAGCAGACCAATCGCAATCTCGACATTGCCGTCGAAGGCGAGGGCTTCTTCCAGTTGCAGATGCCGAACGGCGATACCACGTACACACGCGACGGCAGTTTCCAGATCTCCGATCAGGGTCTGCTGGTCACCAGTGCCGGTCAGGCGTTGCAGCCACCGATCCGCGTGCCCGTCGATGGGGCCGAGTTGACCATCTCGACCACCGGTATCGTGACGGTGCGTCGCGGCCAGGACATCCAGCCGACGGAAATCGGACGCATCGAACTGGCGCGTTTCGCCAATCCGTCGGGGCTGCTCGCCCTCGGCCAGAATCTCTATGCGCCGACGTCCGCGTCGGGACAGCCGGTGGTGGGTTTCCCGGCCGACGAAGGTATGGGACGCACGCAGCAGGGCAGTCTCGAAGGCAGCAACGTCGAGATCGTGCAGGAAATGGTCGAGATGATCAGCGCGATGCGCGCGTATGAGATCAACTCGAAGGCGATCAAGACCGCCGACGAGATGGGTCAGATCGCCAACAACATCACGCGTTGATGTCGTCTCGCATCGTCGTCGTGCTCATGGGTCTCGTGTTGCTCGCCGGCGCGTCGGTGCAGGCGCAGCCTGCGCCCGGCGCACCGGTCGCGCCGGCGTCGCCCGCTGCGGGTACGGCGCGTGTGCGTCTCTCGGTGGCGACACGTGCGCTGCAGCGTGGCGATACCCTGCGTGCCGACGACATCGGGCTCATCGACACGACCATTGTGTGGCGCTGGTCCACCGTGTCACCCGACACCACGCGCGCGCAGCCGGGCTGGATTGCGCGTCGCGCGATTGCGGCCGGTGAAGTGCTGCGCTATCCGGCCGTCGGCGCACCGCCGGTGGTGAGCGCCGGCGCACGCGTCTCCGCGATCTACCAGGATGGCCCCGTGCGCATCCAGCTGACTGGTGTTGCCACCAATACGGCCGCGCTGGGCGCGC
>CAZMGX010000288.1:0-6973 GCA_964565915.1 uncultured Gemmatimonas sp.
CCGCGTGGCGCCGGGCGCCGAGGCCGTAGCCATCTGCCAGCAGCGCGCGGCGGAGAAAGTCGGCGTCGACGGAATGATCGGCATGCCCGGTGGCGAGTGTGGTCGAGCGGCGGGCCAATTCACGAAACACCGAATCGGGATCGGTGGGGTTCAACCACGCTGCGTCGTGCAGCAGTTCCCGCGCCGACACGCCCATGACCTTCGTGACCTCCTCGGCGCGGACGTCATGCGGGATGGGGGTGTTGCTGCTGGCGACGATGCCGAACGTCGCGCGCGATGACATCGAACCGTGCGTGCGCACCATGCGGACCACGCGGCCAAACTCGCCGTCGTGCGCATAGCCATCGGCGAGGTTGACGATCAGGTCGGGAGCATTCTCGACTTGCTTCTCAGCGCTTGCGACGAGGCGGTGAAGCGCATCGGGCCAGGGGCCTTCCATGCTCGCGCGTCGCGCCGTGGAATCGGCGATCCAGCGCGTCGCCGCGGTGGAGGACTGCAATCCATCCGACAACGAGAGCGGATTGCCGCGGATCGCGGTGTACGCATACTCCCGCGCCCCACCGTCCGGTGCCGCACGCCATGTGACCCATGCTTCGCCGCCGTCCGGGGACCGGACGACCACACGGCGACCCGCATCCGTCACCTCCATCCACGTGACCAGTGATACGCCGCGCTCTTTCAGGACCTCGTCGGCAAACCCCCGGCGGCGCGATAGATCGGGGAAGTAGACATTCACCATGGAGGCCAAGGCGATCGTCACGACCGACACCGCGTTGGAGTCGGTCACGGTCCCGGTATCACGGCGTACGAGTCCAGCCCGACGAATGGCCGGATCCATCGAGACCGGCGTCAGGTACGCCTCCGTCGTTCCTTCGGCAAACCCACCGGCGTTTCCGTGATCGGACACCAACCAGAGATCGACGGGTCGTCCGCTGGCCTCGAGCGTGGTCATCACGCGCTCCAGCATCGCGTCCAGGTCGACAAGGAATCGATGCAGGTCGTTGATGTGGGTGTGCGCCATGGCATCGGTGCCGCTGAAGTACGCCATGTACCGATCACCCGTGAACCCTTCGAGAATGGCCCGTTCCGTCTCTTCGATCTCGCGATCGAACAGTCGATTGCCGGGGAAGTACATGAGCGGTTCGATCAGCGGATCGAAGAACGTGTCGAACGCCCGCATGTAGTTGTACGGCGAGGCCTGCCGTGCGATCACCTGCCGGGGATCGTCGAAGACGCGTTGGGCGTCGAGGTCGAACCAACGCGCTTCGACGGTCGAGAGTCGGCCGCGCTCCCCAAAGGCCCGCTGCGTCCCGATGATCTCCGTCCATGACGGATGGCTCATCGACGGATACGGCGCGATCATGCGACCGACGTGCCGCAACCGCTTGAAGAGGCCGCGCGATTGGGCGAGTGAGAACGCTTCGAAGCTGACGCCGTCGACGGCCATGAACAGCTGGCGACGTTCGGGCGCTGGTGCGGCGGCGGGGGCCCGGCTGGAGACGACGCTTGCCGCCATGAGCCCGAGACCCAGCAGACAGGCAAGGACGGACCAGACTGGCCACGACCGTGCACCAGCGCGCGTGTGAAGTGACGACATCAGAAAGGGTTCAGTCGCGGCGCCCGCGATTCGCGCTGCCGCGTCGCGCGCTGCCGCGTTCGTAGAGATTGATACGCAGGTCCAGCGATCGCGTCGCACGAGTCACGCGCACGATGCTGTGATAGGTGCTGTCACCCACGGTCCAGGCTGGGCCGAGAAAAGGCACCGAGTCTCCCGCCAAACGCAGACCGCCGCGCAGCTGGGTCTTCTCGACCACCGCTGTGCCGCGCACGGTATCAGCGGCCAGCGCTGCACAACCGTCCGGTGACTCCAAGGCGAGCGCGCCATCGAGCTCCGTGACAAGATCGACGCGCTTGACCCGCGCCAGGAACCGGACCACAGGATGATACGAGATCGTGCCCGCGAACGCACCTTGGCAATCGATGCGAATCGTCAGGTGCCCCGTGATCGGGATCTTTCCGAACGGCGTCCCGATGGCCGCCACGACCTTGGCGGCCATCGAACGCGGTACCGGGTCGATGACGCCGGCCAGGCTGACGTCGCGCATGGGCACCGGCTTTTGCTCCTGGAGCAACAGCAGCATTGCCAACCCGAATCCGGTCGATCGCTGCGACGGCATTGTGGCTCCAAGGGAGAGGTTCTCCCAAAGTGCATGCTGGGCTGGGATTTGCCCATACGTCACGAACTGAGCAGAGGCTTGAGACCCGGAGACGTGAGAGAACAACAGGCGCCAGGCTCGAGGCGGAGCATCGAGGGGAGAGGTTGCCGAACGAGGTTGGGAGATCTGAGGACCGGAGGCTCAAGCCTCCCGACCTCTTTCGGCAACCTCCCGCCTCGACGCTCCGCCTCGAGCGTGGCGCCTGCCGTTCTCTCACGTCTCCGGGTCTCAAGCTTGATCCTATGCCGCTACCTCGTACGGGGCGCCGTCCGCCTGCTCGCGAAAATCGCCTGGTCCATCGGCGCGTGTCGTGCCCGCGAGCCGCAGCGCGAGGCTGGCATCGGTGACTGTCACGACGTTTGCTGACTCGCCGAGCCGCCGCACGACGGCCGAGGCATGCCGTGCATCAACGGCGATCGTCAGGCGCGAGGTCCCGTGCTCCCGGCTTCGCCCGACGGATAGCGTGGCGTACGTGAACCCATGACCGTCGAGTTCCTGCAGGGTGCGGGTGAGCATACCGGGGCGGTCCGTGACTGTGGCGATGATCGTGTGCTGAGGCATGGCGAGCGTGCTGAAGGAATGCCGTGGATTGAACTGCGGGACCGACGAAACGCAAAAGGCCCCCGCCGAGTGGAGGGGGCCTGTGCGATGCTGCCGAAGGGCCCCTCCCGTGATCGGGAGAGGCGTCAGTCGCGTTACGTCATCGCGATGGTTCGGCCTTGCTCCCGAGTAGATACGACGACGATCGCCGCAACAAGAATCGTTACGGCGACGGGAATAAGGCGGGGAAGTCGCGAGGACAACACGGCGTTGGGCGTCACGATTCAAGCATCGGCATAGACGTGCGTTTCCGCAACCCCCCCGGGATGAACGACCGCACCATAGCGCGCCGACCCCACGGTCTGTGCATACCGCCAGATTGCGCCCGATTGGTAATTGTGCGTGCGCGGTGACCAAGCGGCGCGGCGCGACGCGAGTTCGTCATCCGAGAGGAGCACCGCAATCGATTCCGTATCCGCATCGATCGTGATGACATCGCCATCGCGCAGCAGCGCGATCGGCCCGCCAACGGCCGCTTCAGGGCTCAGGTGGCCGACACACAGTCCGCGCGTGGCACCGGAGAAGCGACCGTCGGTGACGAGCGCAACGGATTCCCCCATGCCTTGACCATAGATCGCCGACGTGGTCGACAACATCTCACGCATGCCCGGTCCACCCGCCGGCCCCTCATACCGAATCACGATGACATCACCGGCCGCGTACGCGCGATCCATCACCGCTTGAAACGCAGCCTCTTCAGAATCGAAGACCCGCGCAGGCCCGGTGAAATGGCGATGAGCCAGACCGGCGACTTTGACGACGGCACCATCGGGCGCGAGGTTGCCCCGAAGACCGACCAGGCCACCGGTCGGCGAGATCGCCTCGGCGACCGGCATAACCACGCGCTGCCCTGCGGGGAACTCGATGTGCGCGAGGTCTTCCGCGAGTGTCTTGCCCGTCACGGTCAGGCAGTCACCATGCAGGAAGCCCGCGTCCAGCAGGACTTTGAGAATGACCGACACGCCGCCAATGTCGTGTACGTCCTTCGCGAGGTACCTGCCACCGGGCTTGAGATCGGCAATCAGCGGCGTGCGCTTGAAGACCTCGGCGACATCGAACAGGTCGAACGTAAGTCCGATCTCGTTCGCCAGCGCCGGCAGATGCAGCGCGGCATTGGTCGATCCGCCCGTGGCGGCGACCACCGCTGCCGCATTCTCCAATGCCTTGCGCGTCACGATCTGTCGTGGACGTGGACCGTCCTTCATCAGGCGCATGACGGCATGTCCAGCGGCTTCCGCAAACGCATCACGCGCCTCGAGCGAGGCCGGCGGGCTGGCCGAACCCGGCAAGGCAAGGCCGATCGCTTCAGATACGTACGCCATGCTGTTCGCCGTGTACTGACCGCCACAGGACCCCGCGCCGGGGCAGGCAACGCGCTCCAGCGCCGTGAGCTCGGCGAGGGTGGTCTTGCCAGCGGCGTACGAACCCACGGCCTCGAACACGTCGAGCACCGTAACGTCACGCTCATGAAACCGACCCGGCAGGATGCTGCCGCCATAGAGAAACACCGACGGCACGTCGAGGCGCAACATGGCCATCATCATGCCGGGCAGTGATTTGTCGCAGCCGGCGAGCCCCACCAGGCCATCGTAGCAATGGCCGCGCACCGTGAGCTCGATCGAGTCGGCAATGATCTCGCGACTGACCAGCGACGCCTTCATGCCCGCGTGGCCCATCGCGATGCCGTCGGTCACCGTGATGGTGGTGAATTCGCGCGGCGTGCCACCCGCCGCCATCACCCCGCGCTTCGCCACCTCGGCCTGACGTCGGAGGGAGATGTTGCAAGGCGCCGCTTCGTTCCAGCTGGAGACCACACCAATCAACGGCTGCTGGATCTGGGCCTCGGTAAGCCCCATCGCGTAGTAGAACGATCGATGTGGGGCGCGCTCGGGGCCGACGGTGGCGTGGCGACTGGGCAGCGACGACTTGTCCATGTGGGCTAGCGGCGGGAAAGAGACGGAGGGCCGGATTCGTGATGAACCCGGCCCTCCGACGTTACTGCGGCACGCGAGGTGACGCTACTTCTTCGCCTTCGTGGTTACGACGATCACCCCATTGGCGGCGCGTGGGTCACTGTACCGCGCCTTGGCGGCGCTGCCCTTGACCACTTCGACGGTGGCGATGGTCTCGGGGTTGATGTTGTCGAGCGCGCCTTTGGTGACGATCTGGCCATCGACCACCAACAGGCCGTCAAACACCTTCTCGAGCGACGTGCCCTGCACGGGCGTGCGCGGTGCGTCGATCGCTGCGGGGTCTGCGGGAGATTTCCGCAGCATCACGCCAGGCGCGTCGGCGCGCCCCTCGACCACGAGGGGCATCCCTTGCACCCGCGTCAGCTTCCCGTCGGACTTCGCTTCGAACGTGACGACGGAATCCGCGCTTTTCGCGAGCAGACTGCCCTTTGTGCGCAAGCGGATCTCTCCGGCACTGTTGGCACTCTTCCCTACGATGCGCACCTCGGCGATGTCTCCGGCGGGGATCGCCTTTGCCACTTCTGCGGACACCTTTTTGTCGTCGACGACATAGTAGGCACTCGCCTCGTCGACGAGTTTGGCGTCCGTGGCCTGCTTCGCCGCCGCCGACGCGTCCATGGCGTTGATTTCTGCCGACGTCGGCAGTTTCGATTCACACGCCGTCGCGATCGCCGCGAGGGCGACCACTGCGCCGAGCGCGCGACGGGATGTGGCAAAGCGTGATCGACGTGCTGTCATTGCGACCAACCTCCGTTCGAGATAAGACCCACTGCAGGAAAATGCCGGCATCGCCGACGGGAGAGCGGTACGCAATGCAGACAGATCAATCAGCAACGCGCCGTACGATGCGGCGGGAATCCCCTGCCGCAGCACACGACGATCACAATCCAACTCGACCGCCAGACGCAGTCGACCCAGCGCGAACCACAGCGCGGGATGCCAGGGCATCAGCGCGACGGCTCCACATGCCACCACCAGCAGCCACGGGTCACCGGCGCGGACATGTTCCGTTTCGTGGGCAAGCACCAACTGTTGCTCTTCGCGTGAGCGCCGGAGCAACCACGACGGCAGGATGATCTCGGACGGCGCGAGACCGATCACCGCCGGACCGACCGACGGCGAAATGCGCGCCGTCGCATCACCGACCCGTTGGACCGGCCACTGCTGCATGCGCCGGCGGCTGCGTTGATAGCTGACGGCGAAGACACCAATCGTTCCGGCAGACGCCAGCAACCAGCCGAGTCCTAGCGCACGATGTACATTGACGGGCCATTGATCGAACGTCTGCTGGCTGGCCTGCAACACGACCGCGAATGGTGCGACGACCGCATCTCGCGTGCGCTGCCACCACTGGGGCAGGGAACCTTTTGCGATGCGCGGTGCGCCGACGGGTTGGTTTGTTGCGGCGGCCGCAGGCATCCTCATGCGCGTGGGTGAGTCGCTTCGCCGCAGGGGCGCGAGTGCGCTGAGCCCGACAATCGCGATGATGGCGCCGAACCAGACCCAGCGAACGGGGCGATTCGCCGCGCGCTGGGCATCATGCGCCGCCAGCGCGGCGAGCGTGACGATGCCGCCGATCACCAGGGCATACAGCATCCAGCCGGCCGTCGCGGCGGTGGAAACGAGGTCGGCCATCACGGCGTCCCCCCATCGTCGGCGGCGCGAAGACGCGCCGCCAACAGCTTGCGCATCCGTTCCAATTCGTCGCGGCTCAGTCCTTCGTCGTTCACGAGCTGCGCAAACAGGCGTTCGGAAGACCCTTGGAAGATGGCGTCCCGAATTCGCGCGATCGCACTCCCGCCGGCGGCCTCGGCCTCGACGGCCGGGAAGTAGCGGTAGGCGCGTCCCTCGGCCTCATGGCGCACGTACCCTTTTTCTTCGAGGGTTTGCAGCGCCGATAGCACGGACGTGTAGGCCAGGGGTTCGTCGAGTTCGTCCTTGACCTGGGTCACGGTGGCCGATCCGAGCTTCCAGAGGACGCTCATGACGGCGAGTTCGCGCGGGGGGAAGTGGATCGAGTCGGACATGGCGGGTTGGCTACGGGTGTTTCCGTAGTATGCACAACCCTTTCAGTCCTGTCAACTGGTTTTTCAGTAGTTGGCCCGGATCGCTGGGCGGATCGTCCGGTCAGCGGTCCATCCCTGCCAACCGGCAATCGGTTGTTGGTTGCCGGTGGGCAGGGTA
>CAZMGX010000289.1:0-1549 GCA_964565915.1 uncultured Gemmatimonas sp.
TTCGCGTGGGGACTTCGAACGGATCTCCGAGAAGGTGAAGGAGGAGATGGGTCGCGTCTTCAATCCCGAGTTCCTCAATCGTCTCGACGACGTGATCGTGTTCCATCCGCTCGGCAAGGAGCACATTGCCCAGATCGTCTCGATCGTGTTTGCCGATGTGCAGAAGCGCTTGGCGGAGGAGGAGATCACCATCAAGCTGACCGACGCGGCGACCGAGTTCCTGGTCGACCACGGGCACGACGAACACTTCGGGGCAAGGCCGCTCAAGCGGGCGATCCAGCGGTACATCGAGGACCCGCTGTCGGAGAAGATCCTGACGGCCGAATTCTCGAAGGGCGACGAGATCGAGGTCGGCGTCTCGGCGACCGAGAAGGACAAGCTCGAGTTCCGCGTCCTGTCGCCGTCTCCCCCCCCCCGGGCGTGACGTGACTGACTGCAGGCGGCCGGACCCACCCCGGGTCCGGCCGTTCCGCATTCTGGTGTATATTCCAAGGCTATGCAGAAACGCATCTTCTGGAGCGCTGCCCGACGGGTGGCCGGAACCATCGTGGTCGCGCTGGCGACGGCCGCGGGTCTGTCGCGCCCGGTACTGGCGCAGGATGCGACCGGACGCTGCACGACGCCGGACTCGATCGCCATTCGTGGCAACGATCGTATCGCCGACCAGCGAATTCGCACCGAGGCGGCGCTGACCCTGGGTGCGCCGCTGAACTTTCCCGCCGTGCAGCGCGCGATCAAGGCGCTGTACGCGCTGAACGAGTTCGACAACGTCGAGGTCCAGTGCGACATCGAGTCGGTCAGCGGCAAGACGCTCTTTGTGCTCGCGGTCAAGGAACGTGCGCTGTTGGGCGACCTCAGCGTGACGGGGCCGAAGAACGTCTCGGAGCGCAGTGTGCGCGACAAGGTGGAGCTGCTGATCGGTCGACCGATTGATCCGTTGCAGGTCGCACGCGCACGGGCACGGATCGACTCGCTGTACGAAAGTGCGGGATACTATTTGGCCCGCGTCAGCATCGACTCGACGGTGATGGATGATGGGCGCATTGCGCTCACCTATCGGGTGGACGAAGGACGTCGTCTGGCGATCTCAGGGATCGACATTCAGGGGAATGCCGAGGTCAAGGACAAGACGGTCGTCGGGTCGATGAAGACCAAGCCCGAGGGTTTCTGGTGGTTCCGCAAGGGTGAGTACAACGACGACAAGTACGTCGGGGACCTCGGCGAGCGTATTCCGGCCCTGTATTCACGCCTGGGATTCGTGGATATGCGAATCACCAAGGACACGATGGTGGTCGATCGGGATCTCGGCAAAGGGCTGGTCGAGATTCACGTGGAGGAGGGGCCGCGCTACCGCGTTGGCACGTTCGAGATCGCCGGCAACCGTCGGTTCTCGACTGATGAGCTGAAGCGCTCGTACCCGTTCGAAGGCAACGATCCCACCCTGACGCAGCGGGTCAAGGGACTGATTCGGCGCGAGGCGGCGGCACCCGAGGGCATCTTCGACCAGAAGAAGTGGGATGACGCGGTCGAGAAGGTCAGCGCCCAGTAT
>CAZMGX010000289.1:1560-6972 GCA_964565915.1 uncultured Gemmatimonas sp.
CGCGTCAATCCGGTCGTCGAGCGCACGGTGGGGCCTGACTCCGTGCCCACCGTCAACCTGCGATGGGAGATCGACGAACGGAATCCGGCAATCGTGAACCGGATCGAGATCGTCGGGAACGACTTCACGTCGGACGATTGCATCCGTCGTCAGATCTTCCTGGTCCCCGGGGGCGTGTTCAGTCAGCAGACGCTGGTCCGGAGCTATCAGAGCATCAGCAACCTGAACTTCTTCGAAGCGCCGATGCCGTTTCCGGACTATCGGCCGGTCAACGATGAAGGCGACGTCGACATCATCTTCCGTCTCAAGGAAAAGCGCACCGGCAGCATCAACTTCGGCGCGTCTATGGGGCAGGGTGGCGTGGGCTTCGGCGGCTTCATCACGCTCGAACAGCCGAACCTTTTCGGGCTGTGCAAACGTGGACAGCTGAACTGGCAGTACGGACGCTTTTACAACGACTTCACGGCGACGTATTCCGATCCGGCGCTCCGCGGGTCCCGCGTCTCGGGCACCATCAGCGCCTACCGTACGCAGTCCCGCTTCATCGTCGGAAATCTCGGACAGAACATCCGGACCGGCAGCCAGATCCGCGTCGGGCTGCCCGTGCCCTGGTCATTGTTCTCGACCGCGGCGATCTCGTACAACGGGGAGTCCGCGACGTTCACGTCCGGGACGATTCAAAACGGCTGTTCGAGAAATTGCTTCCGATCGAACATCGGTCTCGAATACACCAGCGACACACGCATCGACATGCCGTTCGCGAGCGGTGGGTCGTTGCGGTCGGTGACGGCGGACTTCAGCGGCGGTCCGCTGGGCGGGACGGTGAACTTCCAGCGCATCACCGGTGAATTCCGGGCGTATGCCCCGCTCGCCGAGGTAGGCGGCAGTAATGGCGGTCAGCCCATCAAGTTCGTGATGGGCATGACGGCGCGGGCTGGCTCGCTGTTCGGCAACTCGGGTCCCTTCTTCTTCCAGCAGCAGTTCTCGGTTGGCGGTGTCCAATTCGGCCAGATGCTGCGCGGGTACCCGGAGTTCTCGATCACACCCAACGGGTTCAACCCCACAACCGACCAGTTCCGCTCCGACCCCGCGTCATTCGGCAATGCGTTCATGACGGTGACGGGCGAGATCGGTATGCGGTTCAACCAGATGTTCTACCTGAACGCGTTCACTGACGCGGGCAACAACTGGGCGTCCGCCCGGCAGATCAACCCGACGCGACTGTTCCGTTCGGCGGGTGTTGGTGTATCTACGGTCACCCCTCTCGGGCCGCTCGGGCTCGACCTGGCCTACGGGTTCGATCGGATCTCGATCAATCCCGTGACCCTCCGCGCGAGGCCGGACCCGCGGTGGCAGTTCCACTTCCGGCTTGGCAACATTTTCTAGAGGATTTCAGATGCGTCTTTCCATCGTCGTCGGCGCGTGCGCCCTATTCCTTGGCGTGCCGTCGTTCGCGTCCGCGCAAGGCGCCGCGCAGAAGTTTGCGTTCGTGAACTCGCAGGCGCTGCTGCAGGCCGCTCCGGGAGCCAACGAAGCGCAGCTCCAACTCCAGAAGGAGATGGAGACCATGCGCGCCCAGGTCGCCAAGCTCTCCGATTCGCTTACCGCGCTCGATGAGCAGTACAAGAAGGAGGAGGTCGCGCTTTCGCCTACCGCGAAGGAAGCGCGGCTCAAGACGCTGCGCGAGAAGCAGGCCGAGTTCCAGGAGCGGGCGCAGAAGTTGGACGAGCAGGCCAACGCGCGTCAGGGCGAACTGTTGCAGCCGATCTATGACAACATCCGCAAGGTCCTCGACGACGTGCGGATGGAGAACGGGTATTCGTTCATTTTCGACGTGGCGGCGGCGTCAGTCATTGTGTCGGCGGACAAGAACCTGGACATCACGGATCGTGTGATCGCGAAGCTGCGCCTCTCGGCGCCGAAGGCCGCCCCGAAGCCGGTCGGCCCGGCCGCGGCTCCGGCGGGTATTTCGACCAAGAAGCCGCCAACGGAGTGACGGGCGCGTTGGCCCCTGGCCAATCGGACGGCGGTGATGGGCGGGGGCCCACCACCGCCGCTGCCGTTGCAGCGCAGGTCGGCGGGCGCCTCCTCGGCGATCCGACGATCGTCGTCGAAGGGGTGGCCCCGCTCGATCGTGCCGAATCGCACGAATTGAGTTTCCTGGCCAGCGCGCGCTATGCGGAGTGGTTCCACGGAACGCGCGCCGGGGTGGTGCTGGTCTCCCCCGAGTTGGCCGACACGCCCGGCGCTCCAGGTGCGCGCATCATCGTCGACAAGCCGGTCGATAGCATGGTGGCCCTGCTGGCGCGATTTCACCGGACGGAGTCACGTCCGGTGGGCGTGCACCCGTCCGCGGTGATTTCGCCGTCAGCGCACATCGGCGAGGGTGTCGCGATCGAGGCACATGTCGTGGTCAAGGACGACGCGCGTATCGGCGACGGCTGCTGGATTGGTGCATCGGCCGTGATCGGCGTGGGCTGTACCCTCGGTCGCGACGTCCGCGTGCACTCCGGGGTCGTGCTCTATCCTTTTGTCGAAGTCGGGGATCGGGTGCTGTTGCACGCGGGAGCTCGGGTCGGCCGCGAGGGGTTCGGCTTTGTGCCTGGCCCGGGTGGGCTCGTCCGCATCCCGCATGCCGGTCGCTGTGTGCTCGAACACGACGTGGAGATCGGCGCGAACAGTTGCATCGACCGTGGCAGCGTGGATGACACGATTGTCGGGGCGGGGACGAAGATTGATAGTCTCGTGCATGTCGCCCACAACGTGCGCATCGGACGCATGTGCTTCCTGATTGCGCAGGTCGGAGTTGCGGGGTCGGTGCGTATCGAGGACGGGGTCCGCCTCGGAGGACAGGTCGGCGTCGGAGGGCACCTGACCATCGGCGCGGGGGCATCCGTCGGTGCACAAGGCGGTGTCATCGGTGATGTGCCGCCCGGTGCAACGTGGTCGGGTTACCCGGCGCGGCCGCATGCCGAGCAGATGCGGGCGCATGCGGCGCTCTTGCGGTTGTCCCGCTTGGTGCGCCCCATCGAGCAGCTGTTGCGCGGTCGGAATCCGTGACCGCGCCGGGTACCTCAGGCACACCGAGGTCGACGCTCTCGGCGGTGCGCCGCACGATTGGTGGTGAGGCGACCGTGCAAGGTATCGGTCTGCACCTGGGGCGGCCTTGCACCCTGACGTTCGCGCCGGCCGCTCCCGGCACCGGGATTCATTTTCGACGCAGTGATCGCCCGGACTCGCCAGCGATCCCCGCGCGGGTCGACGTGGCCGTCGAGGCGGAACGTCGGACGCAACTGGGCACGGGTGAGGCTTCGTTGCACACGGTCGAGCACGTGCTGGCCGCGGTTGGTGCACTCGGGATCGATGATCTCACCATCACGATGGACGGCCCCGAGCCGCCGATCATGGATGGGAGCGCTCTCCCGTTTGTGGCGGCGCTGCGCACGGCGGGGGTGGTGTCACACGGCGGCTGCGCCGAGTTGCTGGTCGTGCGGAAGCCGTTTCGCGTGACGGACGGCGAGTCGATCTACGAGGCGACACCGGGCGATGGACTCACCCTCGATGTGTCAATCGACTTTCCGCACCCGTTGGTTGGCGCGCAGCGCGGCGTCTACCGCGTGACGCCCGATGGCTTCGAGCGCGAACTCGCGTCGGCGCGTACTTTCGGGTTCGTGCGTGAGGTCGAAGGCTTGCGGGCGAAAGGCCTGATTCAGGGGGCATCCACGGCGAACGTCGTGGTCCTCGACGAGACCGGCGTCGTTGACGCAAGTCTCCGCTGGTCCGACGAATTCGTGCGTCACAAGGCGCTCGACTGCGTCGGGGATCTGGTGCTCGCCGGTGCGCGCGTGCGTGCCCACATCACCGCTGTCAAACCGAGTCATCGAGGAACGATCGCGTTCGTCCGCGCCCTCGTGCAACACGCTGTCCGGGAGTCCGCCGTGTACAACATCGAAGACATCATGCAGGTGCTGCCGCACCGATATCCCTTTCTCCTCGTCGATCGCATTCTGGAGATCGAGGAGGGGAAGCGCATCGTCGGGCTCAAGAACGTCACGATCAACGAGCCGTTCTTCCAGGGGCACTTCCCCGGTCATCCGATCATGCCGGGTGTGCTGATCATCGAATCCATGGCGCAGGTGGGCGGCATGTTGCTGATGCGGTCGATCGCTGATCCGGCCAGCAAGGTCGTGTACTTCATGTCGCTCGACAACATCAAGTTTCGGCGACCGGTCAAGCCCGGCGACCAGCTGCGCCTCGAGTTGGAGTTGCTGCAGTTGCGCGGGAAGACGTGCCGCATGCGCGGCGTCGCGAGTGTGGACGGGCAGGTGGCGACCGAAGCCGAGATGGCCGCGATCGTACGGGACCGATGAGCCCCCGCATCCATCCGTCGGCGATCGTGGATGCGTCGGCGCAGCTCGGCGCGGGCGTCGAGGTCGGCCCGTTCGCGATCATCGGTCCGCGTTGTGAAATCGGTGACGACTGCGTCATCGGTGCGCGTGCGACGATTGAGCAGAATGTGCGACTCGGGCGCCGGGTGCGCATTGGCAGTGGAGCGATCGTCGGCGGCGATCCGCAGGACCTCAAGTACCGCGGTGAAGAAACGTGGGTCGAGATCGGCGACGACACGACGCTTCGCGAGTACGTCACGGTGAATCGTGGAACCGCGCACTCGATTACCACGACCGTCGGCCGTCATTGCTTTCTCATGAGTTACTCGCACATCGCCCACGACTGCCACGTCGGTGATCACGTGATCATCTCGAATGGCACGCAGCTCGCGGGGCACGTGACCATCGAGGATCGGGCCACGATCTCCGGACTGTGCGCGATCCACCAGTTCACGCGGGTTGGCCGCCACGCGTTCATCGGCGGGTGCTCGCGCGTGGTGCAGGATGTGCCGCCATTCGTGCGCGCCGTGGGCAACCCCGTGAAGTTGTTCGGCCTCAACTCCGTCGGCCTGCAACGTGCCGGCTTCGACCCGGCGCTGGTCGCCGAGCTGAAGCGCGCCTATCGCTACTGTTTCCGATCCGACCTCAATCTCTCGCAGGGCGTCGAACGGGCACGGGCGGAGATCGCCGACGTGGCGGACGTTCGGCACTTCCTCAACTTCATCGAAGCCAGTCAGCGCGGCGTGGGGTTCTGATGCCCAACCCGGATCAACGCGCGTACTCCGGCCCGGAGGCCCCGCGCGTCGGCGTTGTTGGCGCAGGCGGGCTCGGCGTGCATCACGTCCGCATTCTGCGCGACTTGTCGGGCGATCGGTTCGTGGGATTCGTCGACGAAAATCCGGCGCGTGCGACGGCCGTGGCCGAGCAGCTCGGGGTGCGAACGCTCCCGTCGCTGGAGGCGCTGCTGGCGGAGGTCGACGCGGTCTCCGTCGTCGTGCCGACGACGGCGCATCATGCGGTCGCC
>CAZMGX010000290.1:0-293 GCA_964565915.1 uncultured Gemmatimonas sp.
GTGAAGAGTGTGACGTCCGTGTTCTTGAACACGCCGGCCCGCACGAGGAACGCCTTGCCGGCCATCTGTTCTTCCGCGATGCCGGGCCACAGCAGCAGCGTGCCCGGAATCTTGTCGCGTTCCATCAGCTTCTTCACGACAATCGCGGCGACGATGTTCACCGCCTGCCCCGAGTTGTGTCCTTCGCCGTGACCGGGGCCGCCACTCACCATCGGGTCGCGATAGCCGACGCCGGGTTTGTTGCTGGCCTGCGGAATGCCGTCGACGTCGGAGCCCAGCGAGATCTCCGGCTT
>CAZMGX010000290.1:303-6969 GCA_964565915.1 uncultured Gemmatimonas sp.
AGCCCTGGCTCCACTTGGCCGTCCACGCCGTCGGGATGTCGGCGACCCCCCGTTCGATCTTGAAGCCTTCCTTCTCGAGGATGCCGGTCAAGTACTTCTGCGACTCGAATTCCTGGAATCCCAGCTCCTGGAAGGAGAACAGCATGTCGACGATCTCCTGCACCTGCTTGGCGCGCGCTTCCACCATCTGCAGCGCCTCGGCTTTCAGCTTCTCGAGGCGAGGGTCGACGGGCGCGGCCGCCGCGGTCTGGGCCGGCGTGGCCTGCGCCGAGAGGCCCGTCGCAAGGACGGGACTCGCAAGGATCAGAGCGGTGGACAGCAGGGTACGGACGGGGCGCTGGAACACGGGCACGGCGAGTCTCCGGAATGCGGTCAGGAGGAAGGATCCCACAGAAGCGAAGTTACGTTTCTGTCGCGAGCGCGCCATGCCCGGACGACATCCCGCGCCCTTCGGACCGGAAACCGGGCCGGATCCACTGTCGTACGGCATCACAGTCTTTCCGCCGTTGCTTGCATCGCCCAATCCGTTCTCCCGCCGCCCTGATGTCTTTCGCCCTCCGTGGTGCCCTGAATCGTGTCGTGCTGCACACCTTGGTCCTGGTCGCCGTGGCCACCAGTGGACTGAGTGCCCAGCAGCGCCCCGCGCGTGCCCCCAAGGCCCCGCCCCGGGACACGTTGTCCACCGCAGACCGGGCGGCGATGCGCGAGGCGTCGCGTGACGCACGTTCCATCGCCCGGCGCCGTTTGGGCCCCGACAGCGTCACCCGTCGCTTGCGAGCCGATTCCGCAGCCGCGACGGCGTTTTCCTCACCGGAGGCTCGCGCCATCCTCACCCGCGCCCGTGAGGCCCGCGAGCGACAGGACAGTGCGCTGATCGCCTACCGCGCGACGACTACACAACGCATGTCCGTGTCCATGGGTGTGCGGCGCGTCGGACTCGAGAAGCTCCTTTTTCGCGGTGACAACGTCGCCGAAATCGCCTGGCGGCGCGGGGTCGGCGTCTGGGTCAATCCGATCGGCTCGCGCATGACCATCCCGATGGCCAGCAAGGTTGATGGTGACATGGCCGGGGCGGTCACGATTCCCTACTACCCGGGTCGCGAAACACTCTGGTTCCCGTCATCCAACTTCGGTGTGGTGAAGTCCGACATCGATGAACGCGAGATGATTCATCCGCTCGCTCGTGGCGCCGAGTACTACTACCAGTACGAGACCGGCGACTCGATCAGCATCAAGCTGGAAGGCGGCCGGGTCATCCGCGTCCGCGAGTTGCGCATCAGGGCGCGCCGTCCCGAGTTCAGACTGTTCGTCGGATCGTTCTGGTTCGATCGGGATGGTGGTCAACTGGTGCGCGCGGCCTATCGCATGGCTGCGGACCTCGAGATCTGGGATGTGGCGAAAGAGGAAACGGAACTCGACGCGCGGGAGAACCGAGAGTCCGCCGCTGTTCGAGACTCCATCGTGCGGGCGCGATTGCCGCGCGAGGTCTACGTGCGCGACTCCACCGATCGTGCGCGCGCGGCAGCGCGTCAACGCGACAACAACGACGACGATGTGCCGGGGTGGGTCAGCGGCACGTTCCGCCCGGCCAAGGCCAAGCTGGACGCGATCACCGTCGAGTACGGTCTGTATCAGGGGCGGTTCTGGCTGCCGCGTGCCAACAGTGCCACGGCCTCCGCGCAGGTCGGGCCGATGCGCGTGCCGTTCCGCATCGACGAAAAGTTCACATACGAGTCGGTCAACGGCGACTTCTCGCTGCCGCCGCTGCCGCCCCCACGAACGAACGTGGCGCGCGGCGATTCGTCGTCGCGTGATTCCACGCAGCGTGATTCCACGCGCCGAGCCGTTGTGGACGAACCCCCACAGGGCAGCGTGACGGTGAGCGTCGGCGGGGGGCGTTCGTCGCGCCCGGACAGTGCCTCGCGCTCGCGCGCCGACTCCGTTCGCCTCGCGCGCATGCCGGAGAATCGGCGACGCCAGTGTGCCACCGACTCGGTCTACACGCGGACGGAGACCCGCTACGAAGGCGCGCTGCGCATCGCGTACTCCATGCCGTGCGACGAAACGAAGCTGACGCAGTCGAAAGCCTTGCCGCCGGCCTACGCTCCGGACGAGGAGTTGTTCGACACGAAGTCGCGTGACGAGTTGATGGCCGCCCTCGACCTGTCGCTGCAACCCGCCTTCGCTCCGCAGTGGCCGACCATCCGCACGGGCTCCGACCTGATGCGCTACAATCGCGTGGAGGGGCTGTCGGTCGGCGTGCTGGCCACGCAGGTGCTCGGCGCCGGTTATACCGCCACCGCGGTCGGGCGGATCGGTCACGCCGATCTGCACGCCAACGGCGAGCTGTCACTCACGCGGACCAACGGACTGCGCACGGTCACGGGCACGGTGTACCATCGGCTCAATGCCACCAATCCCGAATGGGGGGGCGGCATGACCTTCGGCGCGTCGTTACCAGCGTTCCTCTATGCCCGCGACGAAGGGTTCTACTACCGCTCCTGGGGGTTCGAACTTGGCGAGAAGCGCGAGCAGCGTCGTGGATCCCTGGAGTACAAGCTGTTCATCGAACGCGAGTGGACCGCGGGCGACACTGGTGTCGTGAACACGTTCTCCGTCGGGCGGCTTCTGGGCGACCGACGGTTCCGACCGAACATCCTGTCCGAACCGTCGAGTGTGTCGGGAGTCGCGGGCGCGTGGTCACGCGCGTTCGGCAACGATCCGCGCGGATTCCAGCTGACGACGATCACGCGCGCAGAAGGAGGCACGGGCACCTTCGAATACGCACGGGGTTCATTCGAGACGACGATCACTCGTCCGGTCGGTCGTTTTGCGACCGCACTGACGGGAAGCATCGGCAGTTCGATGGGTCGCGTTCCCGTGCAGCGTCATTGGTACGTGGGCGGCCTGCGCACCGTGCGCGGTCAGATCGCCGGCACGCAGGCCGGTGATGCGTTCTGGCTGGGTCGCGGCGAAATCGGGACGCGGTTTTCGGGGTTCCGCCCAGTGGGCTTCTTCGACGTGGGCTGGGCCGGGAGTCGAAAGACGTTCGGCCAGATTCAGCCGCAGCGGGGCGCCGGCTTCGGCCTCGGCGTGCTGGATGGCCTGTTCCGCATCGACTTTTCGAGAGGGCTGTACCCGAACAAGCGATGGAGAACAGACGTGTACTTCGGGGCGCCGCTGTAGTCCTCAATGCCGTACGACGGACTGGGGCTGAGGACGGGGGACGTAGGACGTTGGCCTAACCAATGGACCGGCGGACTGTGGGAGTTGTGACTCCGGACCAGGGAGTCAGTGCCACTCCGACCTAGGACCTTGAGACCCAAGACGGTCGACCGGTCCGAGGTCCGCAGTCCACAGTCCACAGTCCACGGTTCACGGTCGCGCAGGTTGTACCCATCTCCTCAGTCACAACTCCCACAGTCCTCGGTCCATCGGTTGGGCCAAACTCCCAGGTCCAAAGTCTAAGGTCCCCGGTCCTGCCGTTCCCGCTCTACGCGCGCGATACGGCGCCCGCGCCGGCCGCGCCCGGCATTCCGGGCGACTCCAAGCCTTTCGCCAGCCGCTCGATCCATTGCTGCCGGATCACGGCCACCGGCTCCTGCGCACCACGCGGCTTCACCTTGCGCCACCGCTGACGCGCCGACTCCCACGACTCCAGCAGTTGCCGCCCACGCGCACTGCCCGTGCGCGCCACATGGGATCGCAGCAACAGCAACAACAGCGCGTCGTCGTCCTGATCGAGCTCGGCCAGCAGCACCATGTCGTGATTGACGCGACTCGCGAACGTATCCGTTTCGTCGTACACGTACGCGAGACCGTTCGACATGCCGGCGCCGAAGTTGCGACCGGCGCGACCCAGCACGGCCACGACGCCGCCCGTCATGTACTCGCACGCGTGGTTCCCCACACCCTCCACGACGGCGCAGGCGCCCGAATTGCGCACCGCAAAGCGATCACCGGCCTGACCCGCGGCGAAGAGCATGCCGTCCGTGGCGCCATACAACACGGTGTTGCCGACGATCATGTTGAGATGGCCCGCGCCCAGATACCGCGCGTCGTGGAACGGCCGAATGTCGATCTCCGCACCGTTGAGGCCTTTAGCCACGTAGTCGTTCGCCTCGCCTTCCAATGAGAGCCGCATGCCGCGCACGCAGAAGGCACCGAAACTCTGCCCCGCGCTGCCCGCGAAGTGCAGCGTCATCGTGCTGTTCCCCACACCGGTCGGACCGAAGCGCTTGCTGATCGCACCGGCCACGCGCGCCCCGACCGTGAGATGGTGGTTGCGAATGGCGTAGCGCCCCGTGAACGACGCGCCGGTATCCAGCGCCGTGGTCGCGTCGGCGAGAATCTGCGCGTCGAGCGACACGAGGCCGTGCCGCTCGTTGCGCGCCTGCACGCGGCGACGCGAACCCTGCGCGTTCGGAGTGGCCAGCACCATCGACAGGTCCAGCATCGTCGACCGCGGCACCTCCGGACGTTCGGCCCGCTGCAGTCGCTCGACGGCGCCGGTGATTTCATCGAGCGACCGGGCGCCCATCTGCGCCAGTCGCGCCCGTACGTCGTGCGCAATACGCGTGAAGAACGCGATCACCTGATCGGGATTGCCACGGAACTTCGCGCGCAACTCCTCACGTTGGGTCGCGATGCCCGTCGGGCAGCTGTTCAGGTGGCACTGCCGCGCCATGTCGCACCCCATCGCCACCAGCGGTCCGGTGCCGAAACCGAACGACTCCGCGCCGAGCAATGCGGCGATGATGACGTCGCGACCCGTCTTCAGGCCACCGTCCACTCGCACCTCGATCCGATGGCGCAGCCCATTGGCCACCAGCGTCTGTTGCGCCTCGGCCAGACCCAACTCCCACGGCGAGCCGGCGTGCTTGATGCTGGACAATGGGGACGCTCCCGTACCGCCAGAGTGTCCCGCAATCAGCACGTAGTCGGCGAACGCCTTGGCGACACCGGCCGCCACGGTGCCCACTCCCGACGACGCCACGAGCTTGACGCCGACGCGGGCGCGCGGATTGACGGTCTTGAGATCCTGCACCAGCTGCGCGAGATCTTCGATCGAGTAGATGTCGTGATGCGGCGGCGGCGAGATGAGCTGGACACCCGGCGTGGCATGACGCAAGCGCGCGATCAAGTCGGTCACCTTGTGTGCCGGCAGCTGTCCGCCTTCACCCGGCTTCGCGCCCTGCACGATCTTGATCTCCAACTCTTCGGCGCGGACGAGATACTCGGTCGTCACACCGAAGCGCGCCGAGGCGACCTGCTTGATCCGGCTGTCGGATCGTGCATCCGCCGGCTGGCGATACGACGCCGGATCTTCACCGCCTTCACCCGAGTTGGACCGGGCGTTCATGCGGTTCATGGCGATCGTGATCGTTTCGTGCGCCTCGGGTGAGAGCGCACCGAGGGACATGGCGGAGGAGACGAACCGGGCACGGATCGACTCCATCGACTCAACCGCCTCGATGTCGATCGGGGACGCGGCGCGCACGGCAAGCAGGTCGCGCACGGTCGTCGGTGCACCACCATCGGCCCGCTCGTTGAAGGTCCGCCAGGCCTCGTCGGGAGAGGTGGCCGCGCGTGTGCTGCGAGCACTGCCCACCGCTTGCTGCAGTGCCAACACGGTCGTTGGCGCCCAGGCGTGCGGTTCACCGTCCTTCCGGAATCGCGCGCGACCGGCATCGATCAGCGACGTGGACGTCGGCGCATCGCCACCGTACGCGCGACGGTGCCGAAGCAACACATCCTCGAACAGTTCGCGGAACGACAGCCCGCCCAACGGTGACGCCGTGCCGGCGAAACACCGATCGATCACGTCGCCGCCGAGGCCGATGGCATCGAACATCTGCGCCCCGCAATACGACGACAGGGTCGAGATGCCCATCTTCGCCAGCACCTTGAGCAGGCCTTTTTCCACCGCCGCGCGATAACGCGATTGGGCCTGCGCCGGCCCCGGGCGATCGGCATCGACGTCTGTCCGGCCGGCCGCTTCGGTGAACAAGGTGGCCACAGTCTCGAGCGCGAGCCACGGATGTACGGCCTCCGCGCCATAGCCGACCAACGCCGCGATGTCGTGCTGCTCCATCGCATCGCCAGCCTCAACGACCAGGCCCACACCGGCGCGCAGTCCGGCACGTACGAGATGCTGCCGGACGGCACCCAACGCCAGCAGCGCGGGAATGGGCGCACGCTCGGCGCTGACCTTGCGATCGCTGATGATGAGCAGGCGGGCGCCCTTCCGTGCGGCGATCTCGGCGCGACGACACAGTGAGTCGAGTGCGGCTTCGAGGGCCTCCGGCCGTGACTGAATGCGGCACGTTGCGTCCAGCGTGACCGAGGCGAACCCGGGGAAGGCGCGCAACGCGGCCATTTCTTCGGGCAGGAGTACCGGATGTTCGATGCGCAGCATGCGCGCATACGCGGGCCGTTCGACCAGGGGGGACCCGCGTCGCCCCAGGTGCATGCGCAGCGACATCACCATCGTCTCGCGCAGCGAGTCCATCGGGGGATTGGTGACCTGCGCAAATCGCTGACGGAAGTACGCGTACAACGTCGGCGCCGTCGGCGAGAGCACGGCCAGCGGGGCATCGTCGCCCATGCTCCACACGACTTCGGCGCCGGTCGTGGCCATGGGTTCGAGCTGCATGCGCAGGTCTT
>CAZMGX010000291.1:0-6940 GCA_964565915.1 uncultured Gemmatimonas sp.
CGATGTTCTGCGGCGACGTGCGCTTGAGCCAGCGCGTGTAGATGAACACGTAGAAGTAGAAGCCGGCCAGCGCGAGCCCGGCCGTCAGCACATTCACGAAATGCGCGAGCATCCAAGTGGCGAACGTCGCGCAGGCCACGCCGAACGCCAGCACCTGCGTGCGCGTCATGCGGCCACTGGGAATCGGACGCAGGCGCGTGCGCGCCATGACGTCGTCGATGTCGTGGTCGATGTACATGTTGACCGCGTTGGCGCCACCGGCCATCAGGTAGCCGCCGATGGTGACCAGCAAGACCGTGAGCCACGACGGTGATCCGGCGGCATACATCGGCGCGATGGTGGTCACGAGCAACAGCGAGATGATGCGCGGCTTGGTCAGGGCGATCAGGTCGCGCGACAGCGACGGCGTGGCGGCGGGCGTCGCCGCCGGCACACTCGCCGGGAGTGGGCCGGCCGGGGTGGGGGCACCCCCCTGCGGATCGACCGGCACGCTCGTCATCAGCGCGCGCCCGACGCAGCCATGCCCGACGGCAGCCGCGATTCCCGGGGTTGCGACGCGACGACACTGCGACCGGAGGCGATGCGCGCGAGATACGTCATCGCGAACGCCGTCACCCAGATCAGAATGCCCGTCGCCTGGTGCAACGAGCGCACCACGCCCGGGAAACCACCCGTCACCATCCAGCCGGCCCACACGATCTGCAACACACCGAGGCCGAAGCCAACCCACGCGGCGCGGAGCACCACATCCGGCTCACCACGCTTGCGAAACACGAACGGCAACGAGGCCAGATGGAGCACGAGGAGGTAAGCCAGAATTCGATGGGTGAGTTGGACATGCTGTGCGCCGCCACCCAGCGAACCTTCACCACACAACGGGAAGCCCGCGCACGCCACGGCCGCGCCGGGCAGCTTCGCCGTCAGTCCGCCCAACAGGACGACGAGCAAGGCGCCGATCATGGCGCTGGTCGCGCCGCCGACCGCGCGTGTGCTGCCGCGCTGGCCGAGAATCGACGTACCACCCAGCCCGCCGGCGCGAATCGTCGCCGCCGTCAGCACCGCGAGCAGCGCCGCCGCCAGCAGCTTGTGGACGACCGTTGCCCACCACGGATTTCCGGTGAACACCGTCACGGCCCCAAACAGCGCCGGCGCAAACCACAGACCCAGCGCCAGCCGCGACGCGTTCCACACACCACCGGCGCCACCGACGGTCGTATCGCGGCGCGCGCGATATGCGGCAACAACGAGCCAGGCAATGGCCGCGAACAGGGCAATCGCCAGGTAGCGGTGCATGACCTCGATCACGAGATCCATGCGCTCGAAGGGCGGAAACCAGTAGCCGTAGCACTTCGGCCAGTTGTCACCGCAGCCCATCCCCGAACCGGAGATGCGCACGATGGCACCGAACACGATGTGCACGAGCGCCACCGTCAGCGCGGCGTAGGCGGCACGACGGACAGCAGCGGGGGGCAGCGACGAAGCAGGCATGCAGACTCGCGGACTCAGGTTCGCGCAGGCGGCGCATCAAGCGCGCCGCGCGACGAGGTCGGAAGCGGTTCAAGAGGCGAAAACGGCGACACGATGCGCCAGGCGCCGACGAAGACGGCGATGATCAGCACCGCCGGGAGAATGGCCCACGCAATTTCGAGGGCGCGACGCGGGGCCGGCACATGCGGTGACCCCGTCTCCGAGGGCACGGCGCGCACCACCGCTCGGATGATGAAGAACTGCGCCACGACGCAGGCGGCGACCGCCATCCAGAATAGCGCGGCCGCGAGCGGGCCGTGCACCAGCAGCGTCGGGGCGGAAACGGACGAGGGCAACATGATGGGCGAAAACTAGACACTGACACCCGCCGGGGGATCCCCCGAAAGGGATTCCCCGAAAGGGATTCCCCGGCCCCGAGACCCGTGCAGTCTGGCGCACCGGAGACTACCATTGCGCATGACTTCGCCCAACGCGTCCCCGGCGTCGCGCACGCCGCCCGCCGCACCGACCGAGCTCCCGAGACAACTCGGCCTGTGGAGTGCCATCGCTGTCGTCATCGGCACGACGATCGGCTCTGGCATTTTCCGGTCTCCCGCCGGCATCGCCGAGAAGCTTCCCGGTCCGTTCCCACTGCTGACCGTCTGGGTGGTGGGCGGCGTGTTTGCCCTGTGCGGCGCGCTGACGTTGGCCGAGGTGGCCGGCGCGATTCCCAAGACCGGCGGCTACTTCGTCTTCATTCGTGAAGGCTGGGGGCGACTGCCCGCGTTTCTCTACGGGTGGACGGAACTGGTCATCATCCGCGCCGCGGCGCTGGGTGGTATCTCCCTCACGTTCGCCGAGTACCTGCTGCGCGGCCTCGGCTTCGACCCCGCGGTGGCGCCGTACGACGTCCATGCACATTGGGTGGCGGCGTTCGCGCTGGGCAGCATGGCCACCGTCAACATCATTGGACTCAAGTGGGGCTCGCTGGTCCAGAACGTCACCACGATCGCGAAGTACGGCGGTCTCATGTTGATCGTGGCGCTGGCGCTGGTGCTTGGTTTGCCGCAGACCGGCGGCCATTTCACGCCGGCCAATCCTCCCGGCAGTTTTTCGGTGGGGGCGTTCGGGCTGGCGCTGGTGTCGGTGTTGTGGGCCTACGACGGGTGGGGTGACCTGACCAAGGTGGGTGGCGAGGTGGCGGATCCGCGCCGCACGCTGCCCCGGGCCATCATCATCGGTACGCTGGCGATCATCCTGATCTACGTCCTGGCCAACGTGGCCTATTTGTCGGTGCTGACCGTGGATGAGATCCGCGGGGCCCGGCTCGTGGCGGCCGACGTGGCGGAGAAGCTGATCGGTCCCATCGGGGTGACGCTGGTCTCCATTACGGTGTTGTTGTCCACGTTCGGGTCGGTCAACGGTTCGCTGCTGACGGGGCCGCGCATCTTTTTCGCCATGGCCGACGAGGGGCTGTTCTTCCGCCAGGTGGCCAAGGTGCATCCGCGCTACCAGACGCCGTATGTGGCGATCACCCTCGCCGCCACGATCGGCATCGCGTTCGTACTGTTGCGCTCGTTTGAGCAACTCGCGGACATCTTTGTGACCGCGTCACTCGTGTTCTACATCCTCAGCGTGGGGGCCATCTTCCGCTTGCGGCGGCGGCCCGACTGGAATCCGCCAATGCGTGTGCCGCTGTATCCGATCACGCCGTTGCTCTTCTGCGGCGCGACACTCTTCCTGCTGGTCAATTCGCTGGTCGATCCCGGTACCCGCTGGGGAACCGTCGGGGTGCTGGGTGTCATCGCCGTCGGCGTCCCGGTCTACTACTTGACCGTCGGTCGCCGGGGACGGGCGGCGTGACCGCCTTGGAATTGCCACGATTGGGTCGCAAACACGCGACACGCCGCGTTACCGACCGGATACCTCGTTTTCTTGTGCCCGGTAGGCGGCAACCCTAGCTTTCGCCGCGGTTCGAGGTCCGATGCCGACTCCACCGGCATCGTGATCCCGGATGGCAGCCGTTGACTGCACACTCACCTTCTGGTTTCACCACATATGCGCATGTTCCGTTCGCTGCTGGTACTGGCGCTGGGGGCCGTGGTCGGAGTATCCGACATCGCGGCCGCCCAGGGCGTCACCACCGGCGCCATTACCGGCCTCGTGACCGACGAATCGGGGAAGCCCGTCGAAGGCGCGCAGATCCAGGTTGAAAACAAGAGCAACGGCTACCGGGCCAGCACGCTGACGCGTGACAACGGTCGCTACTACATCCAAGGCCTCGAAGTCGGCGGACCGTACTCGGTACAGGTTCGCCGTCTGGGTTTTGCGATGGTCTCGAGAGACGGGATCACCGTCGCCCTCGGTCAAGCCACGCCGGTGGACTTTGCCCTCAAGACTCAGGTCGCGACGCTTGCCGGCGTCGAGGTGACGGCGACGAAGGGCGCCATCATCTCGCCCAACAAGACGGGCGTCGGCACGACGATCTCCGATACGTCGATCGCGCGCTTGCCCTCCATCAACCGCGACTTCACCGACTTCGCGCGCGCCACGCCCCAGGTCTCGACGACCGGTAACGGCTTGTCGGGTGGTGGTGTGAACAACCGCTACAACCTGATCCAGATCGACGGCGCCAACGAATCCGACCTCTTCGGACTCGGCGCCAATGGCCGCCCGGGTGACCAGGCCGGTGCCAAGTCGATTTCGCTCGACGCCGTGAAGGAATATCAGGTGCTGCTGTCGCCATACGACGTGCGGCAGGGCAACTTCTCGGGTCTGCTGATCAATGCCGTCACGAAGAGCGGCACGAACGAATTCCACGGCTCGCTGTTCGGCTACACGCGCGACCAGGACCTCACGCGCAAGCAGCCCTTCCTCGGCGCCTTCAGCCGTCAGCAGTACGGCGGCACGATCGGCGGCCCGATCATCAAGAACAAAGCGTTCTTTTTCCTGTCCGGTGAGTGGCAGGGTGAAGAGCTGTTGTCGACGGGCCCGTTCATTGGCTCGGCCGACTCGCCCGTGTCGCAGGCGCAGGTCGACCAGTTCAACAGTGTGCTGGACGGCTACGGCATCGCTGGCGGTACCGGCGAGCGCGTCAACCGACCGAACCCGTTGACCAACATCTTCGCGCGCCTCGACCTGAACTTCCTGCCGAACACCCGCGTGGTGCTGCGCCACAACTACGCGGGCGCGGACAACGAGAACTTCTTCCGCGACCAGATCACCAGCACGCTGCCGTCGTTCCCGCTCACGTCGTACGGGTTCGCCTTCACCTCGCGCAAGAACGCGACGGTGTTGCAGGCCTACACGAGCCTCGGCAACGGCATTCTCAATGAGTTGAACGTCGGCTACACGACGGTCAACGACAAGCGCGACCCGAACACCAAGACGGCGGCGATCAGCGTACAGGTGCCACGCTCCTCGGGCAGTGGCTTCGCGCTGTTCCAGGCCGGTGGTGAAGCGTCGTCGCACGGTAACCAGCTCGATCAGAAGACGATCGAAATCATGGACAACCTGTCCTTCTCGCTGGGTGACCACAACATCACCGTTGGTACGAAGAACATCCTCTACGAGTCGGCCAACCTGTTCGCGAACAACCTGTTCGGCACGTGGCGCTTCAATAGCTTGGACTCGCTTCGTGGCACGTGTGCCACGTGCGGTGGCGTTGCACAGGCGGCTTCGTACGCCGTCTCCGTCCCGACGCCGGCCGGTACCGACGGCTTCATTCGCATGAAGACGGCGACGTACTCCGTGTATGCGCAGGACCAGTGGAACATTCGTCCGACGGTGAACCTGACGTACGGCATTCGCGCGGACATCCCGACGTTCCGCAATACGCCGGTCTACAACCAAGCGGTGGATACGGCCTACAAACGCCGGACCGATGAGATGCCTTCCGGGCGGATCCAGTGGTCACCGCGTATCGGCATCAACTGGGACATCACCGGCGATCAGCGCAACCAGTTCCGCGCCGGTGTCGGTTCGTTCACGGGCAATCCGGCCGGTGTGTGGCTGTCCAACATGTACGGCAACACGGGCCTCGTGGGTACGCCGGGCCTGAACTGCAACAACGCGACGGTCACCAACGCGTTTTATCCGCCGGCGTTCAGTGCGGCAGCGCTCGCCTCGCCGCCGACCCGCTGCGGCGGCACCAACGCCAACCCGGCCAGCGCCGCGCTGTCGTCGACGATCAACTCCGTTGATCCGGAGATGCGCTTCCCGCAGTTCATGAAGTACTCGATCGGATTCGACCATGACTTCGGCAACAACATGGTGGCCACGATCGAAGGGTTGTACACGAAGGCGCAGTACGCGCTCTTCTACAGCAACCTCGCGCTGACCGGCCCGCAGGGTGTGGATGCCCGTGGCCGGACCATGTACGGCACCATCTCGGGCGCGAACTCGAGCCCGGCCGTTCGTGGTGGTCGTAACCAGGTGTACGATGTGTCGAACAGCAACCGCGACTACTCGTACAACATCACGGCCAGCCTGAACAAGCGGTACTCGAACAACTGGGAAGGCAACCTCGCCTACACGTTCTCGCAGGCGAGGGACGTGCAGAGCACGCTCAGCTCCACGGCCGCGTCGAACTTCAACCAGGGCCGGACGATCTCCGGAGACCTGCTGGACAAGACCACGCTGGCGCGGTCCAAGTGGGAACAGCCGCATCGCATCACCGCGGTCGGCACCTACACGTTCCCGTGGAAGCTCGATGTGTCGATGATCTATACCGGCAGCTCCGGCTCGGCGTATGATCACTACTATAGCACCGACGAAAACGCCGACGGTTCGACGTCCAATGACCTGGTCTACATCCCCAAGTCGACGACGGATGCGAACGAAATCCTGTTCACGGGCTACAACGTCCCGGCGCAGGCCGCGAGTGTCACCTCGCAACAGCAGGCGTTCGAGCGCTTCATCAACAACCGCGAGTGCCTGAAGAACCAGCGCGGACAGATCCAGTCCCGCATGAGCTGCCGGGCGCCGTGGCGTGACCTGTACAACGTCTCACTGCGCCAGTCGATTCCGTCGATCCAGGGCCATGCGGTCTCGGTCGCGGTCGACATCTTCAACTTCGCGAACCTCGTGAACAGCAAGTGGGGCCAGCAGAAGAGCGTCGTGCAGCCCGGCCTTCCGGGTGTGCAGCTCCTCACCCGCACGGGTGTGGCCACGCAGAACGGCAAGACGGTGGGTGTCTACACGTTCAACACGCAGCTCGCGGACTACGATGTCCGCAACGTCGACTCCAACTACCGCATCCAGCTTTCACTCCGGTACTCATTCTAGAGTAACGAGTAACGAGTACGGAGTAACGAGTACGGAGTAACGAGCAGCAAGAAGCGAGAACGATCAGGGGGTAGTGAGTAACGGGATAAGTGCTCCCGACTCACTACCCCCTACGTGCTTCTCCTTACTCCCTACTCGTTACTCCTTACTCGTTACTCCTTACTCGTTACTCCTTACTCGTTACTCC
>CAZMGX010000292.1:0-6925 GCA_964565915.1 uncultured Gemmatimonas sp.
CCGGCGCTCAGCGGGTATCCGTTCTTCCGGGGGCATCCGGAATTTCTTGCGTCCGTCGCGCGCTACCTTCACGAACGGTTCGCGGTCACCGTCGACCCGTCGCGTGAGCTGCTCGCACTGGACGGGTCGAAGGAGGGACTGGCGGAGCTGGTGCTGGCGCAGGTGAATCCCGGCGAGGTCGTCCTCATTCCGGCCGTCTACTATCCGGTGTACGCGCGGGCACCACAGCTGGCCGGCGCGACACCGGTGTGTGTGCCGATGCTGCCCGACGGTCGCCTGGACCTCGAGGCGATCGCTCCAGCAGACCTCGCGCGGGCGCGGATGCTGATCGTGAACTATCCCAGCAATCCGACCACGGCCACCATCACGCTGGCGGAGTTCGAACGCCTCGTCGCGTTTGCGCAGTCACATGGACTGCTGTTGGTCAGTGACCTCGCCTACAGCGAGTTGTCATTCGACGGCTTCGTCGTGCCGAGTGTGCTGGAAGTGCCGGGAGCACTCGACGTGGCCGTCGAGTTGCACACGTGTTCGAAGAGCTTCAACATGGCCGGAGTGCGGACGGCCTTCATCGCCGGGAATGCGGCAGCGCTGCGCACCCTTGATCAGTATCGCGCGAACATCGGCTACGGCGTGTCCACGTTGGCGCAGCGTGCCGGTGAAGCCGCCTTCACGCACCACGCCCGACTGGTGCCGCCGATTGTCGCCGAGTATCGGGCACGCCGGGATGCGCTCGTGGCGGCGTTCGCATCGCACGGGTGGCCGGTGGTCGCGCCCTCGGCGACGATGTACCTCTGGCTGGACGTGCCGGCCGGATATGACGACTGGGCGTGGGTCGATGCCTTGATGCAAGGTCCCGGTGTTGTGGTGACGCCCGGCATTGCATTTGGTGAGGCGGGGCGCGGTCATTTTCGTATCTCGTTCGTGCGTCCCGCCGCAGATCTCGCAATCGCGGCGGGACACATTGCACAGCTCGCGCTTACTTCGCCGGTGCCGGTTCCTTGATCGAGAAGTCCCACTGCACCTGCACCTCGTTTTCGATCGGGTTCACCGCCGAGTCGTAGGAGACGCCGAAGTCCTTGCGCTGAATGGCGAACTGTCCGCGGAAACGTCCGGCGCCCTTGTCGTAGAACACCATCGAGGCCGGGACCACGATACGCTTGGTGACGCCGCGGACCGTGAGGTCACCCGCAATCTCGAGCTTGTTCGGCGAGGTTTGCGTCACGCTGGCCGACTTGAAGGTGATGGTCGGATACTTTGCGACCGCGAAGAAATCATCGCTGCGCAGGTGATTGTCGCGCATCTCGACGCGGGTGTTGATCGTGCTGGCGTCGATCGTGATCGACACGCTCGACTCGGTGAGTTTGGCGGGGTCCAGCTGAATCGCGGCGTCCCACTTGCCGAAGAAGCCGTGGGCGCTCAACAGGCGCGAGTCGGCGACGAAGTTGATCTCGCTGTGGGCCTTGTCGATCGCATGGCTGGACTGTGCCGAGGCCCGCGAGGCGATGAGAATCGAGGGGATGAGGAGCAGGGTGGCAACACGGGAAACCGTCACGGGGCTAACCTCCGAAGGGGCGATATAGTTGTTCTGAACATTGTAAAGTACTGAGATAAGATACCAAGCCGACCCAATAAGTCAACCGTCGGCGGGAATCCTCTGCCTTGTTCACACGATGTCAGTCCGGTGATCTTCCTTCGGTGACTCGATTCCGCGCCCCCGATGTCTCCACCGAGCCGCCTGTTCGGGCGCCGAATGCCCGTTTGCGCCGGCCCCGTCGGATTGGGGTGCTGCCGCACGATCCGTTCCTTCCCACGTAACCGCCACCTGATGACCGAACTTGCCGCGTCGGTGTCTTCCGACGAGTCCGACGTGCCGACTATTCCCGAGGTGCCAGCGGTGATCGTCCCCGATCGCGCCGACGCGCCCGTGTCCGAAGTAACCGAGCGGTTTCTGCGCGCCGTCATCGCCAAGGTGCCGTTGGATCGCATCGAGGAACTGCACCTGTTTGCGCCGCTCCGTCAGGGCGGCGTCGAAACGGGGATTGCGGTGGTCGCCGCGCGAGTCCCCGTGGTGACGCCCGTCGAGGTGATGCTCGAAGCGCCGCACGAGCACGAGTTGTTGCTTGACGAACCCGCACCGGCGCCGGACGATGCTGCGCTCCCCGTCGACGACGAGGTGGTCGCAGGGCACGCGTCGGCCGAGCACGGGCAGGCTCTCCCGGATCCGGACTCTCCGTACCTGGATGACGTGGTCGCGGCGGCGCAGGAGGTGGCGCCGGAGGTGGACGCGGAGGTCGTTCCTCCAGCGCCGCCTGCGCCGCCGCTCGTTCGTCACACGGTGTACACCGCGCGATACCGCCTGGTGCTCAAGGGCCCCGAGCGGGGCAGATGGGAGGCCGACGTCGTCGACGAAGCCGACGCGCCGCTGGTCACGGTGGAAATGGTCGTGCGCGGTGTGCAGCGTCGTGCCGGCGAAGAAACCGAGATCCTGCGCTACTCGGACCGGCAGATCGCCAAGGCCCTGCGGATGGAGTGGCCATTGCCAGTCCGTGATGCCGCGGACGCCGCGGACGTCTCTGCGCCCGCGACGGTGGGATGAGCGACGCGTCGGTGTCGTCCGATGCGCTGGCTGCCGATCGCGAGTCGTTTCGCGCGTTCCTGCGCGATCACAACCTGCCGATCACGGCGCAGCGCCTGGCGATTGCCGACGTCGTTCTGGGCACCGAGCGGCATCTTTCGGCGGAGGACGTCGCTGAGCTCCTGCGCGCCGGCGGGGCGTCGGCCGGGACGGCAACGATCTATCGCACCCTCGAAGTGCTGGTGCGCAGCGGCCTCGTGGTCGAGCGCGATTTCGGCGAAGGCTTCAAGCGGTACGAGGCGTCGCGCGGCATACCGCATCATGAGCACCTGTTGTGCACCGTGTGCGGGCGAGTCACCGAGTTCCGCGATGAACGGCTCGAACGGATGACTACGCTGCTGGCGGAAGCGCACGACTTCTCACGGCAGCGGCATCGTCTCGTGATTTACGGCCTGTGCGGAGACTGCCGGCGTGGCGGGAGTCGTCCGCGTCCATGATCGTTTACGCACCATCACTTCCGGGGACGGCGCGTGGCGCCTGAATCACTGACGGTCCTGGTCGCCTTCACCGCCGGCCTGCTGAGTTTCCTCAGCCCGTGCGTCTTGCCGCTGGTGCCCAGCTATCTCACGTTCATCACCGGACTCGGTCTCGAGGATGCAACGCGTGCGCGCCGCACGACGCTGACACACGCGGTGCTGTTCGTGCTGGGCTTCTCGCTCATTTTCGTGTTGCTGGGCGCTGGGGCAACCGCGCTGGGCCAATTGATGCTGACCTATCGCGTCTGGATCGCGCGCATCGGCGGCGTGCTGATGATCCTGATGGGATTGTGGATGATGGGTGTGGTGCGCATGGATGCCCTGCAGCAGGAACGTCGCGTGCACCTGAGCGACAAGCCACTGGGATTTCTGGGGACGGTGGTGGTGGGCATCGCCTTCGGTGCCGGATGGACACCGTGTCTGGGTCCGACACTCGGGGCGATTCTGTTGCTGGCTGCCAACCAGTCGGAGCTGGCCAAAGGCATCACCTTGCTGACGGCCTACTCGGCGGGTCTCGCCGTGCCGTTCCTGCTGAGTGCGCTGGCCGTCGAGCGCTTTCTGGCGTTCTTCCAGCGTTTCAAGCGCAATCTGGGTCGAGTGAATCAGATCGCCGGCATTCTGTTGATCATCGTCGGCATCATGATGCTGACCGGCTGGTTTCAGCGCCTGGCCGCATGGCTGCAGCCGTTGACTCCGGCGTTCCTCGTTGATCTGCTGTAAGCAGGCATCGCGGCACGGGGCCGGCTGTCAGACGTCAAGCGGCCTCGATGGCATCGAGCAGCTGTTGGCGTCGCAGCAACTGGGCGTAGCGTCCGTTGCGCCGTACAAGGTCGTCGTGATGGCCCTGCTCGACGATCGCGCCGTCATCGAGCACCACGATGTGGTCGGCGTCGCGCACGGCGCTGATCCGGTGTGAGGCGATGATGGCGGTACGTCCCGCGAGGGCACCGCGCAGCCCGTCGAGAATGGCCGCCTCGGTGTGGGTGTCCACCGCGGAGAGTGCATCGTCGAGCAACACGATCCGTGGCCGACGCGCGAGCGCTCGGGCCAGCGCCGTGCGCTGTTTCTGCCCGCCGGACAGGTTGATGCCACGCTCGCCGAGTCGTGTGTCGAGTCCGTCCGGGAGTCCGGTGATCGTTTCGCGCAGCTGTGCGATGTCGACTGCCTGCGCCACGGCCGCGGCGCGGTCGGTGTGTGTGTGGTCCGCGCCCCGGTCGTCCTCGTCGACCGGCGACAGACCATACGCCACGTTGGCGCCAACCGTATCGCTGAACAGCAGCGACTCCTGCGGCACGTAGCCGATTTCGCCGCGCAACGCCGACAACGGGAGTTCGCGCAGAGACACGCCATCCAGCAGAATGTCGCCGCGTTGCGGATCGAACAGCCGCGGAATGAGGTCCATCAACGCGCTCTTGCCCGCGCCCGTCGCGCCGACGATCGCCAACGTGCCACCGGCCGGCACGATGAATGACACGTCACGCAAGACCCATCGCGGTTCCGTCGTCGGCACCGGCGCGTGGCCTGGGCCGTCGGTGGACCTGTTGGCCGACGCATCCGGGTAGTGAAACCAGACGTGTCGGAACTCGATGGCGCGTCCGTCCTTGTGCGCCGCCCCTTCGGGGATCGCTGACTGCCCGCGATCTTGCACATCATCGGGAGCGGCGTCCAGCAGTTCGAGCACACGCGCCATCGACGCGGCACCGCGCTGCAGCAAGTTGGTGGTCCACCCCAGCGCGATGAGTGGCCATGTGAGCATCGTGAGGTAGATGCCGAACGCGACATAGCCGCCGACCGTGATCTGGCCGGCGATGAGCAGGCGGCCCCCGACGGAAATGGTCACCGCACCGCCCAATCCGGCAAGCAGCGCGAAGCCCGGGTTCATCAATCCGTTCAGTCTGGCCAGGCGGATGTTGGCGTCCAGATAGGCATCACCGAGGGCTTCGAAGCGGCGGGATTCGGCCAGCTCCTGGCGATAGGCCCGCACGACGCGAACGCCAGCCAGGTTCTCCTGTGCGCGCGACGACAGGTCACTGAACTGCGACTGGACCGCTTCGAAGCGCGCATGCACGCGGCGACCGAGTCGCAGCATGAGAATGGGGAGGCCGGCCATGGGCAGCAGAGCCAACGCGGTCAACAGCGGACTGATGCGCACCATCATGACCAGGGCAAAGAGGCCACCGGCGACGGTGTTCACGAGGTACATGATGGCTGGACCGGTCGCCATGCGGACCGCGCTCAGGTCGTTGGTGAGGCGGGCCATGAGGTCACCGGTGCGCCAGCGAGCGTACCAATTGGCATCCAGCGTCGTCAGACGTGCGTAGACGTCGTGGCGCAGGTCGGTTTCGATCCGGCGGCTGACCCCGTTCAGCGATTGCCGCATGAAGAACCGCAGGCCGCCGCTGACCACGGCTGTGATGAGCATCACACCGCCAAGTCGCCACAGCGTGATACTGTCGGCGCCGGACCGCATGGTGTCGACACCACGCTGCAGTATTGATGGGATGATGTTGGCCAGCGCGGCCGCGGTGACGACAGATATCAGCCCGAGCGCAACTTGTATGCGGTAGGGGTGGTAGTAGGGCAGGAGGCGTCGGAGCGCCTGGCGCGCTGGCACCAGCATCTGAAGTCGCTTATTTGGTTGGCAGGGTCGCACCATCAGGCCGATTGGTCCGTTCGTTCCATCGGCCTTGCTCGTTCCGCGCGTGGCGGTCTGTCCCGTCCGCGCTTTCCCACACAGGAGATACGCGAATGCGCCAGTCCGTGCGTCAGGTTTCGCATACCGCTTCATCGGAATATAGCCGCTCGTCCGTCCGTCCTTCGCCGCGCGTGTTGCGCGCCGGCATGGCGATGTTTGCCACCCTCTCGCTGCTCACGCTGGCGGCGTGCGGCGGGGACAAGGCCGGTGATACGGCATTGGGCAGTGACACCGCGTTGGGTCGTGATCTGGCGATGGCGGCCACCGACACGAATGCGCAGCCGAAGCTCGAGGATGTTCCGGTCACGCCGCCGCCCACGCCGGCGCCGGTCGCCGTGGCACCTGCGCCAACGCCGCGTCCTGCGCCGGCCCGTCCGCGTCCGGCCACGACCACACCGCGGCCCACCGCGCCGGCCGCCGCGCCGACGCCGGCGAAGCCGACCACCGGCTCGATCGATGCCGGCGCCACGCTCCGTTTCGCCGCCAATACCAAGGTGTGCAGCAACACCACGAAGGTCGGTGATCGCTTCACGGCGCCGATCTCGCAGTCGGTCGCGGGCAGCAACGGCGCGAGCATTCCCGCGGGCGCCATGGGCACATTCGAAGTGATCGAGTCCAAGACGGCGAAGAACAGCAACGACAACACCACGCTCAAGGTGCGGTTGGTGTCGATCACGATTGATGGCGAGAACTACCCGGTCACGACGACGCTGCAGACCGCGTCGACCGAGCGGGTGCGCAGCGCGACGAAGGGCACGGATGCGAAGAAGGTCGCCGGCGGTGCCGTGATCGGCGCAATCGCCGGTCAGATCATCGGCAAGAGCACGAAGGGCACAGTCATCGGTGCGGCGGCGGGTGCCGCAGCCGGAACAGCGGCTGCGTCGGCCACGGCGGACTACGACACCTGCCTGAACAGCGGCGCCGAAATCACGGTCACGCTCGATTCGCCAATCACCGTCAAGGTTGCGGCGGAGTAACGAGAGTAGGAGTAAGGAGTAGGGAGCAGGGGAGCAACAGAGAGTAACGAGTAGGGAGTAGCGAGTAGGGGGTAAGGGGTAAAGCGGGGCTGGGCGACTCCCAACACACAACCCCCCACACCCTACGCCCAGCGCGGTACCC
>CAZMGX010000293.1:0-4015 GCA_964565915.1 uncultured Gemmatimonas sp.
CCTTGATCGTCATGCCGAGGATCGCTGACGCCTTCTCGCGCGCGTCGGCCGGGGTCTTGCAGAACTTGACGCCGCCGGCCTTGCCACGACCGCCAGCGTGTACCTGCGCCTTCACCATCACGGCCGTGCCATAGCGTTGGGCGATGGCTTCAGCGGCCTCGGGGGTCGTCGCGATGTCACCGGGCGGGATCGGCACACCGGCCGCCCGCAACAGCTCTTTCGCCTGGTACTCGTGTAGGTTCACGCGTTCTCCATATCGAGGAATGCTACGGTTCAATGCTATCCGCCCACGAGGGAACGCGCCAACCAGGTGCGCCCGCGTGCCCTGCACCAGCACCCTACTGCGGAGGCTTCCCCAGCAGGGTTCCCAAACTGTCGAACGCCGCGCCAAACCGAGTCCACTCGCCGCGACGCAGCGCCTCGCGCATGGCCTCGTAGAGAGCAGCGAGGCGCACCTCCCGTTCCGCGCCGCCCGGCGGCCAGATGGCGGCGTCCCGCGTCGCGTTGGGTTGGCCGCGTAGCGCCGCGATCGCTTCACCCGCCGTGCCGCCAACCGACAAGCGCGCCCCATCCAGGACGGCGACCCGACTGACGATCGTGCTGCCATCGGCGCGCAATGAAAACAGGGACTGCAGCAGCAATGGTGTCTCTTCCCCGGCCACCACATGCACACGACCGAAACGGGCGCGGGGCTCGCGCCGGGTCCCGTCGGGCAACGACGCACGGGCGGAATCGAGCGCCGCCCGCAGCCGCTCCGTCTGCACACTCCACCGCACGCGCGGCCGCGCCGTGGAGTCCCAATACGTCCCGCGGTAGCGACCACCAACGGCCGTGATGACGCCGTCGATCTCGTCACCGCCATTCAGAAGCGGCACGCTCCAGGCTGGCACCGCGCCGAGCGCACTGCCCACCAGATGGATCGGGGGCGTCGCGCCACTGAACAGGCTGTCCGGGAGGTGTCGCTCGATGGCGCCCTCCAGTCGCGAACCATATCGGGCGAACGTGCGGAGTTGTGCGAGCGCGCCATCCGACGCCGGAGGGAGCTGGTCGAGCAGTCCCGCGGGCAGATCGCGCGCGGTGACCACGAGCGTCGGAATCTTGGCAAACCACGAACGGGCAATCGGGTCGGCGCGTTCGACGGGAATGAAGCGCACCCGACCCGTCGCGGCATCCACGAGCGCCGTGCCGGCCAAGCGGAAGTAACTGCGCTCACCACCCGCGAGCATCCAGCGGTGGCTGAGGGGATAGTGCGCGGAGGCACTGTAGAGGCTGACCGCCCAGAGGAGGGCCCCGGCGTGCAGAATCGGCTGCACCTCCTCTCCCTGCACGAAGACGGGGGCCAGACGCGTGACGCGTTGACGGACGTCGCGATAGGTGACGAGGCGAGGCGCCGCCCCGGCCGCGGTGTCGGCTTCGAGCAGCGATGGGTCGCGGTTCGCCCACGCTTGGGCGACCCGCATCCCGAGACCGCGCAGTGGGGTGCCCATGACGCCCGCGGGGTCACGAACGACCCGCTGCGTGTACAGCCCCGGTGCCGCAATCGGTTCGCCTTCTTCGGCGGTGTCATCGTCGCGCAGTCCCGGAACGATGTCGAGCACGCTGTCCCGCAACGTCGGCATCGTTGCATTCGCGACCGCCACACTCCAGCGTTCGGCTCCGGTCACCGGTCGGCGCACGAGCAGCGCCGCGACGTCGCCGCCCGACGTCCGCGCCCATCCGGCCGTCCCCGCGTCAACCTGAACACTCCTGCCATCCACATTCCGCGCCCGGGTCGACTCGGGATCCCACAGACTCACCCGGCTTGCGACGCTGCTGAGTGACAGGCGGGTCCGTACCGCCGTGTGGGGCGCGGACCCCGAGTCCGGCGTCGCCGAGCGAATGCCATCGACATCGTACGCGCGACGACTGACCAACGTCCGGTTGGCGAGGTAGGGCTGGTCACGTCGTGAGGGGTCCCCGACGAGCGCACTGCGCGAGAGCGCGATCGGCAGCAGATGGCGCCCGCCGATCGCGGCCGCCAGGACAAGCGACAGCGTCACGAACGCCGACCGCAGTTGTCCCGTCCATCCGGCACGAAGGAAGATGGGTGCCGCAATCGCACACAGGATCACGAGCACCCGGTCGACCGGCAGGACGACCACGTGATCCATTCGAAGGAACAGCCCGTTGGGTCCGCTGCCACGCTGCAGCAAATCGAAGCTGTCGAGACGGTAGCTCCACGCGAGCAACAGGAGGACGATCGCCCCCAGCACGCTCAGGTGCCGACGCACGTGGGTGGACGCGACGATCCGACGTCCGTCCATGCGCAGGCTCCGCGTCAACGCATACAACAACGTGACCACGGTGATCACCAGGACGAGCGTCGCAAGGGCCCAGAGGTACAGGCTTTCCTCGAGCGGCAGGACGTACACGTAGAACCCCAGATCGCGATCGAGCATGCCCTCGATCTCGCCGAACGGCACACCGTGGCGCACCATCGCCACCGAGGTCCAGTCCGTCAGGGGCAACGCAATCGCAAACCCGATCAGTGCGGCGAGCACGATCGTGATGGACAACAGGCGCCGCGGCGGCAACATCGCCGTGAGTTCGAGATTGGCCACGCGTGACGGCACCGCCACGGCGAGGATGGTCCGCCGCACGGCGTGCAGGTTGGCGAATGCGAAGAGCGAGCCGAGCAACCAGGTGCCGCCCTGCAGCAGGACCGTATCGAGGAGTTGTTCCCAGAAGATCCACGGTACGCTCAGTGCGTCGTACCAGGCATGATCGACGACCAGTGCAGTGACGGCGCGTCCCGCCAGCAGCAGGACGGCAAGCACCCCGAGGGCGACGACCAGCCAGGTACGAATGCGCATTCAGGTCGTGGCTCGATCGTGCGTCAGAGCCGAACGCCTTGCGTGTGCAACCAGGCTTCCATCTCGGCGCGGATCGCGGCCAAACGCTCCGCGCTGCGCGCCTCGAAGCGCGCGACGATCACCGGCTGCGTGTTCGACGCGCGCAGCAGGCCCCACCCATCGCCGAACAGGACCCGCACGCCGTCGACGTCGATGACGTCATGCGTGCGCCGGAAGTGTGCGGAGGCGCGCTCCACGATCGCGAACTTTGCGACCTCATCCGTGTCGATGCGCAACTCGGGCGTGGAGACGAACGGCGGCACGTCGGCCAGCAGTTGATCGAGCCGTTGTCTGGCGTCGGCGACGATGCGCAGCAACCGGGCGGCGGCGTACAGCGCGTCATCGTGCCCATAGAATCCTTCCGTGAAGAACATGTGGCCCGACATCTCGCCGGCAATCGGCGCGTGCATCTCCTTCATCTTGTCCTTGATGAGCGAGTGCCCGGTCTTCCACATCACGGCCTGCCCACCGGCCCGCTCGATCTCGTCCGTCAAGGCCTGTGAGCACTTCACATCGAAGATGATCGGTTGGCCGGCCCCCGTGCGTGCGAGCACGTCGCGCGCATAGAGAATGAGGATATGGTCGCCCCAAATGATGCGACCAGTAGCGTCGACCACGCCGATCCGATCGGCGTCGCCATCGAACGCGACGCCGAGGTCGGCCTGGTGCGCGCGCACGGCCTCGATGAGGTCTTCGAGATTCTCGGGGACCGTGGGATCGGGGTGATGATTCGGAAACGTGCCGTCGCTTTCCGTGAACAGGCCGATGGCGTCCACATCCAGCGCCTGCATGAGTTGTGGCGCGACGACCGTCGCAGCGCCGTTGCCGCAGTCATACACGACCTTCAGTCGTGACCCGTCGGCGCGATGCAACGGACCAATGCGCTGCGCAATGTCCGCCACATAGCGATCCACCACGGCAACATTGGTGACAGTGCCCTGCCCCGACGGGAACACACCGCCCACGATCAGGCGGTACAGCGCCTGGATCTCGGCGCCATGCAACGAGCCCGTGCCCACGCACATCTTGAACCCGTTGTACTCGGACGGGTTGTGTGATCCGGTGATCTGGATGCCGCCGACGACGGGCTCGTGATGCAAGGTCCAGTACAGCAGCGGCGTGGG
>CAZMGX010000293.1:4025-6922 GCA_964565915.1 uncultured Gemmatimonas sp.
ACACCGATGTCGATCACATCGACGCCGCACTCCGTCAGGCCGCGCACCAGGGCCGTGCGGAGCGCCTCGCCACTGGGCCGGTTATCCCGCCCCACGGCCACGGTACCACGAATCCCCCTGGACGCGAGGTACGCCGCGTACCCGCGTCCGAGTCCCAGGGCAACTTCCTCGGTGAGGTCCGTTCCGACAATGCCGCGCACATCGTACTGGCGGAAGATGGTCTGGCTGATCGACATGGCGTTGGCAGTGGGGAGAGGGTCGCTCAACGCCGCGCGCTGGCGGTACTCAGCGGCAAGCGCGCGCGGACGGAGTCCGACGCTGCGGGCGATACGGTCGCTCCCGACACCGCAAGACGGGCCAATGTGGCGACGGGCGACGGATATACCCCCAGGGCCAGCAGAAGGACCGCCGCCACGGCGATCAGCCCGGTGCTCAGCGGTCCCACCGACGGGATCGCCTGCCCTTCTGCGCGCGGCCGCATGAACATCGCCGACACAACCTTCAGGTAGTACGCGGCGGATACGGCGCTGCTCAGCACGAGGATGACGGCCAGCACGGTTTGCGGCGCCGCCGCCTGCAGCGCGGCCTGCAACAGGTACCACTTGGCGAAGAACCCCATGCCTCCAGCCAACGGCATGCCCATGAACGCGAGAAAGAACACGGCCATCGCCATCGCAAGCCCCGGGCGGACATGCCACAGGCCCGCCAGATCCTCAAGCGTCGGTGAGCGGTCACGGCCATCGTTGACCGTCACCAACACCGCGAACGTCCCCATCGTCGCGATGGTGTACGACACCGCATAGAAGACGAGCGCCGCCGTCCCCGCACCGGAGTTGACGACAACCGCGACCAGCAGGTAGCCGGCGTGAGCAATGCTGGAGTAAGCCAGAAGACGCACGATGTTTCGCTGCGACAATGCCAGCACATTGCCGGCCACCATCGTGATGGCGGCCAACCACCAGACCACCGGATGCCATGCGCCCGCCGCGCCGCTGAATGCTTCGGACATCACGCGCGCGAGGGTGGCAAAAGCCGCCGTCTTCACGACCGCCGCCATGAACGCCGTCACCGGCAGCGGCGCGCCGTCGTACACGTCCGGCGTCCACACATGAAAGGGCGCGAGCGCGACCTTGAATCCGAAGCCGACCAGCAACAATCCCGTGCCGACCAGGAACATCGGCGAGAGCGCGGGATGCGCGGTGACCCACTGACCAATGTCCACCAGGCGCGTGCTGCCCGTCGCGCCGAACACGAGGGCCATGCCGTACAGGAGGAATCCGGTGGCGAAGGACCCCAGCAGCAGGTACTTGAGCGCCGACTCGGCCCCCCGCGCACTGCGTCGGTTGGAACCGGCCAAGACGTACACCGCAATCGACATCAGCTCGATGCCGAGAAAGACGAACATCAGGTCTCGCGCCGCCGCCAGCACCATCATGCCGGACGCCGCCAGGAGCATGAGCACCGGAACTTCCGGGTTGTAGGCGCCGCTGCGTTCGTGATCCGCATCGACCAGGATCAACGACAGCGCCGTCCCCGCCAGAATGATGAGATCGATCGCCCACCGGAACCCGTCGCCAGCGATGCGCAGATCGGGCGTCGCCGGTGACGCATCACCCCAGGCGATCACCACCACGATCGATACGAGCAGGCAGAGCACCATGCCGAAGCGGGCGATCAGCGACGTCCGCTCCGCTCCCTCCGCGCTTCCGGGAACGTTGCCTTGGCGGTGCCACACGGTGGCGAGCAGTAGCGCCATGGCGCCCGCCATCAACAGCAGTTCGGGGGCGAGGGCCCGGAGGATCGCGCCGGGTGATACGAGTGCACCCATCGGTCAGCGGTCCGTGGTAAGGGAGGTACGTGCCGCGGGCGCATTGAGTCCGAAGCGCGCCGATTCCACCACACTGCGCGATGCCTGTTCGACCCGACGCAGCACCGGCCCCGGTGCGATTCCCATCCAGATGATTCCAAGGGCGAAGACGCTCATCACCGCCTGCTCGCGCCGGGACAAGTCGGGCAGCGACAGATTGCGGGTCACGTCGATTTGTTCGAACAGCACCACCTGCAGCGCACGCAACCCGTAGATCGCCGCAAACACGACGCCGGTCGTGGCGATCACGGCCAGGGTCGGATGCTCCTGATACGCTCCGAGCAGCACGAGGAACTCGCCGACGAAGCCGTTCGTGCCCGGGAGTCCGATGGTCGACAACATGGCCAGCGTCAACATGACGCTGAACAGCGGTACGACGCGCGCCAGACCGCCGAATCCGGCCAGATCGGTGCTTCCACGACGATCCTGCAACATGCCCACCAGCAAGAACAGCGCGCTCGTCGTGATCCCGTGATTGATCATGATCATGACCGCGCCCTGCACGCTCTGCTGCGTCAGCGCAAACGCGCCCAGCATGATGAACCCGAGATGACTGATGGAGCTGTAGCTGACCAGACGCTTGACGTCGCGTTGAGACATGGCCACCAGCGCGCCGTACACGATGGCGACAACCGACACGACGAGAATCGCGCTGCGGATGGTCGGGTCGGTGGCCGCCGCGGGGAACAGCGGAATGGCGAAGCGCAGGATTGCATAGACGCCCACCTTGAGACCGAGCGTCACGGCCGCAAACGTGGGAGCACTCCCCTGCGCATCGGGCAGCCACGTGTGAAACGGAACCAGCGCCGACTTGACCGCAAAGGCGAGAAAGAACGCCCCGAACATCAGTAGCTGCGCCTCGTTGCCCAAGCGGATCTGAAGCAGATCGTCGATCCGGAACGATGTTCCGCCGCCCGCGTTCCAGAGCGCCATGATGGCGACCAGCATCAATAACGATCCGACCAGCGTGAACAGCACGTAACGCAGGCTGGCGCGCATCGACGCGCCCGTCCCCCAGATGCCGATGAGG
>CAZMGX010000294.1:0-6896 GCA_964565915.1 uncultured Gemmatimonas sp.
CCGCGGTTTCTGTACCTGCCGTATGTGGTCTCGCAGGAGCTGTTCGCCGTTTTTGTGCTGATCCCGGTGGCGTTCCTGCTGTATCGCCGGCTGGTCATTCGCCCGGCGCGTTTCCGCGGTGATCCGGTGCATGGCGGTGATGCCGTGTTCATCCTCAGCATGATCGCGGCGCTGATGGTCTCGCTGCTCGTGCTGTTCGCCGCCGACCTGCGCGTGGGTGCCTCGCCCGACGGGCGCGTCATCTCCTCGATGCTGTTGCCGCTGTTCAACGGCATGTCGGTGGAAACGGCGCACACCGTGTCACGAGTGGCGTGGTGGTTCCACGCCGTGCTGATCCTGTATTTCCTGAATCACCTGCCGGGCTCCAAGCACCTGCACGTGCTGACGTCGCTGATCAACGTCTGGTTCTCCAATACCAGTGGCCCCGGTACCGTCGGCGCGATGCGTCCGATGAATCTCGAAGCCGAAGACGCCGAGCAATTCGGTGCGTCCGACGTGGAGCATTTGTCGTGGAAGAATCTGTTGGACGGCTATTCGTGCACCGAATGTGGACGGTGCACGGCAGCCTGTCCGGCAAACATCACGGGCAAGCCGCTGTCGCCGCGCATGATCGTGGTGAAGACGCGGGCGCGCCTGACCGAGAAGGCGATGGTGCTGGACGCCATGGGGCTGGGCGGTACGGCGACGGCGGAGCAACAGGCTGTGCTCGACAAGAAGTTGCTGGACAACTACATCACCGAAGACGAACTCTGGGCGTGCACCAGCTGCCGGGCGTGTGTGCAGGAGTGCCCGGTCTCCATCGACCAGTTGGACATCATCAACGAGCTGCGTCGTGATCTCGTGCTGATGGAGTCGCGGTTCCCCGAAGAACTGCAGCCGGCGATGACCTCGCTCGAGCGCAACGGCAGTCCGTGGGCATTCAGCGCGTCGGATCGTGAGCAGTGGGCCGAAGGCATGGAGATCCCCACGGTCGCCGAGATCGCGGCGGCGGGGCAGCAGCCCGACATCCTGTTCTGGGTTGGCTGCATGGGCTCGTTCGACGATCGCGCCAAGAAGATCACGGTCGCGTTCGCGCGTATTCTGCAGGCGGCCGATGTGAAGTTCGCGATCCTCGGCCAGGAAGAGAGTTGCCATGGCGATCCGGCACGTCGCATGGGCAACGAATATCTGTACCAGATGCTCGCCAAGGGCGTGATCGAGACGCTGAATGGCTACCAGATCAAGACGATTGTCACGTTCTGTCCGCATTGCTTCCACCAGATGGGGAAGGAGTTCCCCGATCTCGGCGGACATTACGACGTCATTCATCACACGGAGTACATCGAGCGCCTGCTGGCCGAGGGGCGCGTGCCGCTCGATACCGAGCATGGGCAGCGACTCAAGGTCGCGTACCACGACTCCTGCTACCTGGGTCGTTACAACGAGATTTACGACGCGCCGCGCAATACGCTGCGCAAGGCGTTGCCGATCATGGAGCTCGTCGAGCCGGCGCGGACGAAGAGTCGCGGCTTGTGCTGCGGCGCCGGTGGTGGTCGCATGTGGATGGAAGAGAACACCGGAAAGCGCGTGAACGTCGAACGCAGCGAAGAACTGCTGGCGACCGGCGCCGATCAGATTGCCGTCGCGTGCCCGTTCTGCATGACGATGATCACGGACGGTGTGACCGGCGCCGGTAGCGACGTGCCCGTGCTGGACATTTCCGAGGTCGTGGCCAGCCGGCTTGTCAGCGCGACGGCGGCAACGTAACGAGGCTCGCACCGACATCGCATCGGCGCCATGATACCGGTGTTGCCGCCTCGGCGCCGATGCAGGTGACGGCGGGCTACGCGCCGTCCAGATGCCAGGAGGTGTGAACCCACCGGCCTCGCGTACGCACGAACACCTCGGTGACGCGCCCCTGCTGCGTGGACTGCTTCCCGTCCTTCGACGTGACGACCCGGTAGTGGGCGAACATCACGACCGTCTCGCCGAATCGGTGCAGGTGTGTCGAGTCAAAGGTGACGGACACGAATCGGGCACCGCTGGCCTTGAATTGTGCGGACCCCGCGAGCGATTGCGACAGCGACTGCCAATGCGCGTCGCCCGGGCTGATCGCCACGAGTTCGGGCGCCAGGACTCGCCGCAGCGCCGCGGTATCGCCTGAAAACCAGTGCACCCACACATTCCGCCGGATGGTCTCCAATTCGGCGAGCTCGGCCGACGGGAGCGTGGTGGCCACACGAGGCGCCGCCTGAGCGCGTAGCGTGAGTGGCGCGCTTCCAATCAGAACAAGTGTCGGTAGGGTGAACCGGGATGCCATCCCGAGTGCGAATTGAAATGCCGAACGACGTCGCATGTCGTCTCCGTGAGAACAGGGAAGTGACCCGCCTGCCTCAACGCTAGAAGTGCGACGTTCGCTTGTCTTGCACTTTTCTCCGTTTTTCGCGTGCGGGCAGCGTGCGCCACTGCGATGCGCGCGAAGCAAAGGTGCGCTGAAACGCCCGACAGAAGTGGCTCAGGTTCTCAAAGCCTGAGCGATAGCAGGCGTCGCTGACGCTCACCCCGCTGTCCAGCAGATCCGCTGCAGCGGCAAGACGCCACCGAAGCACGTGTTGGTGCGGCGTGACACCGACGTAGCGACGAAACGCCTGCGAGAGCGCTGCACTGGTGAGCCCGACCTCGCGGGCGCGATCGGCAATACTTCGTCGGACGGTGGGATCCGCTTCGATGGCGCGACAACTGGCGACGACCGCATCGAGCTCTCGCGGTCGGGCGGCATAAGGCCCACGCCTACCGGGGTGCGGCCGATCTGCCTGCAATGCTGCCACCGCACCGAGCGCCCAGCGCTCCACTTCGAACTGGTCAGCACGGTCCACCGCCTGTTGCAGGCGGCGGTCTACGTAAGCGAGTCGGGGTGAGGCGGTTGGGCGCGCGACCCACGATGTCGCGTCCCACAGATCGGGCGCCGCCGCGTCGAGCCGATCATCGAAACCGACCGAAATGCACACGTCCGTTGGGCATTGCTCCGCGTGCTGGCAGCGAAAGGCAAGTCCGGGGCGCGTGATGAACACGCTCCCGGCCGTCAGCGGATGGCGAACGCCATTCGCGATCACGTCGAAGTGTCCCGAGCGCACGAAGGCGATGGCCCAACGCTCCGCAACCTCGTGATCGGGATCGTGATGGGTCTCGTGCGGCGGGTGATCGAAACGACGGACTGCCAGGTCGGTCGTTTCGTGCAGGACTTCAAAGCGATTCATCGTGGCCGGGGCGTCGTAAATGAAAACCGACGGAAAGGTGTCGTGGGTACCGGCCCGACGCCAACCTGCGGCTCCGCTGCCTTACGCGCATTCCCGTCGGCGCATTGCCGTCGGCGCATTGCCACGGCTTCATGTTGACGTCAGCTTCCTAGGAGCGCCGGTATTCGCAGTGCTTCTGCTGCGCCGTCACCTGGACGCTCGACGACCGCTGAATGGAGGTCACCATGTCAAAGAAGCACCGCATGGACGTCCCCGATTTTTCCAGCCACAAGGCACCCAGCAAAGTGCCCGGATTGGCACCGAAGAAAACACCGGCCCCGGCTCCCGCTCCCCGCGTGAAGCCACAGGCCACCTCAGCCAAGTCGGGGCGACGCGGCGGGTAAGCGTCTCCGCCAGTACCCGCCGCGTCCCGCTCAGGGCATCTGCAGGGCGGCTTTTGCGGCGGTCATGGTTTCACCGCCGTAGTCCACGATCGCGATCATCGTGTACTTGCCGCGACCCAGTTTCGGCATTGCGACGCGCAATCGCAGTGTGGTCCCGGCTCGTACCGTCAGGGCGTCGGCGAACACCACCGACGCCCAGATGTCGTCTTCGGCCACATACGCTGCACCTCGCCATTGATCACGGTCGGCACAGTGCCGCTGTTCACGTAGGTGACCTCGATCGAGTCCCCCTTGATGGCCATGTCGCGGATGGCCCCCGCGATGGAAGCGGTCGTCACATCGATCACGGGCGGCAACACGCGGTCGGTCGATCGCGCGGTCGACTGCGCCCACACCTGGGATGACGCGAAGCAGACGGCCGCAGCTGCACCAATCAGCCGGGCGGGTAGCGACGCGAATCGGCGAAGGAACTTGGGCATGGACGGGAGGGCAGGGGGACGGATTCGGGACCTGCCTCCTCCCAGTGGAACTATGGTGCCAGTGCGGTCGAGGTCGCTGCGAACAGCCGACCGTCACGCTGGCGGACCCGATGAAGGCTCTGAAGCCTTGGGGCCATCACAGGTCGGAATGTGTCCCCGCTCGCCCCACGGGTCACGGGTAGCGCGTGCGCGCTACGACCGTTGCGGCGGCGCCACGTGGCGAACGAGCATCGCAGGGGTCCGAGTCCCCTGCCTTTGCCTCACGCCGCACAGGCGCTACCCTCTGGCATGTCGATCTCCGGACTGCTCTCGCTGCGCACCTTCGTCGCGCTGGGCCTCGCGCTCACGCCCACCATCCTGACCGGACAGACACAGGACACGGTCAGTCGGCCACCGGCCGATGCACCCTACCGTGATGCACGGCGCCCACCCGCCGAGCGCGCGCGGGACCTGCTGCGCCGCATGTCGCTCGAGGAGAAGTTCTGGCAGCTGTTCATGATCCCGGGAGATCGCGACACGCCGGCCCACGACTACCGCAACGGGTCGTTCGGCCTGCAGGTCAACGCGCCAGTCGGCATGCGGGCCGACGCACCGCGCAGCGATACGCTGCCCGCGGCCGTTGTGGCTCGCGCGCACACCGAGCGCATCAACGCGCTCCAACGCTGGTTCGTGAACGAGACGCGACTTGGCATCCCGCTGATGCCGTTCGAGGAGACGCTGCACGGGCTTGGTCGCGAAGGCAGTACGACGTTCCCGCAGGCCATCGCGCTGGCGGCCACGTGGGATACCGCGCTGGTGAGCCGGGTGGCGACTGCGATTGCGCGCGAGACCAAGAGCCGCGGCATTCACATGTCGCTGTCACCGGTCATCAACATTGCCAATGACGTGCGCTGGGGGCGGGTCGAGGAGACCTATGGCGAAGACACGTGGCTGACATCGGCAATGGGCCGCGCATACATCGCGCCACTCGAGCGCCTCGGCATTGTCACTACGCCCAAGCATTTCGTGGCCAACGTCGGCGACGGTGGTCGCGACAGCTATCCCATCGAGTTCAGCCCGCGCCTCCTGGCCGAGCGATACTATCCCCCGTTTCGATCGGCGCTGCACGACGCGCGCGCACGCTCGGTGATGAGTGCCTACAACTCCGTCGATGGCACACCGGCCACGCAGAATCGCCTGTTGAACGAGGTGTTGAAGCGCGGGTGGGGGTTCAGCGGCTTCATCATCTCGGATGCCGCTGCCACCGGCGGCGCGACGGTGCTGCATCACACTGAGGCGAGCACCGCAACGGCCACCCGACATGCACTGGAGTCGGGGCTGGACGTGATCTTCCAGTCGTCGTATGAGCAACATCGGCCATACCTCGCCGCGTTTCGCTCGGCGGGTATCGCACCGGCCGTCATCGACAGCGCCGTGGCGCGTGTGCTGCGCGTGAAGTTTGCCCTCGGCCTCTTCGAGTCGCCGTACGGCAACCCGGACAGCGCGGCGACCGTCGCGCGTTCGCCGGCGCATCGCGCGCTCGCCCGCGAAGCGGCGGTCGCGTCAATCGTGCTGCTGCGCAATGAGCGTCAGCGATTGCCGTTGGCTGGTCGCGCGCAGCGGATTGCGGTCATCGGCGCGGACGCCGCGGAGGCGCGCGTGGGTGGGTATTCGCCACCGGGGGCACGCGCGGTCAGCGTCATCGAGGGACTCCGTGCAGGCGCGCCGGCGGGCAGTGTCGTGCGTGTGACGTCCGGTGTACCCCGTGTGTTCCGCTCACTCGTCGTGGTACCCGCCAGCGCGTGGTCGACGACGCGGGACGGTGCGACGGCGAGTGGACTGAGCGCCGAGTACTGGGACAACATCACGATGGAGGGGGCGCCGCGTATCACGCGCGTCGATCCGCAGGTCGACTTCGGCTGGACGCTCAACTCACCGGGGCGTGGTGTGCCGTTCGATTGGTATTCGGCGCGCTGGACCGCCACGCTGACGGCGCCGGCAGCCGGCGTACGCACGATCGGTGTGGAGGGCAACGATGGCTTTCGGCTGTTCATCGACGGTCGACTCGTGATCGACAACTGGAAGAAGCAGTCCTTCGGCACGCGGACGGTGCCCGTGGCCTTCGCACCACGCTCACGACATGAGGTTCGGCTCGAGTTCTTCGAGGCCACCGGTAGTGCACGCCTCAAGCTGTTGTGGGATGCCGGTGTCCGCGACAGGCAGGACGCGGCGATCGCACAGGCCGTGACGACGGCACGCACCAGTGATGTCGCCGTGGTGGTTGCGGGTATCGAGGAGGGCGAGTTCCGCGATCGCGCGCTGCTTGGCTTGCCCGGTCGACAGGAGGAACTGATTCGGCGCGTGGCGGCCACCGGCACCCCGACTGTGGTGGTCCTGATCGGCGGCAGCGCCATCACCATGCCGTGGCTGGATCGTGTGGATGCCGTGCTCGATGCGTGGTATCCGGGGCAGGAGGGTGGTCACGCCGTGGCCGACGTGCTGTTCGGCCGTGCGAATCCGGCGGGACGGCTTCCGCTGACGTTCCCGATGCACGAAGGGCAGGTGCCGCTGCACTACGCGCACAAGCCGACCGGGCGCGGTGACGACTATCTCGATCTCACCGGGCAGCCGTTGTTCCCATTCGGCCACGGGTTGAGCTACACGTCGTTCGCTTATAGCGATCTGGCCATCGACGTTCGTGCCGCCACCGATAGCGTCGCACTCATCGTCCGTGCGACGGTGAAGAACACGGGCGCTCGCGCCGGGGATGAAGTCGTGCAGCTTTATCTGCGCGACGTCCTGTCGTCGGTCGCGCGTCC
>CAZMGX010000295.1:0-6882 GCA_964565915.1 uncultured Gemmatimonas sp.
GAGCGACGACGCCCGGTTACCGCCGCACGCCCAGCAAGGCCGCCAACGCGGCCGCCAGCGCAGCCGCGTCACCCATTTCGGGTGCGTAGCCGGGAAGCTCGAGCTCTCCGGCCCGAACGCGCCGCGCCAAATCCTCCAAGGCACGAGCCGCCGCTTCCGGGCTCCCTGCCCGCTCGGCCTCGCGACGGGCGCTGGCCGCCCAGTGCTCGTCTTGCCCGTCAGAAGCCGGCGCGCGCACCGGCATGATGTCCATCAGGTCGTCATCCCCCCACATGGGCAGGGGCGGCGTCGACGCCACCGGCGGCACGTACAGCGGAGTGATTGCCCGCCGAGGCGGGCTCGGCATGTCGCCAGCCAGCGCGCGCATCGCAGCGCCGGCCTCATCCAGCGGCCAAATGTCAGCCGGCGGCGCCGGAGGCTCGGGACTGATCGCCGTCTCATCCGCCGCAAACGCCTCGGCGATCGACTCGGCGGTTGTGGGGGTCTCCGCCAGCATCGCGCCGTTGGCCATCACGCCGTCGGCCATCGCGCCGTTGGCCATCGCGCCGTCGGCCATCGCCTCATCAGCTGTCGCGTCGACCGTGTCGGCCGCCGCCGTCGTATCAGCCGTGACGACCTCAGCCGAGAGCGGCTCCGCAACGGCTTCAGATTCCACGGCACTGGCCTCCGCGACGATCGCCTGCGCTGCGATACTCTCTCGCACATCGGCGTCGGCGAACGCGTCTGCCACCGGAGGCGCCACGAGAGGCGCCACGAGAGGCGCCGCCACCGCGACCGGTGCCGAGTCATCGAGGAACGTGTCGATCCACGGCAGCTCGACCGTCGGCGTGTTTGTCACGGCTGCCGGCAGTTGGCCCGCTATGGGTTCCGCCATCGCCTCGGTCGCACTGACGCGCCACGGCGCCGGAACGAACGGACCGACGGTGGCGCGAATCGCATCGATGAGCACCGCATCGACCGCTGGGCGGGCTCGAGGTACGGCGGGTTGAGCATAGGGGCCGACGTCCGGCGTGCCGCGCTCGCCGAGACGGCCAGCGGGAGTCGCGAACGGCGTATCGGCGGGGGTCGTCAGCTCTGTGGTCATGGCGCGCTCTGTCGTGGCGGGGCGGTAACGCAGCGAAGATGCGCCGCCGAGAGGACTCGTGCAAACCGAACCCCCGCGGAGCGCTTCAGGACGGCCAACCACCCGCCCCAATCAAGGGGACGAAGCGAACCGGTGTGATGTCACGGCGCTCCAGCCTTTCGCCGCGTTTGGTCAGGAGGGTCAGCATCTGCTCCTCCTTGGTTCCAAGGGGGATCAGCAGGCGACCGCCCTCTGCCAGCTGGGCTTCGAGTGAGGGCGGGACATGGGGGGCGCCCGCACTTACCACGATCGCATCGTACGGCCCGTACTCGCGCCAGCCGAGCGTGCCGTCGCCCATGAGCACCGAGACGTTCCGAATCTGTAGCTGCGTCAGCAAGCCACGGGCCCGATCCAGCAGTGCCGCATGGCGCTCGATGGAAAACACCTGTTCCGCCAATTGCGCGAGCAGCGCGGTCTGATACGCGGAGCCGGTGCCGATCTCGAGGACACGTTCCCGTCCGGTCAGCTGCAGTTGCTCGATCGCTCTCGCATGGACGAACGGCTGCGAGATCGTCTGGCCGTTGCCGATCGGAAGCGCGCTGTCCTCGTACGCCCGATGCCGCACGCTGGCCGGTACGAACTGGTGCCTCGGCACCTGATCGATCGCGCGCAACAGCGCGAGGTCGCGAATCCCCTTGTCCTGCAGCGCCTCGACGAGCCGTCGACGCGCGCCTCGGAACTCCGGCTCTACTGGGCTGGCCACCAGTCGATCGCGGCGTCGAGTACCGCACGGTGCGTCAAGTCGAGATGCAGCGGCGTGACCGACACATACCCGTCGTGCACGGCGCGAAAATCGGAATCTTCCGGTCCGCTCCATTCCACGGAGCCGCCGCCGATCCACAGGATTTCGCGACCCCAAGGATCCTTCATGCGGGTGATCGAATCACTGAAGACCCGACGTCCCAACCGGGTCAATCGATAGCCCTTGACCTGATCGGCCGCGACGCCCGGCAAGTTGACGTTCAGCAGTGTGTCGCGCGGAAATGCCGGCAGCGACGTGAGCGTCTTGAGCAACGTCCGCAGCATCTCGACCTGTGTATCCAGCAAGGCGTCCGCACGCAGGATACTGCCGGCGAATGACACGGCGATACTGGGAATTCCGAGGGCGAGCCCCTCCATCGCGGCGGCCACTGTCCCGCTGTACAGCACGTCCTCGCCCATGTTCGGGCCGTGGTTGATGCCACTGATGACGAAATCGGGCCGCTGGTCCAGCAGGGCCTCGCAGGCCAGCATCACACAATCCGTCGGCGTGCCGTCGACTTGCCATCGCCGTTCGCCGAGCTGCACCGGACGCAATGGATGATGCAGTGTCAGCGAGTGACTGGTCGCGCTCTGCTCGCGATCGGGGGCGACGACATACAGGTCGCCGAGCGGTTCACACGCGCGTTCAAGAACCGAGAGGCCCTTGGCGAGAATTCCATCATCGTTGCTCAGCAGAATGCGCATGGGTGTGGAAAGCGGTGATCAGCGCGCGGGTGGCGTCGGACGGGGCGCCGGCGGGCGATCCTCAAGCAACGCCAGAAGGTCGGCCAGCTCGCGCTCGAGGGATTCGACCGCCTGAATCTCGAGCGCCGCGCGCGCCACGCTACGCAGCGTGCCGCCCTTGCGGTGTTCATCGAGTTTCTGGCGCGCCCCATCGATTGTGAACTTCTCGGTGTACAACAAGTGTTTCACCAGCAAGATCAGTTCGACTTCGCGCCGGGCATAGACACGATTGCCACTCCGATTCTTCGCGGGATTGAGCAACTTGAACTGACTTTCCCAGTAACGCAGCACGTGCGGTTTCAGTTCGGTCAGCTCGCAGACCTCCCCGATGGAATAGAACTCCTGCACGGGCTCAGGCTTGGCCATGGAATCAGTCTCGCTCGTCGCGCAGTTCGCGGACCATCAGTTCAGCAATGGCATCGCGCGGTGGCTGCCCATCGAACAGGATGCGATGTGTGGCCTCCACGATCGGCATCTCGACGTCCGCGCGCGCCGCCAACGCCCGCGCGCTTTGCGTATTGAGCACTCCCTCGGCCACGCTGTCCTTGCCGGCGAGTGCCTGTTCCAGCGACTGCCCCTGCCCGATCGCCACCCCTACCGCGCGATTGCGCGAGAGCGCTCCGGTACACGTCAGCACGAGGTCGCCGAGTCCTGCCAGGCCCGCAAAGGTCTCACCACGTGCGCCAAGCGCGAGGCCCAGCCGGGTCATCTCCGCCAGCCCACGAGTCATCAAGGCCGCACGCGGATTGAATCCCATGCCGAGTCCGTCGAGAATGCCGGTGGCCAGCGCCATGACGTTCTTGAGCGCGCCACCCAGCTCGACACCGACCACGTCATCGGTGGTGTAGACGCGAAAGGCGGGCGCACTCATCGCGTGCTGCACCAGCGTCGCGGCGGCGCGTGCTGCGCTTGCTGCCACGATGGCCGTCGGTTGACCCGCGGCCACTTCGGCCGCGAAACTGGGACCGCTGATCGCAACGACGTCGTGCTGCGGCGACTCCTGCGCGACGACGTCCGTCATGAGCGCCATCGTTTCGCGTTCGATGCCCTTCGTGGCCACCGCGAGGACCGTGCCCTCCGCGATGGCGCGCCGCGCTGACGCCACGACCGACCGCAACACGTGTGACGGAGCGGCATACACCACCAGGGCCGCCCCGCGAAGCGCTTCGTCCATGTCGCTGGTCGCCAGCAACCCGGGCGCCAAAGACGCGCCGGCGAGAAATCGCGGATTCTCGTGTCGCACGTTGACGGCCTCCACCACGTCGGCCTCCCGTGCCCACAGCCGCACCGGATGCCCGTTGCGCACGAGGCGATCGGCAATGGCCGTTCCCCAGGCGCCGCCCCCAATCACGGCGCACGGTATGACGGATCGCGTCGGCGTCGTCATGCGCTGGCCGTCTTCGGTCGGCCCACGCGACGTTCTTCCCCGCGACGTAGTCGGCCAATGTTGTCGCGATGCGTCCAGAAGACGAAGGCGGCGACCAACGCACTGACCATGACGAGGGGTGACGGCCGACGCTCCTGCAGGAACAGCGCGATCGGCAGCACCACGGCCCCGACCAACGATCCCAGCGACACGTATCGTGTCAGCGCGACGCTCACGCTGAACGCGACCAACGCGCACACGGCCGGAATGGGTGCCAATGCCAGAAACACACCACTGGCGGTGGCCACGCCCTTCCCGCCGCCCTTTCCGAGAAGGAAGATCGGCCGCACGTGCCCCATGATCGCTACCACCCCGAACACCACGCCCCACGGCCAACCGCGGTCCAGCGATGCCGCGACGGGCAACCAAAGCACCGGCGCGACCCCCTTGAACAGATCGACGACATAGACCAGCAGGCCCCACTTCCAGCCGAGCGTCCGGAAGACATTTGTCGCACCGAGGTTGCCCGACCCGACCGTGCGCAAGTCAATGCCGTTGGCACGACCGACCAGATAGGCCGTCGGAATCGATCCGATCAGGTACGCCGCCAGGATGGCGAGCACGATCGCCATGGTCACGCCGCGCTGCTCTTCCGCTTCATGAGGATCCGGACCGGTGACCCGAGAAATCCGAACTTCTCACGCAGCTGGTTGTGGATGTAGCGGTGATAATGCTCCGGAATCAGCTCCGGATGATTGCCGAAGAACGCGAAGGTGGGAGGGGCCACTTCAACCTGCGTCGCGTAGTTGAGCTTCACTTCGCGGCCAGCGGCCTGCGGCGGCTGCAACTTCGCGACGATTTCGGCGAGCGCGTCGTTTACGTGCGACGTGGAGATGCGGCGCATCCGCTGCTCCTGCACGGCCAACGCCATGTCGAGGACCTTGGTCACCCGCATACCCGTCTTCGCCGACGTGAAAAGGAACGGCACGAACGCCAGATAGGGCGCTTTCTCGATGACGTCCTTCCGGAACTTGTCCGCACTCTTGTCGGTCTTGTCCTCGTACAGGTCCCACTTGTTGAGGACGAGGATCAACCCCCGCCCCGCCTCCCACGCAAGGGTGGCGATCTTGAGATCCTGATTCTGCAGACCCTCGGTCGCATCGATCATGAGGATGCAGACATCGGAGGAATCGATCGCGCGCCGCGTCCGCAGTGAGGCATAGAACTCCACGCCTTCATCGATCTTCGACTGGCGGCGCAGGCCGGCGGTATCGACGAACACCAGGTCCTGATCCTTGTAGCGCATCGGCGCGTCGATCGAGTCACGCGTCGTCCCGGCCGCGTCGTGAACGACCAACCGCTCCTCGCCGAGCAGACGGTTCACGAAGGATGACTTGCCGACGTTGGGCCGGCCGATCACCGCAATACGGACGGCATTGCTCGAGTCTTCCGGCGATTCCGGGATCTTCGCGACCACGGCGTCCAGCAGGTCGCCGGACCCCTTGCCGTTCTGCGCCGACACGGGATACACGTCGCCGGCGCCGATGCGATAGAACTCGTAGTAGTCGGTGCTGGCGGGATCGTCGACCTTGTTGGCGACGACCACGAACGGCTTCTTCGCCTGCCGCAGCAAGTCGACGATGCGCGAATCGCTCGGATGCACCCCGACCTTCGCATCGGTGACTAGCATGAGCAGATCGGCCTCGTCGATGGCCTGCATGACCTGCTTGCGAATTTCATTGTCCATCGGGACCGATGAATCTTCGACGAGGCCGCCCGTATCGACGAGCCAGAAATGCGCACCGGCCCACTCCACCTGACCGAAGTGCCGGTCACGCGTGGTGCCCGCCTCTTCACTGACGATCGCGGTGGCCTCGCCGACGAGGCGGTTGAACAGGTGCGACTTCCCGACATTCGGGCGACCTACGAGAGCGACGACAGGGAGACTCATGCGGCAGACCGGATGACCGCGTCGCCTTCAGGCACGAGCGCGTCGATGAAATCGTACGAGGGGAAGACCGGCATCGGCAGCGACTCGCGCAACGCGATGAACGGTTCTTCGTCGAGAAACAGGCCGTCGTCGTTGATGCACTCGGCGGGAATGAGCGCGAAATCAAGATCATGACGACCGTCGAGCGCGCGCCGGATATCGGCGCCGACCAGCAGACCCGCAGTGGTGGTCGTGGGGCCAAACAGCGAGTTCTCGACCGGAATCAGCACGAACGTCGCTCCCGTTGCACCACGCAGCTGCTCCAACAGCTCCGGCATCAAGGGGGCCATGGACACGCCGGTGACGACACCGATGCGCCGCCCATCGAGACGCGGTAGCTGAGTGAGCCCGTCGCGAATACGCTGGCGAAGCGACGCGACCGCGCCGACGCCGTTCTCGATCTGCGAGAACTCGCCGTAGTGGTCGTAACCCGGCAGTGGCTGCTCGGCAAGCAGGTAGAGTTCGTCGGAACCGAACACCCAGCGGTCCTGGCGTTCGGCCAACCCGCGCGCCTCCCAGCGGTGCACGTGCTCAAGCAACCGGCGCGCGTGGTCACGGTCCATGGACTGGCCCGTGTACAGATGAGAAAACTGCGTCACGCCGACCGGTACCAGCGCCACCGACATCATGGCGTCGCCAAGGTTCCACAGGTCGGTGAGCGACTGCTCGAGCACGTCCCCGTCGTTCAACCCCGGTACGATGACCATCTGCCCATGAAACTGGATGCCGCCGGCGGCCAGTCGCGTCAGCTGGTCGACGATGTTCGGGACGCGCGGATTGTTCAGCAGCACCTTCCGCGCTTCCCATGGTGTCGCGTGCACGGACACATACAACGGCGAGAGGCGATACTCAAGAATGCGGGCGATGTCCTTCTCCTTCACGTTGGACAGCGTCGCAAAATTGCCGTACGCAAACGAG
>CAZMGX010000296.1:0-6820 GCA_964565915.1 uncultured Gemmatimonas sp.
TGCCCGACAAGATGTCGCAGGAGAAGGTGCGACTGCTGAAGGCGTTCGGTGCCGACGTGATCATCACGCCGACCGCGGTGCCGCCCGATCATCCGCAGAATTACGTGCAGATGGCGAAGCGGATCGTGCGGGAGACGCCGGGTGCGGTGCTGGCGGGGCAGTTCGAGAATCCGGCGAACCCGGCGGCGCATGTCGCGACCACGGGCCCGGAGATCTGGGAGCAGACGCAGGGGCGCATTACGCACTTCGTCGCGTCAGCGGGAACGGGCGGCACCATTTCGGGAGTCGGTCGCTATCTCAAGTCGAAAAACCCGAAGATCAAGATCATTGCGGCCGATCCGCAGGGGTCCGTGCTGGCGGAGTTGTGGCGCACGAAGGGTGAGGGCCATCCGACGGGTGCGCCGTACAAGGTGGAGGGCGTGGGCCAGGATTGTGTGCCGGCGACGCTGGACATGGACGTGATTGATGAATTCATCACCGTCGGCGACAAGGACGCGTTTGCGATGGCGCGCAAGCTGACGCGTGAAGAAGGCATTTTCGTGGGCGGCTCGGCGGGGCTGATTGCACATGCGGCGCTGACGGTAGCGCGGCGACTCGACGATCCCGAGGCGTGTGTCGTGACGTTCTTGTGCGATACCGGTGAGCGGTATCTGAGCAAGGTGTTCAACGACGAGTGGATGCGTGAGAACCAGATGCTGGATGCGGCACCGACGAGCATCGAGGCGGTGCTGGGGCACAAGGACGGCAGCGCGCCGGCGATCGTGAGTGTGACGCCGGGGGCGACGGTGCGGCAGGCGATCCGCCTGATGGCGCTGCACAACGTGTCGCAGGTGCCGGTGATGGATGGGTCCGTGTGTGTCGGCAGCGTCGCCGAATCGCAGCTGACGTCCAAGTCACTGGCCGATCCGAAGGTGCTGGACCAGACGGTGAGTGACGTGATGGACCAGCCGTTTCCGACGGTGGAGAGTGACCAGGCGGTGGAGAGTGTGGCGAAGCTGCTCTCGAAGTCGAACCGTGCGGTGCTGATGAAGAAGGACGGGGTGGTGCAAGGGATCGTGACGCGGTTCGACGTGCTCGAGTACTTGATGCATCGCTGAGTACTGCGGGGGTGCGTCGGCGGCGGCCCGGCCCTGCACTCGCCAAGCGAACAGTCGCTCAGGGCACCACCACGATCCCCGCCGCACTGCCGTAGTCGTCGATCACACGCGTCAGTCCACGCGGCGCGCGCCACGCGCCACCGTTCACGCGCACCGCGACCCGGTGGGTACCGGACGCCAGCGGCAGTCGCGCGACATATAGTGCGCCCTCGCGTGTCAGTCGCACCGGCGCCCACTCCGTCGCACTCGACGCAAGCTCAACGACCGCATCGGCCGGCGCATCAATCTGCACCGACAACTCCGCACCACCTGGCCGTGGCGCCAGCGCATACTCGGCGTTGCGCACCACGCGCCATGGAGCATCAGATGCCGGCAACGGCGAACGCGAACGACGCTGCCAACGCGCACTGACCCCAGCATACGTAGCCTGCGGCACGCCGCGCAGCGGATCGGCCATTTGCTTGCCACCCTGCATGATCAGTTGCAGCGGCGCCATCGCGCGCCACGTGGCGGCCAGGGCAAAACCGTTTGACGTGCCCTGAGTATCACCAAAGCCGGCGCGCCAGCTTCGGCTCGCCGCAAGCGAAACACGGGACAGGTGCCACGCCACATCCACCGTGGCATCGTGCAGGACATACCACGGTACGATACGCTTGAGAATGATCCCCGACGCTTCCATCAACTGCCAATCATCAGTGGTCGCACGCTGCAATGTCACCGTCCCGACCAGCGGCCCACGCGTGCCGGCAAGCCCCACGTTGAACACACCGCCGCGCGTATCGAGGTTGTAGCGCAGCGTCTTCCCCCAGCCGACGCCACCGAACAGTCGTATCGCCCCGCGCTCGACGGACTGCCGCACGAGCACACTCTGATTGCCATCGTTGCCCGGCCAGGTGACTCCGAGCGACGTCGCACTCACGTTGAGTTCGGTGGTACTCCATCGCAGGCGACTCGGTGAAAACGACGCGTGCGCCACGATCTGCGCGGCACCAAGACTATCCTCGGCGACCGAGAGCGCACCTTCACCCGCCAACGTCCACGATCCGCGGCGAAGGAGTCCGCCAAGTCCGGCTGTCGCGGCACTGCGCTCCGTACTGCCCGGCTGACGCAGCGATGCACCACCAACATCCATCCACAGTTCTGACGATTGAGCGCGCCCAGATTGAGCGCGCCCTGGTCGCGCAGCGACGGTCATGCTGCATACCAGCATGACCACCGCCATCGCTACGCCACGTGGGGCGATACGGCGCTTACCGCCGCCGCGCTGGCGGCCGTGGTGGCGGCGCGGTGACGGACAGTTCGGCCTGTTGCTGCAGCAGGGAGAGCACACCCTTGGAGCGTAATTCCATGGACGCATCCGGCGCGAGTCCTGCCGCAATGTCGGCGCGCACGGTGGTCCCGAGTCCGACCAGCTGCGTCGTGGACGCACCCTGCACCAGCAGCTCACGCACCCGCCGCGTCGCGCTGGCATGCGGTACACCACTCGTCACCAGCTCGGCCAACACCCCGAGCGGGACGGTCAGGGGTTTCGTTGGCCATACGCGACGCATATCGCGCAGCGTCCCGCTGCCGATCCCGACTTGCAGCGCGTCCGCGCCGGCCGACAGCTCCTCCGTCAATTTGCTCGGCGCCAAGGCCAACGCCGCACTCTCCAGCCGCTTGGCGAGCAACTCCGTGGCGCTGCGAATGCGATCGGGCTCGGCCCGCTTGGCGATGCCCTCGCGCACCTTGGTAACCAGCGGGGCCGTCGGGATCCCTTTGGCTGCCGCGTCTTCGAGAATTCCGCGCAGGGCGAGGCGGGCGCGTTCGTCGCCGAGCGCGTCCAGCGATGCGGAGACGGTGGCATCCTGAGCGAACAGCTGTGGCGCGACCGCGAATGACGCACCCACGCCGATCGAGATGCCAACGCCCATACTGAACGCACGGCGGAGGAACGGGGGGTCGAAAAGGCACCGGACGAACCGGCGCGCAGGCGGTATGAGTAGCATCCGCAACCTCACGGCGTTTGTACGATGATGACGGAGCCCGGCCGACCGAAGTCGGAGTCCGTGGCTTTTGGTGCCCTCGGGTCGGCGATCCAACGTTCGCCGTCGACCACGAAGGCATAGACATGGCGACCCTGCGTCGTCGGCAGCGACACACTCCACGCGCCGCGGTCGAGGGTCATGGGGGTCGCGCGGACATCCCAGTTGTTGAAGTCACCGACCACGCTGACGGTCGATGCGCCCGCGACTTCCCGCGCATCCAGCACGAACTGCACTGAGACCAGCCGCAGCGACGGATCGGCCGGCGCATCAACCGCCTGCACGGAGACACCAGGCGTCGGCACGCTGTCACCTGCTGTGCCCGCTCCGCTCGCGACCAACGGCGCGTTGGTCGGCGTGACGTCGACGGCGTCCTGCACGAGAAAACTGCGCGACGCATAGCCGACGACGACAAAGAGCGCGGCGACGGCGGTCGCGCGCGTCAGCGGCGAGGTCGCATACCGGAACTGATCGAGCGCATACGCAGCGCGCGTGCGCAGACGCTGGAACGGCGTCTGCTTGCGTTCCGCGACCGCCGCCAGAATGTCGGCGATCGCGCGCCGATCCACACTCGGCATCGGAGTCAGCGACGCGCGCACCTGCTGCAGCAACACATCGTCGTCGAGCCCGAGGTCGTCGCCGGGTCGCGGCGAGTGCGGCGGGCGGTCGCCCGAATGAAATTCGCGGTTACTCATGCATCGCTCCTTCACGCAGCCGAACCCGCAGGGCATCGACGGCGCGCTTGACACGCATACGCAGGGTGGAGGCTCGGGCTCCGGTCACGATCGTCATCTCTTCGTAGTCCAGGTCGTTCACGTGACGGAGGAGAAAGGCTTCGCGTTGATCGGCCGGCAGGGCGGCGAGCGCGCGATGCACCTCTCGCGAAAACGCCTCATCCGGCACCGTGTGGTCTGTTTCACTACCCACCTCGGGAACCGAGGCGCTGTACTCGATGACTTCATGGTGTCGCTTGCGCTTCACCGCCAGCGTTCGGCAGCGGTTGCCGAGGATGCGGAAGAACCACGGATCGAACGCGGCATCTTCGTGGAAGCGGGACAGGTTGTCATGCACGCGCAGGAACGCATCCTGCACCGCCTCCTCGGCGTCTTCCCGCGTTCCCAGCATCTGCAGGGCGAATCGCAACGCTCGCGGATAGTAGCTCTCCACCAACAGGGCGAAGCTGGTGCGATCGCCCTGCTGTGCGCGGCGGAGAATGTGCGGATCGAGCGTTTGCACCAGCGTGTGTCAGTTGGGTGCGACTAGAGTCGCACGGTCTTCGACTGCATGCCACCGATCGGTTGCAAGGTCCCATCGGCAGCGCGGGTGTACGTCCACCACATCACCATGACATCGGTCGCGGCGTTGGTATAGCCGTTGATCGCGGAATACGGGATGGCGACCTGCTGACCCTGTGCGAGCTGCGGACATTGCGGTCCGCACGGGGGAAAAAGCGCGACCACCATCATGTTCTTTTCCATCACCATGTAACCCACCACGTGTTCGGTGGTGTTGCGCAGGGTGAGGGTCGGGCGCTGTGCGGTTGCCTCGAGGGTCCCGGCAACGATGCCCTGATTGCTGGTGGGCGGATTGCCTGACGGGTTGGCTGGATCGGCGACGGTGGTTCCGTCGGTGCACGCACTCGAAGCGGACGCCAGAAAGGCGGTGGCCGTCAGCGACGCAAGGCGGAAGATGGAGTTCATGGGACGGGGAATCAGGGGTGAGTCGATCACGTCTGACCGCCATACCCGGGGCAGTGCCAATTCCGTCACAAACCCGGCGCGCCGCGCCCTGTCGCGTGGCGTAATGCGTGTAAAATTGTCGGATGAAGATCACCGTGCTGCTGGGCGGCGTGTCCGCCGAACGTGATGTCTCCCTGTCGTCCGGTTTGCGGATTGCCGTCGGTCTCCGGGAACGGGGCCATGAGGTCACCTGTCTCGACCCGGCCGAGGGGGTGCTGCCGCTGGAGACCGAGCGGCGGCTGCTGGCCAGCGGCGTCGGCAGTGCGCCACCGTCGCTGGAGTCGCTGGCTGGCCTGGCGGCGCGATCCCTGTCGCCTCGGCTGGCCACCCTGCCCGAGGTGACCGGCGCCGACTGCGTCTTCATCGCCCTCCATGGCGGACAGGGTGAAGACGGCACGGTGCAGGCGTTGCTCGACATGGCCGGCGTCCGGTATACCGGGAGTGGTCATCTGGCCAGCGCGCTGGCCATGGACAAGCATCTCTCGAAGGTGCTGATGCGAGCGGCGGGGGTGGCGACGGCCCCGTGGATCATGGCGCCGACCCCGGGGGCGGGCATCGTTGATCCGGAGGATGTCGGCCGACATCTCGACTGGCCGGTGGTGGTCAAGCCGTCCAAGCAGGGCAGTACGGTGGGACTGTCCATCGTGCGCGCGGCCAACGAGTTGCAGTCGGCAATCGATGAGGCCTTTCGTTTCGACGATGAGGTCATGATCGAGCGATTCGTCCCTGGTCAGGAGCTCACGGTTGGTATTCTGGGAGATCAGGTCCTGCCGACGATCGAGATCAAGCCGGTGAAGGAGCTGTACGACTATGAGTGCAAGTACACTCCAGGGATGGCGGAGGAGTTTGTCGCCGAACTGTCCATCGAGGCGCAGACCAAGCTGGCCGACCAGGCGCGGCGGGCATTTGCGGCGCTCAAACTGCGCGGGTACGCCCGAATCGACTTTCGACTGGACCCCCACGGCCAGCCGTGGTGTCTGGAAGCGAACACGTTGCCGGGCATGACGCCTACCAGTCTCATCCCACAGGCCGCTGCGGCGGCCGGTCTCTTGTTTCCCGATCTGTGTGAGCGCATCGTCCATCTGGCGCTCGCGTAGTTCCTCCGCAGGTCCCCGCGAAGTACGTTTTCGACCCGCCCGCAGTCCCGTCCTGGCACGCACGCACCCATGGCCATTTCGACGTACGACGAATTCGAGATCTCGCGCAGTCCGACGGCGGTGTACTGGCTGATCGGCCTGTGCGTGGGCGTGTTTTTTGTGCAGACGACGTTGGTCGGCGACGTCAACATGGCCAAGGCTTTGGGCTATGCGCCGGGGGATCTGGCCGATCGCTCGTTGTGGACCGTGGCGACGTACATGTTCGTGCACGGTGGTGCGTTGCATCTCGCGCTGAACATGTGGACGTTGTGGTTGTTCGGCCCGCGCGTCGAGCGCGCGTGGGGCGCGAGCACGTTCACATGGTTCTACCTGTGGTGCGGCATCGGGGGATGGGCCGCGCACTACATGTTCCAGCGCGAAGGCGGCGTGTTGATCGGCGCATCCGCGGCCATTCTCGGCGTGGCCGTCGCCTACGCGTCCCGCTGGCCCGATGAAGAGGTGTATTTCTTCGGCGTCGTGCCGATGAAGGTGCGCTGGCTGGTGATCTTCATGGCGCTGATCAACATCGTGATGGCGGTGCTCGACAGCGGCAGCCTGGGCGGCACGGCCTACGCGGCCCATTTGGGCGGCATGGCGGCCGGCTGGATCTATCTGCGGGCGCCCAGCACCCAGAGCCTGGATCGGTTCCGCCGTCGCATTGCGCCGGCCCCCGACTATGGCGATGAATCGCCGCGCCCGGTGCCGAAGAGCACGGCTCGCCCGCGCGAGCGCGATGGGGACGACAGTGTCGCGCCGAGCCAAGCGGCGGTGGCGCGGGTGCGTCCCGTCGCTACCCCGCGCGGGGCGCCGGCGGCCGTGGCCGA
>CAZMGX010000297.1:0-6808 GCA_964565915.1 uncultured Gemmatimonas sp.
GGCAATCAACGTGATAGTGGCGTCTTCAGAAGTGCAATTCGAGTATGAACTACCCGCCATTCTGGGTAGTCGATACCCAGACAGAATCGAACCGACGTGAGCCGCCCCTTCGAGGTGATCCCACTGGCGAACGAATGGCGCGGGGCGGATGGCCTTCGCCTCAGAGAAGGGAGAGCTCCTTGAAGCTGGCGTAGCGGCCATGACCGACGATGATGTGGTCGAGCACCTCGATACCGAGGAGCTGGCCGGCGTTGGCCAGACGACGCGAGACACCGCGCACCTCACCAAGCAAGGGAGCCAGTTCCTCACTTTTCTTCTCGTCACTTTCCAACCGTTCGCGAATCAGCTGCAGGCCTTCACCGAGCGCCGCGATTTCGATCAGCAGTTCGGCGAGCGTGTTCTCCATCCCGCCCGTCCACGCGGGGTGTGATGCAAAGGCCTCGGTGAAGCGGTAGACGCTGACATTCTCCTCCGCGAGCATCACCGTGAGCAGTTCGAACAGCAACTGTGCGCGATCGCGCGCCGTCGCCGCACTCGGAATGAGGCGTTCCTGCACCAGATCGAGGCTGGCGGTACTGAGCAGATCGTCCCATCCCCGCAGGCGCGCATCGAGCGCCGGCAGGAGTCCCTTCCCTCGACGCTCGAGACGACCGAAGAGTCGCACCAGCGCCCGTCGGGTGACCGATGCGCCGAGGTGTGAGGCCGCCGCGTCCTCGAGGTGATGGCCTTCGTCGATCACCAGCCGCTTGTAGGCCGGGAGGACGGCGGCGTCTTCCCAGTTCTGCGACACGCGCCGTACCGCGACGTCGGAGAGCAGGAGGTGATGGTTGACCACCACGACATCGGCCTGTGCGGCTTCCTTGCGGGCCTTGAACAGGAAGCACTTGTCGTAGAACGAGCACTTGAGTCGGCCGCACAAGTCCGGCTCGGCCGACACCTCATCCCACACATCGCTGCGCGGCGTCGTCGGCAGGTCCGACAACGAGCCGTCGGCGGTGCGCTCGGCCCAGTCGGCGATCGCCTGGACTTCACCCGCGAGATTGTCTTCGAACAACACCGAGGTGCCACGCGCCTGATCGAGTCGATACAGACACACGTAGTTGCGCCATCCCTTGAGCAACGCAAAACGCACCGGCTGATCGGAGAGCGCGCGTTGCAGGAACGGCAGGTCTTTCGCGACGAGCTGTTCTTGCAGGGTAATGGTGTTCGTCGACACGATGGTGCGTTCGCCGTTGGCGGCGGCCCAGCGCAGCGCCGGCACGAGGTAGCCCAGCGACTTGCCGATGCCTGTGCCGGCCTCGAGCAGCGCAACACCGCCGTTGTTGAACGTGCGTGTCACCTCGGCCGCCATCGCACGTTGCGCGGGTCGATCCTCGTAGGCCCGCGCTCCCAGCGCGACCTGCATGGCCTGTGCAATGGGACCATAGGGGCCGAGTGCCACGTCGATCGCGTCGAGATCGACGGGGACCTTGGCGTCGGCGCGCGGCACTTCGGTCACCACGTAGACGCGACTGGCGTCGTTGTCGGTGATCGCGAATCCAACGCCGTTGCCGTGGACGCGAGCGGCGACCTCCAGGTCCGCGTCGCTCGGTGTCAGGTCGCCCGACGGGTGGTTGTGCAGCAACATCTCGCCGCGCTCGGCGACCCCCGGCATGGCCAGCACGCTGCGCACGTCCCCGCGGGCAACGGCCCGCGCGGTGGTGATCATGCCGTCGTCATCGACGGCGCAGACGAAACACACTTCGTTGCCACCCGCCAGACGAATGGCGGTCCGCACCGCCGCTGACGCGGCGCGCGCGAGTCGCGCCTCGCCGATTGCGGTCACGTCTTGCGCGGCTTCTTCTTCGCGGCGGGGAACAACACGTTGTTGAGGATCAGGCGGTAGCCGGGCGAATTCGGATGCAACGACAGGTCGGTGGGGGCGCTGCCGATGGCGTGCTGGGCATCCTCGGGATCATGGCCCCCGAGGAACGTCCACGATCCCTTGCCGTAGTCGCCGTGAATGTACTTGACCCACGGCGCCCCATCTTCCGACGCCAGCACCGTCACGCCCGGCTTGAGCACGGCCTTGTTGAAGCTCGTCGTCACGCCGAAGAAATCGGGCACCACGGTGCGGTGGTCCTGCACCAGCATGGTCGCGACGGGATCGAGCTTCGCGGAGAACCCGAACAGCGTGAACGCCCCGAGTGGCTGACGACGCGCCGGCACGTTCACCTGATGGCCGTCGATGTCGCTGAGGGCGTTGATGTACGGTGACGGTTCGACGTGGGCACCCGTGAACGCCAGCGCGCGCGCCCACGCCAGCTTCGCGTCGGCGTCGGGCGCAGGTGGCGTGCCGTCCGAGAACGGGCCGGCGATGTCGACAGTGAACGCGGCGATGGCCAGGTCGAGCGATTCGGTGGCACCACACATCGCGAACAGAAACCCGCCGCGATCGACGAAGCCGCGAATGCCTTCGGCGACCGCCTTCTTCAACCCCGGCACGTTATCGAAGCCGAACTTGCGCGCCGTCATCATGTCGCGCTCACGCTGCGCCACGAACCAGGGCGCATCACGATAGGCGAGGTAGAGTTTGTTGAACTGGCCCGTGAAGTCTTCATGGTGCAGGTGCACCCAGTCGTACTTGGACAGCTCGCCCTTGACGACCTCGTCATCCCAGACTGAGGTGAAGTCGATGCCGGCGTACTGCAGGGCCAATGTGACGGCATCATCCCAGGGTGGCTGATTGGCCGGCCGATAGATGGCGACCTTTGGCGCGCGCTCGAGCACCACGGCGTCCATGTTCGCGCCGGCGATCTCCGCACGCACGCTGGCCACTGCGCCGTCCGTCAGCGCCTCGACACTGACGCCGTCGAGTGCCGCGCGGCGCCGCAGATCGGGGGAGTCCGGCAACAGGAACGCGCCGCCCCGATAGTTCAGCAGCCACTCCGCCTTTTGCGAGGTCTTGAGCGCCAGGAACGTCACGCCGTACGCCTTGAGGTGGTTGCGTTGCGAGTCGTCCATCGGAATGAGCAGGTGCTGCGCGGCGGCGCTGGTACCCAAGCCGAGGGTGAGCAGCGCGGCGGCGACGAGCGACCGACACAGAGTGGACATGGGCGTCAGTGATGGAGGTAACATCGAACCACGATATCCGTTATCAACTGTCCGATAATGGATAGCGGATATCGTTGTTGAAGCAGTTGGGAACTCACCGTTTCCTGAGCTGCTCGAGCTCCCGTCTTCCCTGCGGAAGCAGCGCACTATCAGGATAATCAATGAGCAGCGTTTCGTACCGCGTGATGGCGGCGGCCGTATCGCCGGCCGCGCGCAAGGCACGCGCTGACGCGAGCAGGGCCTCGGGCGCTTCGGGGCTCTTCGGAAAGTCCTTGACGATGCGATCCCAGAGGGTCATCGAACGACCGGACGCCGGTCGGCCATTCTCGAGCCGCGCCGCGATCGACAGCATGGCCGGCGCCGCGTCTCCGGTCGAATCGGCCAGTCGCGCGAATCGCGCCGCCGCCGCGAGGGTATCGCGCTTCGCCAGCATCAGGAAAGCCTGGCCAAGTCCCGGCAGGCGATCCACACGAGTGCGCGAGAGCAGCCCCAACGCATCCACGAGCTCCGGTCGCTTGGTCTCCGCCCGCACCAGTCGCTTGCGCGCCGTGATCAGGTCGCCGTCATACAGCGCCAGCCATCCCATCGTTTCATCGTCGTCCGCAAGGTCACTTCCCTGCACCGCCTGCCGTGCCTTCTCCACATCTCCGCTGCGCAACCACGCGCCGACGAGTGACTGCGCGATGTTGCCGCGTGCGGTTGCGTCCAGCAGACGCGCGTTCTGATCGAGCCGTTGTTGCGCTTCTTCCGCGCGGCCCAGTTCACCCAGCGCGGCCAACTCGATCGGCAGCAACATCCGCACGCGGGTGGCCTCGTCGTTCTGACCCGGCCGAGCGCCCGAAGGTGCCGGGCGACGGGAAATCTCCAGCGCACCGGCCGCATCACCGGCCTTGAGGGCGGCGCTCGCGGCGCGCGTTTGTGCCTCAAGTTCGCCGCGTCGATCGAGCACGGCCAACCACACATCACGTGCCACCTGCCAGGCCTGTGCGAGTTCCGCACGCTCGCCGAACTCGCGCCACGCGGCGGCCGTCGAATCATCCGGTCTGACGGACGACAGGGCCACCCACGCCCGACGCGGCTCGCCCCAGAACAATTCCAGCGAGGCCAACAATCGCCGTGGCGGCAAGGCCGCCGGCGGTGCGCGGAGTACGGTGCGAATGGAGTCGCGCGCCTCCGCAGGCGCCCGCGTCAGCGCAAACTGGGCGGCCATCTCGAGATACGGTTGCTCAACCAACGCCTCGCGAAACGAGACGGCCGCACTGTTCCAGCGCCCCAGCGCCACGTGCAATTGTGCGACCTCACCCGACAAGGCGCCGCCGGCACCGAGCAACCTCCCGGCTTCGCCGAGGATGGAATCGGCGGCTTGTGCCCGGCCCGCGGCGAGCAAGAGCCGCGAATACTCGCGAAACGGGGTGCCGTCATTCCCCGCGACGCGACGCCACGCGAGAAAGGCCTGCCGGGCCTCATCTTCCTTGCCCAAACCGACCAGTGTGCGCAGTTGCATGCCACGCGCCACCGGATCGGTGGGCCGAACCTGCAGCACACGCTGCACCACGGGCAGGATCGAATCGCGCACTCCGAGTTCGGCCCACATTCGTTCGAGCCCGAGTAGCGACAGCGCGACACGCTCACCGTCGCCGGGTCCCGGACCAAGGGCGCGCTGCAGCACATCGTGATACGCTTGGGCCGCCAGCTTGGCGTCCCCCTTGTCTTCGGCGGCCAAGGCGCGCGACAGCGGATCCGTCGTATCCGCCTTGGTCGCGGTGACGGTCTTGATTGGCGATTGTGCCGACGTCGCGGGCGCGACCAGCGCGCAGACGATCGACGCCAGCAGCATCATCGCCACCGGCGTGGTTCGCGACCCGCGTCTCGTGCGCCGGTGGTCCATCGACATCGGGTGAACGCTACGGGGTTGTGCCATTCAACCGGCGGAAGTACTCGATCACCATCCGACGATCTTCCGCACCGAGCCCGCGCAACTCGTTCCACGTCGGTGGCGCGAACTTGTTGGCGGCCTTTCCGGACTGCGGGCCATCAACGCCGGTGCGTGACGGAATGCCACTGCCCGACTTCGCCTCGCGCGGCCCCTGGTCATCCCGCTCGTCCTGTTCGAGGAACCGTCCGGCATCGAGCAAGCGCCGGTACAGTTGCTGCTGACGTGCGGCCACACTCGGATCGATCCCGGACCGTTCGATTTGCTGTGCGAGCGTCTGTGCTTCCTTGGCGAGGGCGTCGGTGCGACCGGTCTGGTCGGCGTCCGAGACATCCGTGAGCGACTTGGCGACGTCGCGCTGCTGACGTGCCAGTACACGCGCTTGCTGCTTGGCCGCATCGCCCTGCGCGCCACCTGGCAACAGGTTGAGGCCCTGCATCTGTCCGTTCAACGCGCCCTGCTGCTGCGCGAGTTGCTTGAGCTGCTCCATCATCTCGGTGAAGCCGGACGCCGACTGCGCGTTGTTCACGCGCTCGCGATCGCGCACGAGCGAGCTGAGCGCCTGATTCAGCGCTTCGGTGGCGTCCTTCATCGCATTTTGGGCCTGCTCGTTGCTGCCGGGCTGACCGGCCTGTCCCATTTGCTGCGTCGCCTGCGACACGCGGCGTTGTGCATCCGCCATGGCCTTCTGCGAACGCTGGGACAACAGCGACGACTGTCGTCCCGCTTGCTCCAGTCGCTCAGCGGCCTGCTGCACCCCCTGCTGCAAAGCGCCCTGCTCACCCTGCATCGACTGCGGATTGCCGCTCTGTCGCGCGCGCTGCTCAAGGTCCGCCTGTTGCCGGGCCAATTGCATGGTCTCGTTGATGGACTGGTCGAGCTGTTGCGACAACTCCGTCTTCCACGCATCCACCTGCGCTTCGCGCGCGGACGACAATTGCTGCGCCGCCTTGTCCATGGCTTCGCCGGCGCGCTGCGCACTGTTGCCACCCTGCTGCCCCTGCTGACCCTGGCTGCCCTGCTGTCCGGGCTGCGGCTGTCCCTGCTGTCCGGGTTGCTGTCCGCCCGACTGCTGGCCGCCGCCCTGCGGTCCCTGCGACTGCGCGCCGGCTTTGCGCTCGGCGCTGTTGCCGGCCTGTGAGGCCGCGCCGGCGGCGGTCTTGTCATCACCCTGACGCGCCTGCGCCGCGGTCTTGTCCTTCTCGTCCTTCAACGCCTGCGCCGCCTGCGCCGCCTTGTCGGCCGCTCCCTGTTCACCGGGCTTCGCATTGGGATCGGTCTTGTCGCCAGGCTGGGGCTTCCCGCTCTTCGGATCCCCCGGCTGACCGGCGCGCTCGTTCCGTTCCGCTTGTTCCGCCGCGTTCTGCAGGGCCTCGCGTGCCGCACGATCCATCGCTTCGGTCGCCTGGTCGAGCAGCGGTTGCGCCGCGCGCGTCTTGCTGGCACCCGGTTTGGCGCCCGCCTCTTCGAGACGTTTGGCCAGTTTGTCGACTTCGTCCTGCAGCGCGCGCGAGCGATCGGCGAGCGACTTGGCCTCTTCGCGACTCGGCCCGTCCTTGCCCTGCTTCTGCTGGTTGGCCATTTGCTTCTGGGCGTTGGCCAGCTCCTTCGCTTCGTCGCGCAACGTCGACATCGCCCCTTCGAGCGCTGCCCGCTTCAGCATCTCCGCACTCTTCTCCAACTGCTGGCGAAGCTGTTGTTGCTGCTGCGCGAGCTGCTCCATGCTCTGCTGGGCTTCCGTGCCGCTCAGCGCCGCATCCTGGTTGCCCGCCCTGTCCTTGC
>CAZMGX010000298.1:0-6762 GCA_964565915.1 uncultured Gemmatimonas sp.
GCGATCTGGTCTCGCCCCGGCAGCACCGCGTCGAGCAGGTCTGGGTGGTATGGCATCGGGATATCGCGTGGTGCGACCCGTTCGAGCGGCGCGTCCAGGAACCAGAACGCGTCGCTGGCGAGGGTCGCCGCAATCTCGGCACCAAAGCCGGCCGTCACGTTGTCTTCGTGCACGATGAGGCACCGATGCGTCTTGCGTACGGATGCCAGCACACACTCCCGATCCCACGGGGCAATGGTGCGCAGGTCGATGAGTTCGACCTGCTCGCCGAACCCGGCGGCGGCCGCCGCGCAGCGATGCACCATCGCGCCCCACGACACGACCGTCAGGTCCGTTCCCGCCTGGACGACACGCGCCCGTCCGAACGGCAGCACATAGTCATCGCCGGGATACCGTGCGCTCCCCTCGCCGGTCATGAGCAGCGACCGGTGTTCGAAGAAGATGGTCGGGTTGGCGCCGCGCATCGCCGCCCGCAACAGTCCGACCGCGTCGGCTGCATTCGAGGGCATCGCCACCTGCCAGCCATACGCATGCGCAAAGCGGACTTCGTCGCTGAGGCTGTGCCACGGATCCCCGACGTCCTTGCCGAACCCGCCCGGCATGCGCACGACGATCGGTGCCGCGAATCGATTGGCCGTGCGCCACCGCAGCGTCCCGCAGTTGTTGAGCTGCTCCGTGGCCGGATCGGCGTACTTGCGGAACTGGATCTCGGCGACGGGCATCAGGCCGCTGATCGCCATCGCCACGGCGCGACCGATGATCCCCTCCTCCGACAAGCTGGTGTCGAACACCCGCTCGGCGCCGAACTGCTTCTGCAGCCCTTCGGTGACGAGGTGCACGCCACCCTTGCGTCCGACATCTTCGCCAAACACCACGACCTTTGGATTGACCGCGAGTTCGTGCCGCAGCGTGCGCCGAATCGCCTCGGCCACGCGCAGCATGTCGCCGTCTTCATCGGCGGTCTCGGTGCCGCCCAGCGCCGCGCGTTCGGCGCGTGACAACCCCCCAAGCAACGCCTCGGCGACGTCAGCGGCGTCATCGGCCAGCACGTGCTGCGCGATGCGGACGGGGTCGGGTTTCGGACGCGCGCGCGCCGCGTCGAGCGCGGCCGCGACCTCGCCAGCCACCTCGGCCTCCAACTCCTGCCAGTCACTCACGGACATGTACGCGGGCACCAGATACTCGCGCAGCTTTGGCAGCGGATCCCGACCCGCATCGGCGCTGATTTCCGCATCGGTGCGGTAGCCCTTCTGGTTGTCGGGGCCGGAGTGGCTCGAGAGGCGCGGTACCGTCAACCGAACCAGCGCGGGGCCGCGACCTTCTCGCACATGGGTCACCGCTTCCAGCAGCTTGCCCGACGCGTCGTGCGGATCCGTCCCGTCGCCGTTGCGCACGAACAGATTCGTGAACGACGCCAGATTGCGTGCGATGTCTGCGCCCGGGGTCTGCATGTCGCCGCGCACGGAGATGCCGAGGTTGTTGTCTTCGATGTAGAAGAGCATCGGCAACGACAATGTTGTCGCCATCGTCAGGGCCGCCCAGAAGCCGTTGGTGGCAACCGATGCGTCTCCCCCCAGGGCCACACTGATGCAGCGTGCGTACTGCGCGTCCTGCAGGGTATCGCGATGGTACGTGATGGCCTGTGCCCACCCGGCCGCCGGCGTGTATTGCGAGCCAACGTCACCGGACATCGGCAACACGACGGGCGCTTCACGATTGGGCAGGTTGCATACCACCCCGATGTCGCGACCATCGCTGAACCCGCCGGCGCGGCCCAGCGGGCTGCCGAGCGCATCTTCGAGTGATAGCCCGAGTGAGAGGAGCAGCGGTCGCGAGCGATAGTAGGCGCCGGCGCCGTCACGGATGCCGGTGAGCAGCGAGCCAAGAATGACCTGCGACATCTCGTGTCCACGCGCGGAGAACTGGTACAGGATCACGTGATCCTTCGGTACCGAGGCACGGTTCCGGTTCGTCGACTCTTCGACGTCGTCGAGGGCGCGCGAACACAGCGTGTTGAACGCAATGCGGCGCCAGTCGAACTCGGGGCGAACGGACGCTGAGAACTTGGCGGCGCGCTTCGGCGGGGAGGGCGCGCGGGTCGGGGATGGCATGGGGGTAATCTCGCGGGACGTGCAGGGTGACGGAACCGCGCCGCGAGCGAGCGCACGTCCTGCGGCTGACTACCGGGACACGGGCTCCAGCGGAACGGCGTCCTCCGTGGGCTTGGTTCCGAAACCGGCGCCGTTGAAGGACGTCGCGACTGCCGAGACGGTCACCCGCGCCAGCGTGGCGGTGACCGGAATGCCGACGCCGGTCCCGACGAGCAGGAGGTCGACGGCCAGCAATCGCCCTGTCCATTTATTCACCAGTGCCCGGTCGCGTCCGATCAGAAAGACGAGGGCAGCAACGCCGTTGACGGCGACAAACAGCGCCAGGGACCAGGCAAATGCCATACTCCCGATACGGTCCAGCCATGACACGATCGCTGCGTCCATGGGCTCGAACTCCTGAGGGCGGAGTGGGACAGTTCGCGCCAAAACCGCTTCGAGACGTCTGAAAGCGGGGCGAACAGCGCTTCGATGGGACGCGGAGATCATAGCCGTCCGTTCCGCGGGGCGCGAGAGGGCGCCACGGCGATCCGCGAGCGCTAATTTCCTCCCATGAGCGACCCGACCCTCCAGACCGACCTGCAAGACGGCGTGTTGACCCTCACGCTGAATCGCCCGGACAAACTGAACAGCTTTACGCGGGACATGGCGCAGGCCATGCAACGCGCCCTGGCCACCGCCGCCGCCGATCCCGCGGTGCGCGCCGTGCTCCTGACCGGCGCCGGCCGCGGCTTCTGCGCGGGTCAGGATCTTTCCGAGGTCCTGCCGCAGGGCGACGCGCCGATGCCGGACATCGGCGAGGTGGTGGTCAGCTGCTTCAATCCCATCATTCGCGGGATTCGTCACCTGGAGAAGCCGGTGATCTGTGCGGTGAACGGCGTGGCCGCCGGCGCTGGCGCGAATCTCGCGTTTGCGTGCGACATCACGCTGGCGGCCGACACCGCGACGTTCGTGGAGAGTTTCGCCACGCTCGGGCTGATCCCGGATACCAGCGGCACCTTCTTCGTACCGCGACTGGCCGGCGTTCAGCGAGCCACGGGCATGTTCTTCCTCGGCCAGAAGCTGAGCGCTGCGACCGCGAAAGAGTGGGGGCTAATCTGGGACGTCGTACCGGCGGGGACGCTGATGGAAACCGCGCAGGCGATGGCGTCCAATCTGGCCACGCAGGCCACACGCGGCTTCGGCCTCACGAAGCGCGCGCTCAACGCCTCCTTTGCGAATTCGCTCGATGAACAGCTGGAAGTCGAGGCGCAGGCGATGTCGGAAGCCGGCCGCACGGCCGACTACGAAGAGGGCGTGCGCGCGTTTCTGGCGAAGCGAAAGCCCACCTATCGCGGCGAATGACCACCCCCAACCACTCCGCGGCCACGCCGACGCGAACGCCGCCAGTGCGCTCCGATGCTGCCGTCGGTGTGATTGGCGCCGGTGCGATGGGTGCCGGCATTGCGCAGGTCGCGGCGGTGTATGGGCATGCCGTTCGGCTCGCCGATGCGCAGCCGGCTGCGGTCGAACGCGCGCGGGCGGGGCATCGCGCCGTGATGGCGCGTGATGTCGAGAAGGGTCGACGCACGCGTGAGGAGGCCGACGCGGTGCTGGCGCGGATCACGTACATCGATGGCGTCGACACGGGCGCCTTGGTCCCATTCAGCGACTGCGACCTCGTGATCGAAGCCATCATCGAGAACTTGGAGGCCAAGCAGGCGCTGTTCCGCGCGCTCGACGCGATCGTGGGCGCCGACGCCATTCTCGCGAGCAACACGTCGTCACTGTCGATCGCGGCCATCGCCGGGGCGTGCCAACATCGCGCGCGGGTCGTGGGGGTGCACTTCTTCAACCCGGCGCCGCTCATGCCACTGGTGGAGATCATTCCCGCGCTGCCGACCGAAGCCGTGTTCGCTGATCGGGCTGAACAACTCGTCGCGTCGTGGGGCAAGACGACCGTGCGCGCGACGGACACGCCGGGCTTTCTCGTCAATCGGATCGCGCGCCCGTTCTACGGCGAGTCGCTGTGTGTCCACGACGAAGGCCTGGCGGACGTGGCTACGATTGACTGGGCCCTGACCACGATCGGTGGTTTCCGTATGGGGCCCTTCACCCTGATGGACCTCATCGGCAACGATGTGAACTTCGCCGTCTCGTGTTCCGTGTACGCCGGCACCTTTCAGGATCCGCGCTATCGGCCGTCGGTGACCCAGCAGCGCCACGTCGAAGCCGGTTGGCTGGGACGCAAGAGTGGTCGCGGCTACTATCGGTACACCGACGGGTACGACGGCTATGACGCAGCGCACGCGACGCAGGATGCGGTGCTCGGCCAACGGATCGTTGATCGGGTCGTGGCCATGCTGGTGAACGAGGCGGCGGCGGCGCTCGATGCGGGGCTCGCGTCACCCGCCGACATCGAGACGGCGATGCTGAAGGGCGTGAACTATCCGCGTGGTCTGCTCAGTTGGGGTGACGCGATTGGTCCGGCCACGGTACTGCGCGAAATCGAGCGATTGCAGGCCGAGACAGGGGATCCGCGCTATCGACCAGCGCGCACCCTGCGTCGTGTGGTGCGCGACGGCACCAGGCTGCTCGATGGCTGACGCGTCGCCGGCCTTTGCATCGCCCCGCGCCCTCGTGGATCACCTGATGGCGCGCGACGCCTTTTCGCAGTGGCTGGGCATCGAGGTGCTGGAAGCGGAGGTTGGCCGCTCCGTGCTTCGCATGACCGTGCGGGACGAGATGGTCAACGGGTTCGGCACGTCGCACGGGGGGATCGTGTTCTCCCTGGCCGACAGCGCGTTCGCGTTCACCATCAATGCCGGCGGGATGCTGAGCGTGGCGGTCGACTGCTGGGTAAGCTTCCCGGTGGCTGTCCGACCGGGTGACGTGCTGACCGCCATTGGCATCGAAGACAGTACCAGCAATCGTCTGGCGTTCTGCGCGGTGACCGTCCGCAACCAGGACGATACCATCGTCGGGCATTTTCGCGGCACGGGCTACCGTACGCAGCGCCCTCACCTTCCGTCCTGACCCAGCGCGTCATGCTCGCAACGAGTCCACAGGCGTTCATCATTGACGGCGTGCGCACGCCGATCGGCAACCTTGGCGGCGCACTGAGCAGCGTGCGCGCGGACGATCTGGCCGCGCACGTGATTACGGCGCTGCTGGCTCGGCATCCGTCGCTCGACGCGACGCGGATCGTCGATGTGATCCTGGGCTGTGCCAATCAGGCCGGCGAGGACAATCGCAACGTCGCGCGCATGGCGCTGCTGCTGGCAGGTGTGCCGCATACCGTGCCGGGCGAGACCGTGAATCGGCTGTGTGCGTCGGGGCTGAGCGCCATCGCGAGTGCCGCGCGGGCGATCGGCAGTGGTGAGGGCGATCTGTTCATCGCGGGCGGCGTGGAAAGTATGACCCGGGCGCCGTACGTCTTGTCGAAAGGCACCACACCGTTCGCGCGCGACATGCAGCTGTTCGACACGAGCCTCGGGTGGCGCTTCGTCAACCCGAAGATGAAGTCGATGTTCGGCACCGACTCGATGGGCGAAACCGCCGAGAATGTGGCGCTGCAGTACGGCGTGTCGCGTGCGGATCAGGATGCGTTCGCCTTGCGCTCGCAGGAGCGGGCGGCGAAGGCGCGCTGGGCTGGTCGATTCACGCTGGAGATTGCGCCGGTGAGCATCCCGCAGAAGAAGGGCGATGCCCTGCTCGTGACGAGCGACGAATTCCTGCGCCCGGACACGACGCTCGAGACGCTGGGGCGACTCAAGCCGGCGTTTCGCGTGGATGGTTCGGTCACGGCCGGGAATTCGTCAGGCCTCAACGACGGGGCCGCGGCCTTGCTGATTGCCTCCGACTCCGCGGTCGCCGAGTTCGGATTGACCCCGGCGACGCGCATTGTGGCCAGCGCCGCGGCGGGCGTCGAGCCGCGCATCATGGGGATGGGCCCGGTGCCCGCGTCGCGGCTGGCGCTGTCACGTGCTGGTCTCACACTCGACCAGCTGGATGTCATCGAGCTCAACGAGGCGTTTGCCGCGCAGGGGCTCGCGTGTCTGCGCGAGCTCGGTGTTGCCGACGACGATCCGCGAGTGAACCCGAACGGTGGCGCGATCGCCCTGGGACATCCACTCGGCATGAGTGGTGCGCGCCTCGCGCTCACCGCAACGCGCGAACTGCAGCAGAACGGCGGTCGCTACGCGCTCTGCACGATGTGCATCGGCGTGGGGCAGGGGTTTGCGATGATCCTCGAGCGCGTATGACCGCGGCGGGAGTAAAGGTGGTGCGTGGGCTGCGTCGATCGCCGGACGCGAGCAACCACGATGTCTGTTATCTGATATCGATATCTGATAGCGGATATCGCTGTTCCTCTCGCCTCCGACGCAACGCGGCGTGCGCCCCGAGGAGCCGTCGATGATTTACGAATTCGAGGGTTTCATCCCGGTCGTGCACGAGAGTGCGTTCGTACACCCGCAAGCGGCCGTCACGGGCAATGTGACGATCGGCCGTGATGTTTACGTCGGGCCGGGCGCGGCGATTCGCGGCGACTGGGGCGGCATCGTGATCGAGGACGGCTGCAACGTCCAGGAGAACTGCACCATCCACATGTTCCCCGGCGTGACGGTGGTGCTTGAAGCGGGCGCTCACATCGGCCATGGCGCGGTGGTGCACG
>CAZMGX010000299.1:0-6712 GCA_964565915.1 uncultured Gemmatimonas sp.
TGTTCGCCAACATCCTGCTGGCCGACGAAATCAACCGGACGCCGCCCAAGACGCAGGCCGCGCTGCTCGAGGCGATGCAGGAACATCGTGTAACGGTACAGGGTCGCACCTACGACCTCGACGCACCGTTCTTCGTGTTCGCGACGCAGAATCCGATCGAACTGGAGGGCACGTATCCGCTGCCCGAGGCGCAGCTGGACCGGTTCATGCTGGAGGTGATGCTCGACTACCTGCCGGAAGAAGATGAAGTCGCGGTAGTGCGTGCAACGACGTCACTGCCACCGGACGCGGTGCAACCGGTCGTCACGAAGGAAGAGATCATCGCGTACCAGAAGGTCGTGCGCCGGCTGCCGATCGCCGATGCCGTCACGCGGTACGCGGTCAAGCTTGTGCGCGCCTCCCGTCCTGGAGACGGCGCCCCGGATTTCGTGAAGCAGTGGGTCTCGTACGGCGCCTCCGTGCGCGCGGCGCAGGCCCTCGTGCTCGGATCCAAGGCGCGTGCCCTGCTGCAGGGGCGTGCCAGCGCCAGTTTCGAGGATGTGCGTGCGTTGGCGCGTCCGGTGCTGCGCCATCGTGTGCTGGTCAACTTCCAGGCGCAGTCGGAGAAGGTCACCACGGACCAGCTCATCGCGAAACTGATCGATCTCGTCCCGTTGCCCAAGTCGGGCATCTGATTGTGACGTCAGCGCCCGCCTCGTTCCTCGAACCGGGCCTGCTCGCCCGGATCTCCGATCTGGCCCTGTTGGCACGTACGGTCGTTGACGGATTCATGCACGGCCAGCACCGCTCGCTGCGGAAAGGCTCGTCGCTCGATTTCGCCGAGCATCGATCGTATCAGCCGGGCGATGACCTGCGGCGCATCGACTGGCGGGTGTACGGACGCACGGACCGCTTCTACATCAAGCAGTACGACGCCGACACCAACGCCAGCGTGATCTTTGCGCTCGATCAGTCGGGCTCGATGGATTTCGGCAGTGGCGCGGTCACCAAGTTCGAGTACGCGCGCTTTCTCACCGCCTCGCTGGCCTGGTTGTCGCAGCAGCAGGGTGACCGGGTCGGCCTCGCCACATTCACCGGCGATCTCGTCGATGTCGTGCCGCCGTCCGTGCGTCACCTGCAGCTGATGTTGCACACGCTCGCACGGACGAAAGCGAAAGGCGGCAGTGAGCTCGTCAAGGCGATCGAACGTCTTGGGGTGCTGACGCAGCGTACGGGCATCGTCGTCCTGATCACGGACTGCTACGAACGTCCGGATGCCCTGGGCCGCGCGGTGGACGCCCTACGCACCCGTGGCCACGACGTGATCCTGTTTCACATCGTCGATCCTGCAGAGCTGTCGTTGCCCGGCGACATGCCCTCCACGTTCGAGGACGCCGAGAGCGGCGCCCTCTTGCCCCTGCGTCCGGGCGAATTGCGCGACAAGTATCAGGCGTTGCTGACCGCGCACCATGACGCACTGGCCAAGCGCATCGCGGCGGCCGGCGCCGACTACGTGAAGTTGAACACCAGCGAGCCGCTCGATCGCGCGCTGCATGCCTATCTCGACGCGCGGCTCTCGCGCAGTCGGGTGCGCTGAGGCGAACGACACATGGGTCTCGGATTTCTCGTCCCCGCCTTCCTGGCCGGCCTCGCGGCACTCGTCATTCCGCTGCTGATCCACCTGCGGCACAAGGACAAGGACAAGCCGTATCGCTTTCCGTCCTTGATGTTTCTCGAACAGTTGCCGATCCGCACGTCGCAGCGCCAACGGGTGACCGACTGGCCGCTGCTGCTGCTGCGTGCACTCGCCGTCGCGTTGCTGGCGCTCGCCTTCGCGCGGCCCGTCTTCACCGAGAAGACGTCGACCGCGGCAGACACCCGCGCACGGGCCGTCGTGATCGCGCTGGATCGGTCCCTCAGCATGGGGCACACCGCCATCTGGCCCGCCGCGCTCGACTCCGCGCGCGCCCTCATTCGCACGCTCGGCGCACGGGATCGTGTCGGGATCGTCTTCTTCGATGATGCCGCCGAAATCGCCCAGCGCATGACGGAAGACAAGGCGGCCGCCACGGCCGTTCTCGCCAGCGCGAAGACGACGCCGCGGGGCACCCGGTTCGCACCGGCCATCCGTACGGCACGGCAGATGTTGCTCGATGCCCCCTTCGCGGCCGCCGAGATCGTGCTGATCTCCGATCTCCAGCGTGCCGGAACGACCGGGGTGGCCGGGCTCGACCTGCCCGCGGGCGTGACGTTGCGCGCCGTGGCGATCGCCCCGCCGTCGCGCGCCAACAGCGCCGTCCGCGCCATCGAAGCGCGTCGCGTCAACGAAGACAACCGCTCCATGCTGGCAGTGAAGGCGCGTGTTCTCTCGCGTGAACTGGGCGCGCCGCGCACGGTGAAGGCCACGCTCACGCTCAGCGGCCGCGAGGCCGGATCGCAGACCGTCGCCCTGGTGCCCGATGGGGAGACCGTCGTGACCTTCCAGCCGGTGGCCGCTCCCGATGGTGCGGTCGATGGATTCGTCACCCTCGAAAGTGATGCCCTGGCGGCTGACGATCGCTTCGCCTTCGTCGTCCCGCGCGACGACGTCCTGCGCGTCGCGCTCGTGTTGCCGGATGATGTCGATACCGACGAGACGCTGTTCCTCGAACGCGCCGTCGCCATCGGACGCGCGCCGGAAGTGCGCATCGATCGGCTGCGCGCGTCGGCGGTGAACAGCAGTGCGCTGCAGAACACCGCGGTGGTCTTCTTCTGGGACGTCGCACCGACCGCTGCCGCCAAGCCCCTGCTCGACGCGTACCTGGCCAAAGGTGGCGGCGTCGTATTGCTCGCCAGTCGTCGGGCCGCCGCGGCCGGATCATTGGCCGAGCCGATGCCGGCGAAGATCAGCGGCATGTCCGACCGTTTGGCGGATCGCGGCGGCACGTTGCGCGACCTCCGCTTCGAGCATGCGCTCTTCGCACCGTTTCGCGAAATCAACGACGCCTTCAACGGCACGCGTCTGCTGCGCTACGCCCGTATCGACGCGCCCCGCGATGCCGATGTGCTCGCGCGGTTCGACGATGGTCTGCCGGCAGTGATGGAACGTCGCGTCGGCGCCGGGCACGTCGTGGCAATCGCCCTGCCGCTGGACGCGCGGAACGGCGACCTGCCGCTCCAGCCGGCCTTTCTCCCGTTCGTCCGACAGTTGCTGCTGCATACGTCCGGCCGTGACGCCGTGCCACTCTGGCGCACGACGGCGGAGAGCTGGGCGTTGCCGGACAGCATCAAGGACCCCGTCGTGCGCACGCCCGACGGGTCACTGCTCCGCCCCCAAGGCGATTCACTCGGTAGCGCCGTGCCGATGGCGGACGCCGGGCTCTACGCGGCCTTTGCCGGCAGCGTAACAGGCGCCGCCGTGTCGGTCGCGGCCGTCAATGTGCCGCCCGGGGAATCGGACTTGACACCCATCGACCCCAAAGAGCTGCTTCTCGGGGTACGAGAGTCTGCCCCGTCGGCGGCGGCATCGGCCGAAGCGCCGACGCCCGCCGAGCTCGAGCGTCGCCAGAATCCGTGGCGCGTGCTGTTGATCATTGTCGCACTCGCGCTGATAGGCGAGACTTTCATGGCCACCCGCGGCTGGCGTGCGATCGCCAGGCGCATCCGTCCGGTCACCCCGGATCCGGTCACGCCGGAGAGGAGCACACGATGAGTCCAGATCGGCAGTTACTCACCACCCTCGGCGTCTTGCGACGGCAGTGGCGCCAGCGGATCCTGCTCGAGTCACTGGTCTGGATCGTGGTCGCCGTGATTCTCGCCGTGATCGCCACCATGGCCGTCCTGCGCGTCTTCGCGTCGGCCGATGGCGACAACGACCGACTCCTGCTCATTGCACGGCTGACTGGCTACACCGTGATCGCTGCCGCCATCGTGCGCGGCCTGATCGTGCCGCTGGTGCGACGCGCCAGCGATGAACGCTTCGCCCTGTACGTTGAAGAACACGCGCCGCAGTTGCGACAGGCCTTGGTGACTGCAGTGCAGGAAGCGCATCGGCCGGAGGCGGAGCGCGTATCGCCGTCCCTGTCCGCGCGACTGATGACGCGTGCTACGACGGCCATCCGCCCGTTGCAGGAGAAGTCCACGCTCGAGCGTCCGCGCATGGTGCGGGCCGGACAATGGCTTGGCGCACTCGGTGTCGCCGGCGCGTTGCTCTTCGTGCTCGGACCGGCGGCCCTTCGGGACGGAGCCCGCGTCTTGTTCGTGCCGTGGTCCACGGCCGAAGCCGCAGTACCGCGACGCCTCGTGACGGTCGAACCCGGCAACAGCACCGTCCCCCGGGGAGGCGCCATCGAAGTCCACGCGGCCCTCGTCGGTTTTTCGGCCGACGCGGCCGACCTCGTCTTCCGCAGCGACTCGAGTGCCGAGTGGACGCGACTGCCGATGAGTCAGGATGCCGACTCCAGCGGTTTTCGCTCGCGCGTGTTCGACCTGACCCGCCCCACCGAGTACTACGTAGAGTCGGCCGATGTGCGCTCGCCCACGTTCCGCCTGGAAATCAGCGATCTGCCGGCCGTCTCGAACATGTCGCTCGACCTGCGGTTCCCCGCGTACAGCGGTCTGCCCGCGGAGCACATCGAGGACGGTGGAGACATTGCCGCCATCGTGGGCACGAGCGTCACGGTCAATGCCACCGTCACGCGTGCCGTGAAGGGAGGGCGGCTGACGTTCGACGACGGAACGGTCGTCCCGCTTACCGTGAAGAACGACAGTCTCGTCAGCGGCGCGTTCGTGGTGAAGAAGAGTGGCTTCTACCGCGTGGATCTCGAGACGTCCAACGGCACCATGGTGGCGGGTGCCGTCCAGTATGTCGTCGACGCCATCCCGGATCGGGCCCCTTCGGTGCGCATCGAGGAACCCGGTCGGGACACCAAGGTTAGCAACACCGATGAGGTCACCATCGCTGTGCAGGCGGGCGACGATCTCGGGGTCACGAAGCTCGAGCTGCGGTATCGCGTGAATGGCGGTGAGGAAAAGCGCGTCGCGATCCAGGACAGCACGGCGCGCCGTCCGCGTGACGCGCGTGGCGCCCACACGCTGTTCCTCGAGGAGCTTGGCTTGCAGCCTGGCGATCTCGTCGCGTACCACGCGGTGGCGCGCGACGGCGCCGGGCACGAGGGAAGCAGCGACGTGTATTTCCTCGAGGTTCGGCCCTTCGGGAAAGACTATCGCCAGTCCGAGCAACAAGGCGGCGGCGGTGGTGGCGGTGGCGAGCAGGAGCCGTCACCGGATGGTTTCGTGCAGCGTCAGCGGGATGTCGTCGCCGGCACGTTCAACTGGCTGCGCGACAGCGCCACGACCGCCACCAAGAAGCGTCGTGAAGACATTACCACGCTCACCATTGCGCAGGGTCGTCTCCGCGAGGACGTGGTCGGCATGGCCAAGCGTCTCGTCGATCGCGGCGTCGCCGCGAGTGATACGACCTTCGCGAAGATCCAGAAGGAGCTGGAAGCGGCTACGGTAGAGATGAAGGCGGCCGAGGAGCAGCTGGGGCGTGGAGCGGGCAACACCGCGCTGCCACCAGAGCAGAAGTCGTTGCAACATCTGCAGCGCGCGGAAGCGATGTATCGCGACGTGCAGGTGCAGATGGGAGGTGGTGGTGGTGGCGGCGGAGGCGGCGGTGGTCAGCAGGGCCAGAAGCCCGAAGACCTCGCGGACCTGTTCGAACTGCAGACGGACAAGCTGCGCAACCAATACGAGGCGGTGCAGCAGCAGTCGTCCGCGCCGCAGACCCAGCGCGAAGTGGATGAATCGCTCGAGCGGCTCAAGCAGCTGGCGAACCGTCAGCAACAGGAAAACGAGCGAATGCAGCGGATGGCCGAGGCCATGCGTCAGCGCTTGGGCCAGGAGGCCAGCGGCGGTGCCGGCGGCAGCGGCGCGCAGCGCGATCTTGCCAAGCAGGCCGAAGAAGAAGCCCGTCGCCTCGAACGCCTCTCGCGTGAACAGAATTCGCCCGAGTTGGCTGATGCCGCGCGTCGCATGCAGCAAGCGGCGGACGCGATGCGGCGTGCCGCCACCGGCTCCGCCGCGCAGGGCAGCCAGGCGCTCGAGGAGCTGAACCGCGCGGCGCGCAACCTCGAAGGCTCCAAGACCGACGCGACGAATCAGGGCATCAAGAAGCTCGCGCAGCAGGCGAAGGATCTTCAGGAGCGTCAGCAGGAGATTGCCAACGGTGTGGAATCCGCTCAGGCGGCATCCGGTGAACAGCGCAGCGACGCGATGCGCAAGCTGATGGAGCAGAAGGACGCGCTGGCCAACGATGTCGGCAAACTCGAAGCCGAGGCCGACCGTCTGTCACGCGAGGGCAAGCGGGATCAGCCAAAGGCGGCCAGCAAGATGAGCGAGGCGGCCGAGGCGATCCGCGACGTGCGGCTGAAGGAGAAGATCGAGTTCTCCAAGAACGTCATGCGCGCGGGCTCCGGCGAATACGCGAAGTCGTTCGAGGGGCAGATCTCGGAGAACATCAAGGACGTCGCCGACCGCTTGAGTGAGGCCGCGGGCGCCATGCAGGGTGAGTCGGCGGCCCGCCAGCAGGAGCGCGCGCTGGGCCAGACGCGCGAACTCGTGCAAAACCTCGAGGCGCTGCGTCAGCGCATGGAAGAGCGCCGCCAGCAAGGCCAGCAGGGCCAGCAGGGCCAGCAAGGCCAGCAGGGCCAGCAGGGCCAGCAGGGCCAGCAGGGCCAGCAGGGCCAGCAGG
>CAZMGX010000300.1:0-6694 GCA_964565915.1 uncultured Gemmatimonas sp.
TGAGAGTCGGGATGAGACGAAGGGTGCGCAGGGCTTACGCGCGCGTGAGTTCCCTAGTGCATCATCTGTGCCCAACTCAAGTCATTATCTTACAACGGCTTAGCGGTCTCCCCTCAAGCGGTGTGGGAGAAGAAACGACCTGAGGTCGCGTTGCCCATCGGCAAATGTTGCCGAGTTAGTCGTTAGCGAGCTCGTCGGCGAGAGCGTGCACGACCGACTGCCAATCTTTGGGTTTGGCTTGCCGAATGAGTCTTGCCGTCGGGTACCACGGCGTTTGGCGGCTGCGAAGGCCCCATCGCCAGTCCGGCGTATAGGGCAGCAGCACGTAGGTGGGGATCCCCATCGCGCCGCCGAGATGTGCCATGCTCGTGTCGACACTCACCAAACCATCAAGAGAAGCCAGTAATTGTGCAGTATCAAGCCAGTTAAAAGACAATTGTGGAGTATGAAGTCTCGGGTGCGAAAATGGCGCCGTCTCCGGGTATTGCAGCCAGACCCACTCAACCCCCTCGATGTCCAGCAAATCCGGCAACAACGCTACGTCGAAATCACGGAGTGAGGTCGCCAGAAACGCCGGGTTGCCCAACAGCACCAACCCCAGCCGTCGGGTGGAACCGTCGGACGAGCCACCTGTGCGGACCTCGCCCGATGCCTTGAGGTACGGCACGTACTCGTTGGCCGTGTCGCCGTCGGTGTCCAGCCGATGGGGAAGTGACAGCATCGGGACATACCAGTCGGTCGGGCCGGCCTCGCCTTTGGGCACGGCGTCGAAACCGCTGGCCCGAAAGAGCGAGACGGCCCCGGGGTGACACTCCACCACGACGCGCGCGGCACCACGCGCGACCAGCCGCGGGACGAACCGTACGAAGTGGAACTGGTCGCCGATGCCCTGTTCCGCGAGCACCGCGATGGACGCGCCTTCGAGTGACTCGCCGAACCACGGTTTGGCACCGGTGTTCGACACCGGCAGCCCACGGTGTTCAAAGCCCTGCCACCCCGCACGGCTGGCTCCGCCAAGCAGGGAGGTGATCCCGCGTTGCATCTGCGTCGGGCCGTGATTCGGGCGGACCGCCTCGGCCCGATCGAGCCACTGCAGCGCGCCCGACAGATCGCCTAGCGCGTGACGGATCTGCGCCGCCGCCAGCAGCACGGCGGGCATGGTCGGGGCAAGTCCGAGCGCGCGTTGGGCCACAGGCCACGCCCCTTTCGGATCGCCACTCGCGCGGAGAGCGCCGGCCAGGGCGCTGAGCGCTGCCGGATCCTTGGGTCGCTCCCGGGCGACGCGCGAGAAACAGGCCAGCGCGTCATCAGGCGCGCCCGTGTCGAGCAAGGCCGCACCGATCTCGTAGACCGTCGCGACATCGGCCGTCGACGCCAGTCGACGCGCGCGCTGCAACGCGCGTCGAGCGGACACCGTGTCGCCGGCCAGACGCCACGCATTGGCTTCCGATCGGGCCAGCGCGAGGTCCTCCGGACGCTGTTGGCCCAGCGCGCCGAACCGCTCCGCGGCCTCGCGAAACGCGCCCGCGTTCAGCGCCGCTTCACCGTCGCGCAGAAGGGCCGCGATGTCGGCGTCCGTCATGGCCGCGTGATCCGCGCCGTCCACGTGACGATGGGTACCGCGACGGAGACGGTCGTGCCGGTGCTGTGAGACTCCGGGCCGGGTGGGGGCACGACTTCACGGAAGCGGCTCAAGTTCATCGGGCCGGCGACGACACTGAAAGCTGACCGCAATTCGACTGTCGAATGGCGGGCGAGGCACGGATGCCTCACTCAACATCACGGAGGATAGGACTCATGCGTATCAACACCAACGTCGGCGCTCTTTCCGCATCGCGCAACATCTTCGTCAACAACATGGCGGTAGAGAACAGCATGCGGAAGTTGAGCTCGGGCCTCAAGATCAGCCGCGCGGCTGACGACGCGGCCGGTCTCTCGATCGCCAACAAGCTTCGCACGCAGAGCCGTGCGCTGAGTCAGGCGGCTTCGAACGCCGAGCAGGGCAACGCGATGCTGCAGATCGCGGAAGGTGCGGCACAGACGATCGAGCCCAACAGCGCGCGTGAGAGGGAACTGCTGGTGCAGCAGGCGTCGACGGGCAACAACAGCACCGTGTCGGCCACGCTGACCACGGAAATCAACACGCTCGGCACGGAAGCGGCGCGTATCCTCGCGGACGCGGACTTCCAGGGCGCGTCGGTGTTCGCCTCGTTGACGTTCCAGGTCTCCGACTCGGCCAGCAACTCCACGGTGACGGTCGCGGCGACGCTCTCGTACACCACCCCGACGTCGCTCGCGACGGCGGACACGCAGCTCGATGCGGTCAACACCACGCTGGCCGCCATCGGTGCCGGTCAGAACGTGCTCGACTACACGGTGCAGAACCTCAAGTCCGCGGTCGTCAACGTCCGCGCGGCCGAGTCCACCATCCGTGACGTCGACATGGCAGAGGAAATGGCCAACTTCACGAAGAACAACATCCTGAAGGAAGCGGCACAGGCGATGCTGGGTCAGGCGAACCAGGGTAGCCAGAGCATTCTGCAGCTCCTGCGTTAATTCGCAGCGCTTCTCGCAGGTGAACGGCCCCGGAGTCGGCATTTCGCCGGCTCCGGGGCATGGCCATAGGAAGGAGAGGAGACGACGATGTCGAAGATCAATTTCAGCGGGCTCGGAAGCAGCATTCAGTGGGGTGACATCGTCGATGCGACGATCGAGGCCGAGAAGGCGCGCAACCTGACCCCGATCACGAAGGAGATCGAAGCGGGGACCGCGCAGCAGGCCGCCTGGACGAAGCTGCAGGGGCTGGTCGAAACGCTCAACGAGAACGCGCGGTTGGTGCGCCGCACCGGCTTCGGTGGCTTCACCGCCAACGTGCCGCCAAGTCCCATCACCTCCCGCACGCTGCTGACGGCGACGCCGTCGCTCGATGCGGCGCCCGGTCGCTATCGCGTCGAAGTCCTGCAGTTGGCCGATACCGCGAAGATCGCGGGACGATCGGTCGCCGACACGACGGCGGCGATGAACCTGACCGGCAACTTTTCCATCAACGGCACGGCGATCGCCATCGATGCGGTCGACTCGTTGAATGCGATCCGCGACAAGATCAACGCCGCCAACAGCGGTGGGACGCCCACCGGCGTGACCGCCTCGATCGTGCGCGAAGGCGCAACCGGCGGACGCCTGGTGCTGACGCGCGACACGAGTGGCGCGAGCGGCATCGTGCTGGCCGATGGGACCGGCGGCATGGCCCGTGAGCTCGGCCTCGTCGACTCACGATCCAAGCCGGTCGGTTCCGCCGTCACAGCCGCCGCGGCGGCCCTCGGTCTCGTGGTCACCCCGCCTCCCGCGACCATCCGCGTCGGCAATGTCGTGATCAGCGCCGACCTGTCGGTGGATTCCATCGCCTCGATCGTTGCGAAGATCAACGCGGCCGGCGGATCGGCGACGGTCGAATCGGAAGTGTACGGCAACGAAACACGGTATCGCCTGGTCGCCGACGGCAACGTCACCGCGGTGAGTGGTGATCCCAACAGTCAGGCCGTGATCGACGCGCTGGGTATGGCCGCCGGCACGTCAGGCGCCGTCACGCAGGCCGTGCAGTCGGCGGTGTATACCGACGCCGGCAACGCGACCGCCACCACGTCGACGCTGCTGGCAGGACTGCGCGTCGATGGTGCCGATGCCGGCCTCGCGGTCGGCGATGCCATCAACATTCGCGGCATGCGCGGCGATGGCACCGCAGTCACCATTGGTCTGGTGGTTGGCGCTGGCGACACGATGCAAACCCTGCTCGATCGCATCAACGATGCGGGCGCCGGCTTCGGCGCGGGAGCACGGACGGCCCTGGCGACGCTGGGTCCCGACGGCCGCATCCGCCTCGCGGACAACCAGGGCGGGGCGTCCCGCCTCTCGATGTCGTTGGGCATTACGCGCGCGGATGGCAGCGCCGGCACCTTGGGCGCCACAACTGTGGCCGTTGCCGGGCGAAGCCGCCAGCTGCAGGAAGGGCGTGACGCGATCCTGCGTGTGGATGGACAGGAGCTGACGCGCAGTTCCAACTCCATCACCGACGCGATCGCCGGCACCACGCTGAATTTGCAGACCGCCGAACCCGGAACGACGATCGAAGTCGCGATCGATCGCGACGTCGCCGGTGGGCTCAACGCCGTGAAGAAGCTCGTCGAATCGTACAATGCGATCCGCACGTTCTTCGATGAACAGCGCAAGGTGGACGCCCCGTTGTACGCCGACACGCTGCTGCGCGGCGTGGTCGACAGCTTCACGGCCGCCCTGCGGACCGAAGTCACGGCGAACGGGACGTACAACAAGCTGCCGATCGCCGGCGTGGCCCTGGATCGCTTCGGCATCCTCAAGATCGACGAGGACAAGCTGAAGACGGCCATGGCCGACAAGCCGACGGAGATCGAGGCGTTGTTCGGCTTTACGGGCGTCGGCGGGGCGTTCGTCGCCGCCGCCGACCGTGCGACACAGTTCGGCATCGGTACGATCAGCACGCAGCTCAAGAACCTCACGCAATCCGCGTTTCGTCTCAAGACACGCGAGGCCGAGGCACAGAAGCGGCTGGACTACCGTCGGGAACAGCTCGTGGCGCAGTTCACGCAGATGGAAGTCGCCATCAGTCGCCTCAATCAGCAGCGCAGTTCGTTGGCTGCGGTTACATCGGCATTTCAGAACAACGACAACTGATGCCGATACTCGTGCAGGACAGCGCACGATTCGGTGATCGACATCACCGTTGCACACGACCCTAGCCAGGCAAGAGATGTCCTACGCCAGTCAGACCACGAGCTATCGCGAAATGGAGCTGCAGTCGGCCTCGCCGGAGCGGCTCGTGGTCTTCGTCTTCGAACAACTCGTTGTGAATCTGGAGCGCGCCCGCATCGCCATGGAGCGCAACGATATCGAGTTGCGCGTGACGGCCCTGCGACGCGCGCGCGGCCTCGTGACGGAACTGCTGGCCACGCTCGATTTCGAGAAGGGCGGCCCCATCGCCACGCAGCTGGCCGACCTGTACCAGTACATGCTGTACGAACTCGTCGACATCGGCCAGCGCGGCGACGTCGTCACGCTCAAGAAGCTGGGCAACATCGCCAGCAAGCTCCGCGATGGCTTTGCCGAGGCGGCGTCGCAGGTCGTCACGCTCAAGAAGTCGGCGTGATCCCGTGTTCAGGACCACACCGCCCATGAACGCCCTGTCGGGATTCCGCATGCCACGCTTTGGTCGACGGGCGTCGCCGGCGCGCGAGGAAGCGGCCAAGACGGCGCTCGCGCTCTGTGCCAGCGCCGACGCCGCCGCCCGCGAAGCGGAGCAGGTGGTCGGTATCGATGACGACCGGCTGTTCAGTTTGCTCGAGCAGCGCGATGAGATGCTGAGCGACCTGGCCGAACAGCTGGTCATGCTCCGGTTGGAGCGTCCGACCGCCGACAGCCCGTTGTTCGCGGCCACCGAACGTGCCGTCGACGAGGCCGATGAGCTCATCACCGAGGTGTGCGCCGCCTTGTCGGTGTCACAGCGCGTGACGATGGAACTGGCCGCCCGTGTCGCGCGTCGCGCGGCCGAAATTCGGACGGAACTCGACGCCGTGCAGCGTGCCGGCAGCGCCGGGATCGCATACGGGGTTCACGCGGCGGCGCGCGTCGTCGACAGCCGCCGATGACCGAGCACGTGATCGAGTCGTTCGGCATCCTGCTCCGCGACAAGCTCGCGGAGCTGGATGCCGACGAGACGCCGCCGGCCCTCGTCGTGGAAGACGATCCGGTGGAGCGCCTGCGACTCGATGCCCGTGACTCGATCCGCGCCGACTTGCACGGCCCGATGCCCCGCGGGGGGCATCAGGTGTACACCACCCCGCCGGCTCCACCGGCGGCGGAACCGGGACGACGGCACCTCAACATCCTGCGTTGAGCCACCGAACCGGCCGAGGCTCAAGTCCGCGCCCCGGTCTGCCGATAGTCCCTTAGAGGAGGAGGAAACCTATGCGCATCAACGGTAGCATCTTTGATCCACTGCGCCCCGACCGAGGCCCCGCCGGTGTCGGTGCGGGCAACGCGCGTCCGGGCGAGGCCGGCGTCCCGGCTCCGGGCGCCGCGCCCACGAAGTCCGATTCAATCCAGATCTCCGACGCCGGTCGTTCGCTGGCCGGTCGCCTCGACGAGGCGGAGTCGCTGGATCCGGAGCGGGTGGCCGAGCTGCGGACCAAGGTCCTCACGGGGGCCTACAACACGCTCGACGTAGTCGACCAAGTCGCACGGCGGATTCTTTCGCGCGGCGATCTCTAGCCGGGTCGTTCGTCAAATCGACGGCCGGCCGCGGCATCTAGTTCCTTGATCGATCCTTTCGGGAGATTGGCGTCATGAAGTTCCTAGTGGTGGACGACTCCGCGACCATGCGGCGCATTGTGATCAACTCGCTGCAGCGCATCGGGTATCACGACACCGTGGAAGCCGCCGACGGAAAGGAGGCGCTCGCGAAGTTCGACAGCTCCGTGAACTTCGTGATCACCGACTGGAACATGCCCAACCTGAGCGGCACCGAGTTCACCAAGTTGCTGCGCACCCTCCCGGACGGCGCTACGGTGCCCGTCCTGATGGTGACGGCCCGCTCCGTGAAGGAGGATATCCTCGCGGCGCTGGAAGCCGGGGTCAACAACTACATCGTGAAGCCGTTCACGCC
>CAZMGX010000301.1:0-6686 GCA_964565915.1 uncultured Gemmatimonas sp.
AGTGCGCTTCAAGAATCGTCATGAGTAGGGAGAAAGCGAGTATAGAAAAGCGAGTAGAGAGCAACGAGCAACAGCGAGTCGCGAGTAACGAGTAGGGAGTAACGAGTAGAGAGTAAGGAGATTCTACTCACCACGTGATGTGACGGTCCTGCCACTTGCGACGGGTCTTCGGAAAATCGCTGCGAAAGTGGCCGCCGCGCGACTCCTTGCGCAGCAGCGACGCCTCAGCCACCAACGTCGCCGTCGTGTGGAGATTGCGTTCCTCGGTCGCCCCGGGAGGGAGGCGCTCGCCGATCGCGGCCAGCTGCGCGAGGCAGCGACGAAGACCGGGGGCCGTGCGCGAGATGGAGGCGTAGTTCCACATCAACTCACGGATTTCGTCCGCGGCGACCTGTGCGGCGCCGCGGTCATCCAGCGACGGGACCGACCAGTTCGCGGCGTCCGGCTCGAGCAGCCCGTGCGGCGTCTCGATGAGATCGCGCGCCACCCGTTCGGCGAAGACCAGGCCCTCCAGCAACGAATTCGACGCCAGACGATTCGCGCCGTGCACACCGGTGCGGGCCACTTCTCCTACGGCGTACAGTCGAGAGAGGCTGGACCGGCCGGCAAGATCGGTGACCACGCCGCCCATCATGTAGTGGGCGGCCGGCGTAACGGGAATCGGTTCCTGAGACGGATCGATGCCGCGCGCCTTGCAGATCTGGAAGATCCCCGGGAATCGCTCCGCGAACGGCACTGCGAGTTTGGTGGCGTCGAGAAACACCGTGCCGTGCGCCTGCTGCTCGCGAAAGATCTCGCGGGCGACCACGTCTCGCGGGGCGAGCTCGGCCAGCCGGTGCCGCTTCGGCATGAAACGCTGGCCGCGACCGTTCAGAAGGATCGCCCCTTCCCCGCGCACCGCCTCGGAGATGAGCGCCAGCGGGTTTTCAGGGGTGTCCAACGCCGTCGGGTGGAACTGAACGAACTCCATGTCCGCCAGCCGCGCCCCGGCCCGGTGCGCGATGGCGAAGCCGTCTCCCGTCGCTACCTGCGGATTCGTCGTGTAGCGGTAAATCTGCCCGCACCCGCCGGTGGCGAGAACGGTGGCATCGGCCACGATCTCGACGGGACGGCCCGCGATGCTCGCGCGGACACCCGCACACCGCACGCCGTCCCCGTCTTCGACCAGCAGGAGTTCGAGCACCCGCGCCGTCTCCTGGACGGTGATGTCGGCCGACTCCCGGACCTTGGCCACGAGCGTCCGGGCGACCTCCGCCCCGGTTTGGTCGCCGTGGGCGTGGACGATGCGATGGCGGGAATGGGCCGCCTCCTTGCCCAGCTTGAAGGCCCCGCTGGGATCCAGATCGAACCGCGCCCCCGCCGCCTGCAGCTCGCGGACGCGAGCCGGGCCTTCCTCGACCAGCACCTGCACCGCTTCGGCGTCACACAGCGCTGCGCCCGCGGCGAGCGTATCCCGTCTGTGCAGCTCGGGCGAATCGCCCGCGCCCAGGGCAGCGGCAATTCCACCCTGCGCGTAGGCGGTCGCGGAGTCGAAGAGGGTACGTTTGGTGAGCACGGTCACCAACCCGTGCCCGGAGGCGCGCCAAGCCGTGTGCAATCCCGCCACACCGCTGCCCACCACAAGGAACCGCGTGCGGATCCGATCGGTCATAGTATTTTGAATCAAAGGACTCACATGCGTCGATGCCAGCGGGCGGTCCCGCCCAGGCGCATTTTCTCTCTTCCTTCAGGAGTTGCAGTCATGCGTCTGTCGTTCGCGCGTGGTACCGTCGCCGCCGGTCTGCTGGCGGGTGTGGCGGTCGCGCCTTCCGTTCTTTCCGCGCAGCCGGGGGGCGTCGCCGCCGCGTGTGCGCTCGATGCCAACACCCCGAAGGAACTCGCCGTGCTGGAGTTGCAGGTGCAGCGCGCCCGTGCCGCCACGTCGCCTGCCGATCGTCAATCGGCGCTGCGCACCATCATGAAGGAGTTGGACACCAAACCTGAGCGGTACGCCAAGAACCCCGCCGGTTTCAACCTGCGCATGGCCCAGGCCCTGACCCTCTGGGCGATGGAGCCGGAAGTTGGGTACACACCCTCGCGTGCGACGCTCGGCTTCGTGACCAACCCCACGGAAACGATCGACCTGATCGACGCGCTCGACGCGTCCTACAAGGCGATGGTGACCGCCCTGCCCAGCTGCGACAGTGACGTAAAGGCGCTGCGGCAGAACGACGTGTGGCTCGCGGTCACGCGTCGTGCACTCGACGCGTCGAACAGCGGCCAACTGGATTCCGCAGAGATCTACTCCAAGCGATCGCTCAAGTTGTCGACGCAGAGTCCGTACCCGCATTACGTCCTGGCCAACGTCGCGAACCAGAAAAAGGATCGTGCCGCGGCCATGGGTCACTGGAAGCAAGTCATCGCCGAAGCGGGAAGTGACACGACCTATCGCGAGCTGAAGAACAACAGCCTGTACCTGTTGTCGGTGAACCAGCTCGAGGCCGCCGAGGCGGCCACCGGTGCCGCACAGCAGTCGCTCGCGCGCGAGGCGGCCGCCAGCTTCAAGTCGCTGCTGGCGATCATGCCCGACAGCCCGGATGCTCCGAATGTCATGACGAGCTGGGCCGATGCGCTGAAGCTGGCCGGCGACTCGGCGGCCATTCCCAGCGTCTACGCCGACATGATCGCGAATCCGGCCGCGCAGTCCGACGTCGCGCTGTCGATGGCGGCCGTGATTGCCACCCGCATCAACCGCACGGAAGACGCGATCAAGTTGAACGAGGCGGCCATTGCCAAGAACCCGAATGCGCGTGATGCGCTGCGCAATCTGGCCGCAACGTACTTCGGCAAGGACGACTTCCAGAAGATGTTCGAGCCGACGAAGAAGCTGGTCGCGATCGACCCGAACAACTTCGACGGCTGGATGATGTTCGCGTACGCGTCGCAGGGTCTGGCGAAGGCCGTGAAGATGCCGGAGATCAAGAAGGGCGCGGTACCAACGCCAGCGCAGCGGGCGGCCATGGAAGCCGCAAACGCCGAGCGAAAGGCCTGGAACGACTCGACGGTGAAGTACATGACGTACGCTGAGGCGCTGCCGGTCAAGGTCGATGTGGCGACGTTCCAGCGCGGCGCGAAGGACGTGGCGCTGACGTTGTCGTTCGAACAGCAGGCGGCGGCGGATGGCACCTACGAGGTCACCGTGGAGTTCCTCGATGCCGCCGGCACCGTGGTCGGCACGGCCAAGAACTCGGTCGGTCCGATCAAGAAGGGCGAATCCAAGACCATGACCTTCAAGGCCACCGCCGAGAAGGTGGCGGGATATCGGTATAACGCGCTCAAGTAGTCGCGCCGTCGCTCTTGCCGTCCTTGTGTTGGGCACGCGCGCCGGAGGCCAGTCCTCCGGCGCGCGTGCGTCGTTTGAGGTGGGGGCGATGGGCGTTGGCGCCCTCACCCACGCCGCACCGGCGTTGCTGGGCCGCAACGCGACCGAAGGGTACCTCACGCAGCCGAATCTCCTGGGTGCGTTTCGGCGCGGGGCCGTGACGCTCACGGGCACCGTGAACTTCGAAGGCTACACGCTACGCCGCGGCGAGTTGAATGCCGGGATTTACGGGGAGGGTTACGTCGACCGTCGACACCCGCATACCCTGCTGCATGAACTGATGCTGGTGGCAACGTCACCCGCGCGGCGCGGGGTACGGGCGTCGTTGGGTGTGGGCAAGGGATTCACGCCGTACGGCACCGATGATCCCATGATGCGACCGTTCGTGAAGTATCCGGTCAATCATCATCACGCCCAGATCATCGAACGCGTTCAGGTCCTCGGCCAGATTTCGGCCGGCTCGCTCGACCGCGGCGTGGCCGTCGAACATGCGTTCTTCAACGGGGACGAACCGGTTGGCCCCTTCGTCGGCCCGCAGTGGGACCGGGTCGGCGACTCGCGCGCCACTCGCCTGACGCTGATGCCATGGCGTGGTGTCGAGCTGCAAGGCAGCCGGGCCTTCGTGCGATCGCCCGGGATCACGCAAGGCGGCGCGTTCGATCACACCCAATCGAGTGTGTCGCTCCGTATCGATCGGTCCGCGTCGGCACACGGCGGACGTCACGCTGAGGTAGGCCACGCCGGCATGGCAGGACATGCGATGACGGCCGACCGACAGTATGCGCTGCTTGAAGTGGCGCGCACCTATGAAGGACCCGGGGGACGCCGCGCCTTTCGCTATCACAGCGCTTTGGCGGAGGGGCTGGTGGCACGCCGCGGATGGACGGTGGCCGCGCGGCTGGAGCGCACTGAGCGCCCCGAGCAGGAACGACTGCTCGACCCGTTCCGTACGGCAAATGGACACATCGACTTTCAGATCATCGGGGTGACCCGCTGGACTGTCGGCACGCTGCATGCCGCTGCGCCAGACATGGCGGTGACGCGACTGCGCGCCGTGCGGTTCACGCCATACGTCGAAGTCGCCGGCGCGCGCGCCCAAGCCATGCGCACGCCGGCCGTGTTTGTCCCTGAGACCTTTTACGGCGCGTCGACGCTGTGGTCACTGACGGTTGGCGCTCGGATGCACGTGGGACCAATGCGGAGTCGCATGGGACGCTACGGGGTACTCTCGCCAGCGCCCTGACCGCACATTAACGGCATGAGGATTCGCGTGAAGTCCCTGATTCGTAACGTGATGCTGGCGCTTGCCCTTGGCGCCTGCGGCAGCAGTGACCGCGCTCCGGTCGAACCCCTGCGACCGACCGTGTCGATCTCGGGTGGCGCCACCATCAACATCAACCGCGGCGCCAGCGCCAGCGCGACGTTGTCGATCACGCGCGGTGCCGGATTCACGAGTGAGGTGGCGCTGAGCGTCACCGGCCTCACGACCGGTGTTCAGGTGACCCTCGACCCGGCGGTGATCCCGCCCGGATCAACGTCGGCCACGGTCACGTTCACGGCCAACGCGAACGCCGCCGCCTCGTCGACTGGTATCAGCATCACCGCCAGTGGTCCCGGGGCGACGTCGACCAGCACCCTGTTCACCGTCAACGTGTCGGCGCCCGTCGCGCCGTCACTGCCGCCGCTCGGCCTAGGCAGTGTGCCCGATCGGTTTACGGCTGAGCTGTGGGTACGCGGTGCCACGGCGTACACCACGACGTGGGGCACACGCAACGGGCTTGGACGAGGCAACGCGATCAAGATCTGGGACGTCAGCGCGAATGCCCCGCGCCTCGTCGATTCGGTGATCGTCGCGAATGCGGGGACACTGGGCGACGTGCAGGTGTCTGACGACGGGACGTTGCTGGTGGCCGGGATCGAGCCCTCGCCGAACGGTGGTCTGGCCATCTATGCGCTCGACACACCACGTAGCGCGCGGTTGTTGGCGCGCACCACCGGCGGCGAACTGCAGTATGGTGTGCACACCGCCGAGATCGCTCGCGTCGACGGCGTGTTGTACGCGTTCTGCGCCGTTGATCCTGCAAATGGTGTGGCGGCGCGTCTGGTGATCGTCAGTCTGGCCAATCCGTCGCAGCCCACCACGGTCGCCTCCCTCCCACTCGGCGCGCCGTTCATCCACGATGTGTTCGTTCGCGACGGGTTGTTGTTCACGGCAGAGTGGGACAACGGCGTCGGCATCTGGGATATCGGCGGTGGTGGCCAGGGCGGCACCATCGCCGTCCCCAGGGGCATCTCGACCGCCGCCACGGTTGGCGGCAACGTGCACAACATCTGGTGGTATCACGATCCGAGCGATAACAGCAAGCGGTACCTGTTCGTAGGCGAGGAGGGCCCCGGTGTGATCGGCTCGGCGTCCGTCGGTGACGTCCACGTGGTGGACATCAGCACCATCACGACGCCGACGGAGGTCGCCCGCTACACGCTCACCGGTGCCGGCGCTCACAACTTCAGTGTGGACGAGGCCAGCGGCCTGCTGTATGCGGCGTTCTACAATGGCGGCGTTCGGGTCCTCGATGTGCGCGGCAACCTTGCGGCGTGCACCGTCCCCCAGCGAACGGCTGACGGGCGCTGTGACCTGACGCTGATGGGCCGGGAGCGCGCGGCGTTCCCAGGGACGTCGCCGGTCTACATCTGGGGTGTGCATTGGTCGCCCAGCGGGTTGTTCGCCAGTGACATGCTGAACGGGCTCTGGCGCATCACCCCCGCCACGCGGTAACCGCCACGCGGTAACCGCGACCCGGTAGTCGCAAGACAGCCGGAGTTCCGGCGGGCCGTACAAATCGGACCGTTCGCCCCTTCCGTCCTCTCCGACAGACGGCGAACCTTCCGTGCCATGCGTCGGACCCTTTTCCTGATCGGGGCGCTCCTCCTCGCCCACGTCGCGCTCCTTGCCATCACGCCTCCGGGTGCGACCAAGACCGACAACTCCGAAGGCCTCGACGTCGGCATCGTCTTCGATGTCGGTGGTCGCGGCGACAAGTCGTTCAACGACGGTGCGTACCTGGGTGGCCTGCGCGCGGCACAGGACCTCGGTGCGCGCGTACGCTACATCGAACCCGGCGAAGGCTCCGATCGCGAAGCCGGGTTGCGACTGCTGGCAGCGGAAGGCCTGGATCTGGTCATCGGGGTGGGCTTCATCTTCAGCGACGACGTCAACAAACTCGCGGTCGAGTATCCGGGCGTGAAGTTCGCCGACGTCGACTATGCGGTGTCCACGGACAGCGCCGGCAACCCGCTGCCGATGCCGGACAATCTGGTGGCGCTC
>CAZMGX010000302.1:0-6643 GCA_964565915.1 uncultured Gemmatimonas sp.
GCCGCGGAAATCGTACAACAGCCACCCGTCGAGGCCGGCCTCCGCGATCAGTCGGTGCAGGCGCGGCAGCATGTCGACCGTCAGCACGCGTACTCCATGCACACTCCGGTGGAGGAACGAATCAGGTCAGCGTCGCCACTCGGCGCGCCATTGGCACGTCGCGTCGCCGCGCGCCCGGCAGAGGACGTGTTCGACGGCCCCGTCGGCGTTGGCGAGGACGTGCAGCGCTTCGCGAAACGCGGCCTCGTACAGACCGCAGCCGACCCCCGGCGGACCGGCGTCCACCGAGACCGGCGACGGCACGTCGAGCAGCAAGGTACTCCCTTGACGCACCAAGGTTGCCGCCATGAAGCGGCGCGCGACGTTTCGCAGCTGCCGCAGCGCGATGGGTCGGCCAAGCAGCGCGGGCAGCGACGTCGCCGCATTCCGTCGGGTCGCCCCGATAGTGGCAATCGCCGCACGTGCCCAGCGCCGGCCAGACTCCCGAAACGCGAGATCGGCATCGGGCCGCCGGCCAATCAGGCGCGCGAGGGCGAGCACTTCGTCGAACGGAATCCGCTGCTGGCGGCGCACCGCATCCTGATAGCGGCGAATCTGCAGCAGCACCGTTTCGCTGAGGCCAAGCCGCTTGTTGCGCAGCTCGTGCACGAGTTCGGCACCCAGCTCGGCCTCCGGCGTGTCGATCGCCTTGACGGCTTCGAGGAGGGAGAGTGGCAGGCGCGCGTCGAGCGGCCCACCCACGAGAGACAGTGCGGGCACGCCGTGGGGCGTCGCCCGAGTCACGGAATCATCGATCAAGTGAGACACGTTGGGCGAAGCTAATGTGTCTCTGGTCACGGAAACAAGCGGCGATCGCGGACTTTCGCGCGGGACGAACGAATCCTCCCATTTCTCCGCGCGGCAGGCCCATCGTGTGCTGGATCGTCGTGCACCGGATCGCCTTGCGATCCGGCGGTCCGCGGCTCAGCCTGTCAGAATGACTTCTGCCGCGCCGTGGTGGGCCGCCCTGCTCCTCACGTTGGCCGTCACGGTTGCGTCGTGGCGCGCCGGCAGCCTTCGGCTTTCAGGGTTGCTCGCCGCCAGCGTCATGGGCGTGCTGGCGCTTCGTGTCGCGTGGGGATGGGGTGCGTTTCTCATCGGCTGGTTTGTACTGGCCAGTCTGCTTTCGCGAATCGGGCGTGCGCACAAGTCGATGCGCACCGGACGCATCGTGGGCAAAGGCGACCGTCGGGATGTCTGGCAGGTCCTTGCCAACGGAGGCCCATTCGCCGTCTGCGCACTGCTGGCCTTGCTCTCGCCGCCTGTCGATCCCGCGCTACCGGCGCTCATCGCGATCGCTGCGGCAGGATCGCTGGCCGCGGCGGGCGCCGACACATGGGCCACCGAAATCGGCACGCTGGTGGGCGGCGAACCGTGGTCGCTGCGTTCCTTCCGGCGTGTTCCGGCGGGCACCTCGGGTGCCGTGACCATGCGCGGTACGGTCGGGGGTGTGCTGGGCGCCGCGGCCATCGCACTGATGGGCGCCGGGGTGCATATGATCCCGTGGTCCAGCGTGCCCGCGGTCGCCGTTGGCGGTGTCATCGGCGCCTTCGGCGATACGATCGTCGGCGCGTGGTGGCAGGAGCGCCGCTGGTGTGCAGGCTGCGAGGAATGGACGGAGCGCCGGACGCATAGCTGCGGCGCGGCGACCGCCGTGCGCGCGGGTATCCCGGGCCTCACCAACGACCTCGTCAACCTGCTGTGCGCCGCCCTCGGAGCGCTCGTGTCCGCGGCCGCCGCCCACGCGCTGCGCTGAGTGGGATCGGATGGCGGCTCCGCCGCGTTAGATTCGCATATGTCCTCCCAGCCCATTCCCCGGTCGACGCAGGTGCTGGTCGTCGGTGGCGGGCCGGCCGGGTCGGCCACCGCGTGGCACTGCGCACAGGCTGGCCTCGACGTCGTGCTCATCGATCGCGCACGCTTTCCGCGGGCCAAGCCCTGCGCAGAATATGTCAGCCCCGAAGGGGCCCGCATCCTGTCGGCGATGGGTGCGCTGGACACGCTCGACGCGCAAGCCGCCGCCCTGACGGGCATGGTCGTCCACGCGCCGTCAGGTGACCGCATCCACGGGGAGTTCATCGCGCGCCACGCGTTTCGCGGGTTTCGTGATCGCGGACTCGGCATCCGGCGAGAGGTCCTCGACACGGTCCTGCTGGATCGCGCACGCGCGGCAGGTGTGCACGTGATCGAAGGCGTGAAGGTCGAAGACGTGCTGCGCGACCAGAGCGGACGGGCCACCGGCGTCCGCGTGCGATGCGACGCGGGCCACGATGCCGCGGCAGATCCGGACCCGTCGGCTCTCCGCACGATCGATGCCGCATTGATCATCGGGGCGGATGGCTTGCGCTCGGTCGTGGCGCGTCGACTGGGGCTCGCGCACCATGCGCGGTGGCCGAAGCGGTACGCCATCGTCGCCCACTATCGCGACGTGGCCGGCATGACCTCACTCGGCGAGATGTTCGTGACCGCCAACGGCTACGTGGGGCTCGCCGACGTCGGTGACCACATCACCAACGTGGCGCTGGTGGTGCCGGCCCGCAGCGCCGCGTCCATCGCGGGTGCGCCCGAGGCGTTCCTGACCGCGTGGCTCGCGCAGCACCACAACCTCGGCATGCGATTCCAGTCGGCCACGCGCGTGTCGCCCGTGCGCGTGACGGGGCCGTTCGCCTCGCGTGCCACGCGCGCGTTCGCGCCCGGCGTCGCGCTGGTGGGAGATGCCGCCGATTTCTTCGATCCGTTCACCGGTGAAGGCATCTACGCCGCGTTGCGCGGCGGCGAACTGCTTGCGCCGTTCGCGGTCGATGCCATCGCGGCACACGCGCGAGGCAACGCCGGTGCCGAGCGCGCGGCGCTGCGCGCGTATGGTCGCGCGCGGCACGAGACGTTTGCCGGCAAATGGCGCGTCGAAAAGCTGATTGGTACGGCCGTCGCCGTGCCCGCCTTGATGAACGGCGCGGCCCGTGTACTGGGGCGTGATCGGGATCTCTCCGACCTCCTCATCGGCGTGACGGGCGACTTCGTGCCCCCGCGCGTCATCGTCACCCCGCGCACGTTGCTGCGCGTGGTGACCGCACTCGGCCGCTCGGTGGCGGGCGCATGGTTTCCCCGCGCGCCTGCCCATCGTCCGCCTCCGCACCTTCCACCAACGCCTTCTCCGAACAGTCCTCCGCATGTCCATCGACCCTGATCTCTTTCGCGCCGTCCTCGGTCGCTTCGCCAGTGGCATCACCATCATCACCGTTCGCGACGGCCAGGGGCGGGATCACGGCATGACCGTCAGTGCCTTCGCGTCACTCAGCCTCGATCCGCCGCTCGTGATGGTGAGCATCGGCAACGATGCCACGATGGCCCCGGTCATGGCGACGGCCACCTCGTTCACCGTCAACATCCTGAGCGACCAGCAAGAGGCGCTGAGTCGCCGCTTCGCCGGCAAGCTGGACGACCGCTTCGCCGACGTGCCCAGCGCACGCAGCATGCATGGCGACGTCGTGCTGGACGATGTGCTCGCCTCGCTCGAATGCCGCATCGCAGCGCGCCACCCCGCCGGCGATCATGTCATCGTCATCGGTGAGGTGGAGGCCGGGCACGCACGTGATGCGCGACCGCTGCTGTACTATCGGGGTGGATACGCGCAGCTCGAACGCTGAAATGGGTCTGACGCCGGCCCGCCGTCGGGGGCACGAAATTCTCGACGACCCGAGCGTCGATCCGGCGCTTGCGCGTCGCTCCCTGCACGACGTCGCGCTGGCGAACCGACTCTTCGGCGGGCGCCGCGCCATTCTCCGGGAGGTGCGTGCGCTGATGCGCGCGCTCCCCTCCGGCCGGCCGATCCGCTTGCTGGATATCGGGACCGGGCTTGGGGACATTCCTTCTGCCGCGTCACGGCTGGCCGCCGGAACGGATCGGCGCCTCGAGACCATCGGTCTCGAGCTCGAGCCACTGCTGGCGGCCGAGGCGCAAAAGGTCTGCGACATGGCCGTTGCCGCCGACGCGCTCGCCTTGCCGTTCGCGGACGGCAGCATCGACATCGTCACCTGTTCGCAGGTCCTGCATCATTTCGAGGACGACGCGGCACAGCGACTGCTGCGGGAGTGTACGCGAGTGGCGCGGTGCGGGGTGGTCGTTGGCGACCTTCGCCGCAGCTGGTTCGCGGTGGCGGGCCTGTGGCTATCATCCTTCGCACTGGGGTTTCATCCCGTCAGTCGCCACGACGGCGTCGTCTCGATCCTTCGCGGCTTTACGCGACGGGATCTGACGCTGCTCGTCGAGGGCGCGACGGGGCTTCGCCCCGTGGTGCGACACGCACTGGGCTGGCGCGTCACCGCCACCTGGGCTCCCCGAATCTCACCCACATGACCTCGCCTGCCCTCTCCGCTCCGTTCACCCTTGGGCCGCTCCCGACCGATCGTCTCATGACGACGGTCGACGAACGGCTCGTGCGCGCACCGCTGGCCCGCATCTTCGAGATCGCGCGCGAGGTGGAGCATTGGCCGGCGTACCTGCCGCATTATCGCTACGTCCGCTTCCGGCAGCGCGCGACGGACGGCGGCGGACTGGTCGAGATGGCTGCCAATCGCCCGTTCGGCGTGGCGAACTGGCCCACGTGGTGGCTTTCAGAAATGGCCGTGGATCACGCCGCCCCATGGGTGCGGTATCGCCACGTCGGCGGTGTCACCACGCGCATGGATGTCGAATGGAATTTCACCCCAACGCCGGAAGGCACGTTGACCCGCATCATTCACGTGTGGAATGGGCCATCGTGGCCATTGATTGGCCGGTTCGCGGCACAACAGGTGATCGGCCCCGTGTTCGTGCACGGGATCGCCTCACGGACGCTTGAAGGACTGGCGCGCGTGGCCGAACAGTCGCCGAGTGGTCGCTCGATGGAGCGTCCATGATCGATCGTCCCGCCGCACCGGTGCGTAGTCGTCGTCGGGTCGCCATCACGGGCATAGGATGTGTCACGCCGCTTGGCACCGGCGTCGAGGCGCTGTGGGATGGCTTGCGCGCCGAACGTTCGGTCGTGCGTGCCGCCTCCCGCTTCGATGCGTCGATCTTTCGCAGTCGCTGCGCCGCCGAAGTCGACGGCTTCGACCCCGAGCACTATCTGGATGCCCGGCGCGTCAAGCGCCTGGATCGCTTCGGCCAGTTCAGCGTCGTGAGTTCCAAACTGGCCCTCGACGATGCGGGCATCGACCTGGCCGTCGAGAACCGCGAGCGCATCGGCGCGATGATGGGGACAGCGCTCGGTGGCGTCGCGTACGCCGAGGAGCAGGCCGCGCACTTCATGCGCGGCGGCTTGCGCGACGTCGATGCGACCCTTGCCCTCTGCGTGTTCGGTGGTTCATCGAGCTGCAACATCGCCATCGAGTTCGGCGTGTCCGGTCCGAACAGCACCAATGCGATGAGCTGTGCCTCCGGAACGATCGCGATCGGCGATGCCTTCCGTCAGATTCGCGACGGGTACGCGGATGTGATGATCGCCGGTGGCGCCGAGGCCCCCCTGGCCACCCTCTGCTTCGGCGCGTTTGCGCTCATTCGCGCGATGTCGTCGCGCAACGACGATCCCACACGGGCCTCACGGCCATTCGACCGTGATCGCGACGGATTCGTGATGGGCGAAGGTGCCGCCGTGCTCATTCTCGAGGAATGGTCGCGTGCGGTCGCTCGCGGCGCACGCATCTATGCGGAACTTGCCGGCTTCGGCACCACGAACGACGCGCATCACATGACCGCGCCGCTGCCCGGTGGTGCGCAGGCCGCGCGCTGCATGCGGCAGGCGCTCGATGACGCGGACCTTCGTCCCGAGCAGATCGACTACATCAACGCACACGGCAGCAGCACGCCCCTGAACGATCCGACCGAAACGACGGCGATTCGCACGGTATTCGGCGCACACGCCGATCACGTCCCCGTCTCCAGCACCAAGGGCTACTACGGTCATGCGCTCGGGGCGTCCGGCGCGTTCGAGACCGCCATCTCGGCACTGGTGTTGCAGCGTGGATGGATTCCACCGACGCTGAACCTCGAGACGCCGGATCCCGCCTGCGATCTGGACTACGTCCCGAACCACGGCCGCGATCTCGCGGCGCAGTCGGTGCTCACGAACAGTTTCGGATTCGGCGGCATCAACGCCAGCCTGGTCCTGCGGCGCTGAGGGGTCAGGCCGGGGGGCACTCCGCTGCCCCCTGCCCTTCGTTGGTCTCGACCGTTTCTACTTGCCGTAGGTATCCGTGTATCGCTGCATGCTCTCCGCGATGATCTTGATCGCGGCGTCGCTCTTTTCCCAGCCGGCGATCTCGACACGCTTCCCCTCGAGGTCCTTGTAGATCCCGAAGAAGTGCTCGACTTCGCGCAGGAAATGCGGCGAGAGGTCGGCGATGTCGAAGACGTCGTGGTAGTACGGGTCGTCGGAGGGAACGGCGAGGATCTTCTCGTCGGGCTCACCCTTGTCCAGCATCCGCAGCACGCCGATCGGTCGCGCGGCAATCAGGCACCCGGTGAAGGTGGGCTCGTTGATCTTGACCAGGATGTCCATCGGATCGCCATCTTCGTGCAGCGTGCGCGGGATGAATCCGTAGTCGCTGGGATAGTGCACCGCCGA
>CAZMGX010000303.1:0-4370 GCA_964565915.1 uncultured Gemmatimonas sp.
GACCACCCTGCAGCAGAATGTTCTCGGGCTTGATGTCGCGATGAATCACGCCGCGTTCATGCGCGTACTGCAGCGCATCCGCCATCTCGCGCGCCAGCTGCACGGCATCTTCGATCGGCAACTGCGTCTCGCGATCCAGCCGCGCGCGAAGCGTTTCGCCTTCCACGAACGGCATCACGTAGAACAACTGGCCATCCGCGGTGCCACTGTCGAACAGCGGCAGAATGTGAGGGTGCTGCAGATTCGCCGTCGTGGTGATCTCTGCCAGGAAACGCTCGGCCCCCAACACTGCCGCGAGTTCGGGGTGCAGCACTTTGATTGCCACCTGACGCGCATGGCGGACATCGCGTGCGAGGTACACCGTCGCCATGCCGCCGCGGCCAAGCTCGCGCAGCAATTCGTAGCGATCAGCGAGGGCCGCCTTGAGTAAGTCGGTGCTATGCATGGACGTCATGGCCCACAGGTGTCATGGCGTACCCGGTCCCGCCAGAAGTGGCTGGTGCTCATAGGCGCGAATTGGGTGCGGCCGTTGCCAGCCCGTTTGCATGACGATTTTCGCCAGCGCGACACGCGATAGATCGCGCGTATCCAGATCGCGCATCCGTTGAACCACACGGCGCCCCTTGAGACGTTTCCATTCCTCGGACCGCATCGAGCGGCCAATTGGCAGGGTCGGTTCTTGTAGCTACATTAATCATGCAGATCACCTTCGACGCCGCGAAACGGGAGCGAATGCTGCGAGAGCGAGGTCTCGACTTCGCTGACGCCGAAACCGTCTTCGCCGGCTCGACAGTCGAGTTCGATGACTCGCGGCTGGACTATGGAGAGCGCCGGGTCATCTGCCTCGGCTGGCTGGTCGGTCGGCTCGTGGTTGTCATCTACGCCCCGCGAGGCGCCGCACGACACATCATCAGCATGAGGAAGGCCAATGCCCGCGAAAAAGCGCGCTTCGCGCCGCCCGGTGACATCTGACTTGCAGCGCGTTGACGCGCACGTCATCCAACCGCACGAGTACGACGACATCCCGGAACTGACCGACGAAATGCTGAGCCGAGCCGTATTCAAGAAGGCTGGCCGGCCGGTTTCCAAGAACCCGCGCGTCCTCGTTTCAATCCGCCTCCCCGCTGATGTGCTGGCGCGGTGGCGTGCGACGGGACCCGGATGGCAGACACGCATGGCCGAGCGATTGAAGCGCGTGCCGTAGCCGAACGATCGCGCGTCGCGAACGGTGGTCATCTAGACGTTCCTGCTGGTTGTGCAAACAGCGATTGCCACCCGGTGATCACGGCCAGCCGGAACGGCGCGGGGGCCTTGGTTGAAGCACTCGTCGCCAGGATGAAACCGCGACCACCGGGAAGCGCCGTGTACATGCGCGACGGATTGAGCTTGGTAGCGACGGGCAGTGAGAAGAGCGAATCGCGACGTGACGGCAACTGCGGTTCGGTGGAGATGGTGGCCGCCATCAGCGTCGTCCCGACCGTCGCCGCGTCGTGGCGCAGGTAATACAGCGTCCGGCCATCGGACGACCACTCGGCCAGTACGCCACCATTGAGCGACCCGGGTACGCGCGGACCGGCAGCAGATTCGGATGATGCAGATTCGCCGTGACCTCGATCTCGGCCATGAACCGCTCGCTGCCAAGTACTGCGCCGAGTTCGGGATTGAGCACCTTGAGCGCGACCTGTCGTTGATGCTTGAGGTCGCGCGCGAGGTACACGACGGCCATGCCACCTTCGCCGATGCGCCGCGCGATGCGGTACCGACCCTCAAGCGCTGTGTTGAGTTGCTCGGTCGTGCTCATCGGATCGTCACCGAATCGACGGAATGTCGGGCATCATCGGCGGCACTCATCGCGAGACCATCGATTCAAACTCCGGCATGCCGCGCAACTCTCGGAAAAACGGAGAGAAGTACACGTGGTACGTGATGCGCCCCCGCTCCACGGATTCACGCACCAACCGTGCGGCCTCGGCGCGGTTGCCCAAGGCCAGGTGCAGACGCGCAAGGAATTCGAGCTGCAATGCGAGGCGCTCGAACGACGGGTCCGTCGTCAGTTGTTGCATGAGCTGTTCCGCTTCGGTGCGCCGTCCGAGTTTGGCCAACACCCATGCCCGCCGCCATTGGAGGTTGCCGGGCGCCGCGGGTGGTGTTGGCCCCGACGCCGCGATGGAGTCGAGCGCTTCGAGCACCGTGGTGTACTCTCCCAACCACACGCTCACGTCGCGTTCATTTATTACCCCTTGGGCAGCCACCACGACTCCGCGCCGGCTCGCCTCCCGCACGGTCTCGCGGTACCGCTGCATGAAGGCGCGCGCCGAATCCTCCGGCCACGTCGACGCCGCGCGGGCCGCCACCAGACTGTGGCAGGCGATGCGATTCTGCACGGGTGATTCGCGCACGGTGCTGAGCGGCCCGCGCAGCAACGAATCGACATCCGCATACGCACGTTTGAGCGTCAACGACGTGATGAGCGGGCAAAGTGTCGTGACATCGTCCGGAAAGCGTGCGATCCCTTCCCGCGCATACGCGACCGCGCGCTCGTAGTCACCGACCAATTCGTAGGCGTACACCACGTTCGGATAGTGGGTAGACCATCCGCGCACGAATCCCACCGTTGGGTCGATCGTCTTCGCGACGTCCAGTGCTTCGTGCGGGCGGCCAGCGTATTGCAGGGTCTGCACGAGGTTGGTGGCCCACCGATCCGGCCACAGCGCCGCCGCGCGGCGCAGCGCCGGCAACTCCTTGTCGCGAGCCCCGGCACGACCGTGTATCGACGCCTCCACCACCGCTTGATCGAGTGGGCTCAGCTCGCGTCGGCGTGCATCAAGCGACGCGTAAATCGAGTCGACCACTCGACGTGACACCGACAGCGAAGAATTAGCCCGCAAGTTGCCGAGGGCGCGTGCCAGCCACACGTGTGCCGTAAGAAACGCGGAGTCTGCCGCGATGGTGCGTCGAAAAGCTGTGACCGCACTCTCCATCTCGGTATTCGAGTAATGCTGTACGCCCGTCACGAATTCCCGGTATGCCTCGAGCGTCGGCAAATGCGGCGCACCGGACAGTGCTTGCTTCACGCTCCCTTCACCGGACGCAAAAGCACCCGCTGCGCGCTCGGCCAGCAACTCAATGCCGCGCATGGGATCGCTGGCAAGCGCGCGCACGGGAGGAATGACGGTGACCACGGTGGCTTGGGCGCCATCCACGATGTTCGCGCGAAACTCGAGCGAGTCACCGACGCGATAGATGCTGCCCGTGAGCACGCGGCTTGCCCCGGCGCGTTCCGCCATGCTGATCGCGTCGTTTCCGCTCCCTTTGTCAGCGCTGCCCGCCAACGCTGAACGAAAGTCGGCGACATCGAGCACTGCGGAGCGCGTAAACGCATCCTGTGCCCAGGTCGCAACCATGGTGCCCATCTCGTTCAGCGACGCGTCGCCGGTGGCGTTCACGAACGGTTGCACCACGACGCGTGGACGCGAAGACCTGGCGGTGGGCCGCGAAAACAGCGCATACCCCCCCACCGCAACCGCCAAGACGACGGCCAGCGCACCCACCATGACACCGATGCGGCGCTCAGGACGCTGCGCGGCTGCGGCAGAGGTGCGCGACGAGGTCGCGCCAATCATCGCCGCATCCAGGGCCGTCACCAGTTCCTCTGCCGACTGCGGACGATCGGCAGGTCGCTTGGAGAGACACCGCGCAATCAGTTCGTCGACGCCCTCGGGCACGTGTTCACGGCGCGTGCGCACGGAAGGTGCATTCTCCGTCAGGTGCGCGCGAATGAGTTGCGCCGCGTTCGTCCCGGAGAACGGCGGTTGTCCTGCGAGCACCTCAAAGGCAAGAATGCCGAACGCATAGATGTCGGCGCGATGATCGGTCGTAGGATCGGCGCTGGCCTGCTCTGGAGCCATGTACAGCGGAGTGCCCAGGGCAAGTCCCGTACCGGTCACGGAGACATCAGACGCCGAGGCTGCGATGGCCTTGGCAACACCGAAGTCCGTCACCATCGCGTGACCGCCGCTCAACAACACGTTCTCGGGCTTGATGTCGCGATGCACGATACCGCTCTTGTGCGCATACGAGAGCGCATCGGCGACCTCCCGCAGCAAGCGGATCGCCTCGGCAATGGGCAGCTCCCCGCTCTGCGCTAACCGATCACGCAGCGATGAGCCCTGCACGAACGGCATGGTGAACCACAGCAGCGCCGGGTCACTGCTTGCCGCGAGCAGTGGCACGATGTGCGGATGCTGCATCGACGCCGCCAGTGCGATTTCGCGACGGAAGCGGTCCACACTCACGCCCGCCGCGAGTTCTGGCGGCAACACCTTCACCACCACCTGTCGCCCGAGGGCATGATCGGTGGCAAGGTATAC
>CAZMGX010000303.1:4380-6623 GCA_964565915.1 uncultured Gemmatimonas sp.
TACACGCGACATGCCGCCTCCGCCAAGCTCACGCTCTACGCGGTACGCGTCGCCGAGCGATTTACCGATGGCGGACTGCAGGTCGTGGTTCATGGTCAGCGAGGAGCCATACCGCTGCGACCCGCGGCTGTGGTGCGTACGATGATGCGCACGGATTCCCTCGTCGCGGACGTCGATGGTACCAGCATGAGGAAGCCACGATTGCCTGGCAGCACGTCGTACGCGGATCGGGAGGGCGTATGCACGAACGGCTGCATCGGGAAAAGCGCCGTCCGAGACACCGCGGAGACCGTCGGAGCCAATGACAGTTGCGCTACATACATGCTGTCGAGCGTCCGATAGTAGAGCGCCGTACCGTCAGCTTTCCAGCGCGGCTCACGTCCCTCATTAGTGGAGATCGTCACCTCGCTCTCCTGACGATTGACGAGCGATCGGATATACACCTCGCTACGGCCCGTGCGGGCGGATTCATAGGCGATGTATCGACCGTCGGGTGAGATGTGCGGCATCACTTCGCCGTATGCCTCCTGCAGCAGCGGTCGAGGGGACAACAACGAGTCGGCGTGCACGACCCAGATATCCGTGCCCAGTTGCAGCGTGCTGACGGTGAAGGCGCCGTAGCCATGTGGTGGCCCCATGTCGCCGGAGCCGACAGAGCCGGTGACGTGAAAGAGCGGAGCCGGTTTGGCGCCGGCCGTCAGGTCCAATACGAGCTGCACCGAGTCGCGCCGATTGCGGGAAAAGGTGATATGCTTGCCGTCGGGCATCCATTCGGGGCGATCGCTGTTCTCGTCGGTCGTAACGCGCTGCAGGACCGGATTCGTCAGCGAGAATCGCCAGATGTCGGGCGCGGCGTCCACGCGCCGGACGATCAGCACCTCCTGGCCGGTCGGAGAGACGCGCGGATGTATATAGCCTGCCGGGGGGAGGTTGAGGCGCGTCATGGCTCCAGTCATCGTGACGAGCACGGGTTGATTCTCCGCCTCGCCGCGCGCACCGCCGGTCAGCCACACCAGCGTCCCGTTGGTCGCGGTGGCGAACCCCACCGCAGAACCCGGACCGAGCGATGTTCGCAACCCTTCGGCAACGAGGTCGGGAACGCCAGACGTCTTGAGCGTTCGGGGATCAAACGCCACGGCAAAGAGCGATCCATCCTGGGACACGTAGAACAGGCGCCCGTCGGCAAACCGTGCATTGGCTCCACGAATCCCCAACGTCTGTACGGTGCCCCCTTCAATGGCGATGACACCGATCTCCGAGGAATCGCGGCGCATCAGTCCCTTGAAAATCGAAACCAGCGCGTGGGTCCCGCCCGGCAAGATGCGCGGGAACGAATAGCGCACATGGTTCCGTGTGCTGTCCGGTGAAGCCAGCAGGCGCTCCTGCCCTCGCTCTCCGGTCGCAAGCCACAGGGCATCGTTGCGCGTAAACACGAAACGACTCTCGTCAATCCACGCGACGGGAACGTTTCCGGCGATGCCCGGTGCGATGACGCGTGGGACACCGCCTTGTACACTGACGCGTCGCAGCGGCTGTGTGATGTTTTCGGCGATCAGTGTGAACACCACGTCCTTCCCGTCCGGTGTGAAGACCGGAGCCCGTCCACCTTCGGTACCGCGAATCGGACGCACCTCGCGATCGTCCAGGCGGCGCGTGTAGAGCATGGGCTGCCCGGACGCGCCCGTGGCCTGGAACACGAGTGTCGTGCCGTCCGGTGAGAGATCAACACTCGCATTCGAGCCGCGCGGCTCGGCGTTCATCGAGTCGGGCAACACCACTTCGAATTCCACCGTCCCCGCGTTGACCGCGGCCTCTTCGCGGCGTGTGGTTGAAACCACCAGTGCCGCGGCCACCGCCACTGCGGCCACTGTCCACGCCGCGGCTTCGCGCCAACGCGTGCCAGGCGTGGGCGCGGCAGGGCCTTTCTGCGTACCCACGCTGGCCGGCGCGTTTACGGTCATCGATGAGCCGTTCCCGGTCAGTGCGTCGGCGTACGCACGTGCCGAGCTCCATCGATCGGCTGGCACCTTCTCGAGTGCCTGCTGCACGGCGGCGTCGATGTGCGTCGCGACCTTTGCGCGCAGCGTTGTCAACGGGGCTGCGCTGCTCGTCATCACCTTCGCGATGATCGCCTGCGCGGTGGGCCCTGTAAACGGCGGCTCGCCAGCCAGCATCTCGTACGTCACTGCGCCGAGTGCGTAGATGTCGGCGCGGGCGTCGATGCTCTTCTCGCCCATCGCCTG
>CAZMGX010000304.1:0-6577 GCA_964565915.1 uncultured Gemmatimonas sp.
GCAAGCGGGACACGACCAACTATCTCGCGATGCGCGCCGCACAGATCGAGAACCTTCGGCTCCTGCGACAGTCTGGAGTCGTGCTTGCGGCGGGAAGCGACGAGACGAGGCAGACCAGCACGGCTGAGATCGACCACCTGCGGGGACTCGGTGCGTTCAGCAATGTCGCACTGCTCGATATCTGGGGCGCGGCCTGCGCGAGTACGCTGTTCCCCGGGCGGAAACTCGGAAAGCTCCGGCCTGGCTACGAAGCCAGCTTCCTCGCACTCGGCGCCAATCCGCTCGCTGATTTCGCTGCCACCCGCGATATCCGCCTTCGCGTGAAGGACGGTGTGGAGATGCCGGCCGCTACTGCTCCGTAAGCTGGCGGTCGCAGCGCCCCTCGGCCAGCGGCCTTCGGCGACTCGGTGATCGCGCCGTATGTGATGTGTGGCGCAGCGATTGCCAACGGACGGCGCGCCGACATCCCGCGCGACTACCATCCCGATGGCGCGCTCGTGCTGCTGAACGGCGACGCAATGCGCTCCAACGCAGCGGAGCTGCGGCCCCTCGCAGCGACACGCGGACGCCATCGCTGCCATTCAAGTGGGCAGTCTCGCCTTCGCCGTCATCTCGGCGCGCCAAGTGGCCGTCTCTGCTGTCGCTTCCATCCATTAAAGAGCAGTCGCTTGGCGGCCGCAGCGCGTCCCATAGAATAGTGCGCGCGCCCCACAACTGCATCCCTCGCTGCGGCTATCGGCAGCACGCGTCGTTATGGCGCGGGCTCGCTGAACGCGAGTATGTAGCCATCCGCATCCATCACCCAGAACTCGAGGCAGGCCCAGGGGCGCTCTTGCAGCGGACTAACAACCCGCGCACCGCACGCCTGCATCTCCGCGAACAGTGTCGCGACGCCCGCCACCACGATGTACGCATCGAGGTGATCGTTGAGCGCGCGGAGTGTCCGATCGGCCACCGTCTTCGGGGCGCATTTCAGGTGGATGCGGGCCCGGCCTCGGCTCACACTGGCATAGAAATCCTCGTACTGAAAATCAAGGGAGAAGCCAAGGACGTCCCGATAATGTGCAACAGCTACCGCGAGCGAATCGACGAGAAACTGCGGGGCGATGCTCTGGACGAAGGGCAACTGCGGGGAATGCGTGCTCATCGCTTTCTAGATCGTTCTAAGGGAGGGTCGCCATAACGCCCACGTCGAGTTACACGGCGCTCCATCAATCGCCTTCCTCTCTGCTCCAACGCACGTTGTGCGTCTCGCCTAGCGAACCTGTGACTGGACGTAGGCGAGAATCTCATTGCGTCTGGGGTGTGTCGCTACCCACTCACCGAACTCAAGCACTCGCGGGGCGTCAGCACCCAAGTGCCCCTTCAGACGCTCTACGGCGCGGCGCTCCCGTTCCTCAGCGCGCACGGCGGACTGCCAAGCCGGATTGAACATTTCACGAAGGTTGTCGTGAAGGCCGCGTGCCTCCAACGCGCGCCACTCCGCCCTATCAAACCAGACCCCGTTGCAGCGCCCGCAGCGGTCGAGCGAGAACGAGAGATCATGACCCAAGGCATAGCGAGTAAGTAGATAGGCGCAGTCCGGACAGCGCCGTACTCCCGCGGCACGCGCGGCTGCAAGCTCAGCCGTTGCGTCAGACGGCATCGTGGGCTGATCGCCTGGATGCTTCTCGCGCCACGCCAGATAGTCGCCGAAACGGAGCCAATGGCCACCGCACGTGTTGCACTCGAACGCCGGCAGTGCTGAAGCAAGGCTGGTGGCGCGCAGCGTTCCGTGATCAACGGGACAGTTCATTTTGCTGGGATGCTAGAGAGCGAAACAGTGCGTGGGCGATGCATAACGCCGGCCTCTGCAGCGGGCGCTTGAATGAACGCGCGCGTCGCGCGCTACCGCAATCGCCCGTCTGCAGCAAGCACCGTTTGTCTCGCACGCTCAGCGGTGCTGGGCAAGGAGCCACGTACCAGATCCTCACCACCTCCGGACCCACTCCGCCCGTGGGGCGCACGCCGGGCCGCGGAGCCTCCCACCGGCGCGACTGATTGTTCCCCGCCGGCATTGCTCCCCCCAGCGGCGACCGCCATTCCCACTCCCCACGACGCCGTTCCGCACGTTGTTGACAAAGCCACGTGCTTGACGGACAACCCGGTGAGGCGTACGATCTCACGTGCCGGTGTGCTCCCCACTTCCCTGTGCTCCTCCTCCCGGGAACCCGCCATGATCGCCCCGCGCCGTTTCGCTGCAGGCTCGCTCATCGTTCTGGCTGGCTGCAGCTCGCCCACGTCCGGTGACAACAATAACCAGGGCAACGATCCGCCTGGATCGCAGCAGGTGACGATCGCGTATTCCGGGCGGTTCGACATGACCAACTTCCTCCAGCCACAGAGCACGCCGCATTCGTACACGTATACGAATCAGTGGAGCTACACGTGGAATGGAAGCTGGGATCAACTGTTCGGTGGCGGTCGGGTAAACAGTGGCGCAATCTCGTTCCAGATCGTGAACATTGCCGGCACCACTGCCGCAACATATCGAAACATTGCCACGGGGCCAGATGTGCAGTGCACGATGACGATCGTCGCCAATTCGGCCACCCCGCCGACGTTCATTGCTGCATACGATCGATCGCAGCGCAGGGTGCAGATCACCAATGTCGACGCACCGACCTTTCGTTTCACGACCACCACCTCACCTGATCCGAACTGCAATGGCGGTCCCGGCGTGAACATTCTCTCGGCTCCGTCCGACTTCAATCCGCTGGGGCCCGGCGGTGGGACCGTTGCTGTCGGCGGCGGCAGGGTGGACTTCGAGAAGCGCTGGCAGTGGGTGCACAACTTTGCAGGCGCGTCGGTGCGCAATTACGACGCCACGATGCGAACGACGGTAAATGTGGTGATGCCATGAGGCACACCTCGACGCTCTGACATCGGCACATAGTGGCCTGCTCTGCGGCGTGCTGCGCCGTCGTCGCGGTGAACGGCCGTGCGGATTGGGTCATGCAGGCCCGTCACGACGCCGATGGACTTTTCCCGGGGCCGACTCGCCGCACTTGACATTGCGAAACGCCGCCGTCAGGCTGCGCGAATCGTCTGAAGAAAGAGCTCAACTTCGGCTCGCAAACGATCCGACATGAGTGACAGTGAATCCGCTGCGTCGAGCATCCGCGCAGCGGATTCGCTCGTTTCGTGCACCGCCGTCGAGACCGTGGCGATCGCGACCGTCACGTCACGCGTCCCGACCGCCGCGCCCTGAATACTGCGATTGATCTCGTCGTTGGCGCTTCGTTGCTCGCGCACAGCGTCCGACACGGAACTCGAGAGGTCATGCACGCGTCGCACCGTGCCGCGGATCTCGCCAATGGCATCCACGGCTCGCGAACTAGCCGACTGGATCGCCAGCGCCTGCTGTTCGATCTCGCGCGTCGCGTCGGTTGTCTTGGTCGCGAGTTCCTTCACTTTGTTGGCAACGACGGCGAATCCCTTGCCGAATTCTCCGGCTCGTGCGGCCTCGATGGCGGCGTTCAGGGCCAGTAGCTTCGTCTGGCTGGAGATGTCATTGATCAACTTCACGACGTGCGAAATACGATTGGATGCCCTTGTCAGGCTCTGGACGGTTTCATGCGTTTGCCCGGCAGCGGTCACGGCGTCGTTGGAGATCTGACGCGTCTCGAACGCCTGCCGCTCAATCTCGCCGATGGTGGCCGTGATTTCCTCGCCGGCCGCAGCCACAGAGTCGACGCCCCGACTGGCGAGTTCCGCTGCCTCGGCCACGCGCGTGCTCTGCGTGCTGGTCTCTTCGGCGGTTGCCGAAAGCCGTAACGCCGTCACGCGTGCCTCTTGCGCCGCCTGCGCCACATCATCCACCACCACTTTCACGGCGGCCTCGAACGCATCAGCGAGTTGCCGTCTGGCGTGGGCGGCCCTGGCAAGGTCCTCTGTAGTTTCCTGCATGGCGTCCGTCGCCGCGTTGATGACCGTGGCCGCGTCCTGATAGCTCCCCAGCAAACCACGCGTCAACACGCGTCGATAGAACTTGTGTTGTGACGCATGCAAGAGCGACGCGCTCGCCTCACGAACAAACGCATCCGAGAGATCCAACAGGTGGTTGACCGAGTCGGCGAGTTCGACGAGTGGACCGTCGCGTCCGAGGCCGGTGATGCGCGGCTCGAGATCGCCCGCGGCCGCACGGCGAGCGACCTGGCAGATAAGCGCAATCCCCGAGCGATATGCGCCCAGTTCGGCGCGCAGCGCTTCAATCGTATCGGCGGCTGTGTCGGCAGCTGTGTCGGTGACTGTGTTGGTGGCTGTGTTGGTGCGCGTCGTCATATCAGAGCGACCAGATCCATTCGTCGTACGACTTGCCAATCGCGTGCAACGTCTGCTGCAGCAAGGTCGTCGAAGCCTGCAGGGCCCGCACGCGATCGTCGTGTTTGGCTTCTTCCGCTCGGAGCGCGGTGTACAGCGGCTCAACGAGTGCGACCTTCGATGGATCAGGCACGCGTCGGTTGGAGTGGTAGCCAACGACTCGACCGCCGGCGGCGACCGAAGGCGTGACGTGCGCCAGCACCCAATAGTGATCACCCGAGCGCGCCATGTTGTTCACGTAGGCGAACACCTCATTGCCGAGCGCCAGACGATCCCATAACAACTTGAACACCGCGCGCGGCATGTCCGGATGTCGTATGACGCTGTGCGGTGCACCCAGCAACTCGGCCTCCGTATACCCGGATACCTTGAGGAACACCCGATTGGCGTAGGTGATCCTGCCAATCAGGTCGGTCTTGCTGACGATGATTTCATCGTGCTCGAAGAATCGCTCGCGTCCCGTGGGGACGATACGTGAGCGGGCAACGGTCATGCGCGGCTCCACAGGGAATCGGGTAGTCTCTCGAGGATTGGTATCGGCGATGCACGGCACGTCCTCGATAGGGGATTCCCCGACCCAAAACACCAAACCGGACGTCACGCGATGCACAGCAGGGTGCTTTGCGTGAAGCGCGCGACGGCCATTGGCTTGACGCACTCCCGGGGGCATCGCACGTTCCCGAGTGTGGGACTTCCCGGTGAAACCGAAGCCGCCACCAAACTCATTCGCTGGTTCCCGACTGCGGTCAACCCGCTCCGAGGACACAGAACACCATGGGCCTCGACGGAGTGATCGACGGTTGGGCTGCCTGGGTGCTCTTCGCGGTGATTTGCGTGCGGTACTTCACCGCCATCCACAGATTCGGATCCATTGAAGAGAAGCACCTCAAGGATCCGAAGAAACGCCACTCGACTTCTTCACGTAGACACGAGATGCCCGCTGCTTAGGCCACGGGTACAAAAAGGCGGTGCCGGGAGTCCCCGGCACCGCTTCTCGTGGAGCATCCCGCGCTGTGTTTTAACCCTGCGCCTTCGCCGAGGGCGGCCGTAAGTCGATCGATCATAGCCCCATGGCTCGCAGCAGCTCGGGGTAACGCGGGTGGGCCCGCACGGCGTCGGTGGCGAACGGCAGCCGCGCCCACCCCGGGTTCAGGGCGTCGCATCGCTCCACCGAATCCAGCGCATAGCGCACGGCCTCGTCGGCCCGACCGAGCAGACTCGCCGTAGTCGCCAGCACACTCCGCTGGACCACATCGATTTCCGATCGGCCCAGCAGTTCCGTGTACGCAGCCTCCGCGCGTCGCACGTCGCCGGCTCTGAGATACGCATTGACGAGCATACCGACGAACATGGGATGTCGGCCGAACCGCGCGATGGTTTCGTTGATCGCGGCGATGGCGCCGCCTGTGTCATCCGCGTATCCGAAGGCCATGAGGCGTCCATACGCCGCCGTGAACGACTGCGGATCGAGTTCCTGGGAACGCGCGGCTTCGGCCATGGCAGCCGCTGAATGTCCGGTGAGCGCCAGGATCGCGCTGTTGAAGCCAGCACAGTTGGCACTCAACGGGTCGTCGGCGACCGCGCGCGCGAGCTCCGCCAGGGCGCGCGCATCATCCTGCTTGATGCAGTAGAGCCCGTTGACCGCGTACGCGCCGCGCACTTCGCTGAGTCGAGGCTGTATCTCGAGCGCGCGCGTCCACCAGGCAAAGGCCGCGTTGACGTCACGCTCCAGGAACAGACTGACCAGCGCCAGCGCGCCCATGGCTTCGGCGTGTGTGGGCTCGAGCTCGAGAGCTCGCGCGAGTGCGGCCTTTGACAGCGGAAGGAGCTGGGCGACCGGCAACAGGGCGTAGCGCGCCATGTTCACCAGGGTGTCGCCGAGCAACGCGTGCGCGTCGGCATTGTCGGGCGTGAGCGCGATGGCTCGCTCGAAGCACGCGCGAGCGGTCACCAGTCTGCCCCCGCGCTGAAACAGCAAGGCTCGTCCTTTGGCCACCAGCTCGAACGCTTCCACTTCAGCGGTCGTGGCCTTCCCCACGGGCTGCACCGGCGGCACGAACGTCACTTGCAGTTTAGCCGAAATGGCGGCGGCAATTTCATCCTGTACGGCGAAGACATCGGTGAGTTCGCGATCGAAGCGCTCCGACCACAGGTGGTAACCGTCGCTCACGGCCACCAGCTGCACGGCAAGGCGCAGCCGATTGCCCGCTTTGCG
>CAZMGX010000305.1:0-6550 GCA_964565915.1 uncultured Gemmatimonas sp.
GTCTACCTGGTCGGCACCGCTCTCGGTGCGGCGTGCCTGTCCGAAGCACTGCCGGATTTGGCGATGGGTGAGTTGCCGGTCGCGGCGGCCGAGCGCTGGCAACAACTGCGCGCCTCGCCCGCGGCGGCGTCCCTGGGGCTCGCCCTGCCACGTGTGCTGCTGCGCCTGCCCTACGGCAAGAGTTCCGAAGCCATCGAGCGCTTCGACTTCGAGGAGATGGAGGCGACGGTGCCGCACGGCTCGTTCCTCTGGGGCAACCCTGCGCTGTTCTGCGCCGGGCTGCTGGCGCAGGCCTTCAGCGCGACGCTCGATGATGCAGGACAGCGGCAGACGCTTTCGCCAACCACCGCAATCACCGGCCTACCGCTGTACCTCTATCGTGAGGACGGGGAAGTGCTTTCGAAACCCTGTGCCGAAGTGATCATGACGGAAGGCGACGCGATGTCCCTGCTGTCGCAAGGATTCATCCCCATGTGCGCGCTGCGCGACCAGGATGTCGTGCAGGTACCGCGACTGCAATCCATCGCCGAGCCGGCAACCCGACTCGCCGGATTCTGACCTCCACCACTGGACGCCATTCATGCTGGTGCGCCGCCATCGGCTGCAGCTCGTCAGTCGACTGCCCATCGAAGTCGTCGACATCACCGAAGCGGTGCGTGCCTGGGTTCGCGAGACGGATGTGCGCAATGGGCTGCTGACCCTGACGTCGCAGCACACCACGGCGCGCATGCACATCAATGAGCGCGATGACGCATTGCAGCGTGACATGGTGAATTTCCTGACGCGCCTCGTGCCGCGCGACGGCCCGTATGAGCACAACGCAGACACGGTTGACGGACGTGACAACGCACACGCCCACCTGCTGGGCCTGTTCGTCAATGCGTCGGAAACCATCCCCGTGGCGGACGGAGAACTGCTTCTCGGTGGATGGCAGTCCGTTTTTTTCATCGAGCTCGATGGACCGCGCGCACAGCGCGAGGTGCAGCTGCACCTCATGGGAACGGAGTAGCGATCGATGACGCGCGACGATATCGACGGCTTCTTTGCGACGCGCTCCGAACTGGACCCGGAGGCGTATCTCGAGTTGGACTTCACCTTCGAGTGCGCGGGAGATCCGCGGGAAGCGGCGGCCCACCTGTGCAGCGAGCAGTCCACCGCGCAATGGCGACGCATCGGCGTCGACGAGGATTTTCGGCCGCGCTTTGCCGCCAAGGTGCTGTCACTCGACGCCACACCCCTGCCGGCGTTCTCCCATCGCGTGCCCGAGGCCCCGCACGGTGCCGTTCACCGTTGCCGCGCGGTGATCGCGCATCCGCACGGCAACTTCGGACCGCGTCTCCCGAACTTGCTGTCGGCGGTCTGCGGCGAAGGCGTCTTCTTTGCGCCGGGGATCCCGATCATTCGGCTCGAGGACATCCGGTTCCCCGCGTCGTTTCTCGCCTCGTTTGAGGGGCCGCAGTTCGGTGTCGCCGGACTTCGCCGCGTGTTGCAGGCGTTCGATCGGCCGATCTTTTTCGGCGTCATCAAACCCAACATCGGATTATCGCCGGGACCGTTTGCCGAACTCGGATATCAAGGCTGGCTGGGTGGCCTGGACGTCGCCAAGGACGACGAGATGCTGGCGGACGCGCCGTGGTGCCCGCTGGCCGAGCGCTCGGCCGCCCTTGGGGCCGCCGCCCGACGTGCCGCTGCGGAGACCGGCGTCCCGAAACTGTATCTCGCGAACATCACGGACGAGGTGGATCGGCTCAAAGACCTGCATGACATGGCCGTGACGAACGGGGCCGGAGCCGTGATGCTCAATGCGATGCCGGTCGGCTTGTCAGGCGCTCGTATGCTGCGACGGTCGGCAACCGTGCCACTGGTGGCACACTTTCCGTTCATCGCCGCCTTCAGTCGTCTGTCGGGCTATGGCGTGCACTCGCGAGTGATGACAAGACTGCAACGGCTCGCCGGTTTCGACGTGATCATCATGCCGGGATTCGGCCCCCGCATGATGACGCCGGAGAGAGAGGTGTTGGACAACGTCCGTGCCTGCCTCGAACCGATGGGACACCTCAAGCCGAGCTTGCCCGTCCCGGGCGGCAGCGACTCTGCCGGCACGTTAGAAGACGTGTATCGCCGCGTCGGGACGGTCGACTTCGGGTTCGTTCCGGGTCGTGGTGTGTTCGGCCATCCCATGGGTCCCGCGGCGGGAGCGACGAGTCTGCGTCAGGCATGGGTTGCGATCGCGCAGGGCACCCCGGTTGCTGCGTATGGAGCCACCCACCCGGAGTTGCGCGTGGCACTGGAAACGTTCGGTCGTGGCGGTGCGTCCGTCTCGCAGGAAGCGCACGCCCCATAACGCCACGCCTCGACCGCAGACCCCATGCAGACCTACACGATCATTCTCGCCGGCGGCATCGTGACCGTGTACGACTTCATCGAGAGTCCCTTTTCTCGGGACAACATCTCCACGCTCGAACGATTCCTGCAGCGACTGCCGACGCCACACCAGCGCGTGGTGTACCCGATCTTCATCATCGGACGCAAGCCGGGCGGTGGCCTCAGCGGCGGAACCTGGCGTCCGGATCGTGTACAGACGGGGTTCGGTGGTCACGAGCGCTACACGCTCGTTCCGGACGGCGACCTGCGGCGTATCGTGCCCGACGGTGAGGGACTGATCGGGATCCCGCGGAATCGGTGGGAGGGCGAGAGTCCGATGTCCACCGTGTTCCACGAGATTGGCCACGCGGTCGACTATGAGCTGAATCTGACACCCGCGTGGCTGCGAGCCTCGCATTTGGCTGGTGTGCGTCCGGTCTGCGGCGGCAGCTCCGCGGTGGCGAAGCACGCCGTCGAGGCGTACGCCCGCTGGATCACGGCACCGAGCCAGGTCTGCCGGGACCTGCCGGCCGGTCAAACCCAGGTTCAGGCCGACAACCGGGTCTTCGCGGCGCTCGCGGAGACTCCGGCCTTCTCGCTCGTCCCATCGACGTGGGATCCGAGCGCACGGCGGCGCCACGGGCACTGGCCCGGCGCCGAACCGCCAATGAGCGCGATCATGGCGCGCTGACCACGGCCTTTCGATTCATCCGGACCAGTCGTATCCTCACAGTGGCGTGTCACCGTGCACGCCGAGTCCTCCGACCCGCATCGTTCCTTGGTTACCGAGCTTTTCGGCGATACCGGCCGCCCCCAGCCGGATCCACTGTTGGAACGACTCCGTGGCGCGACGGCCGGATCGTACGACGTCGTCGGCGAGCTCGGTCGCGGCGGCATGGCCGTCGTGTACGCTGGCACCGATCGGCAACTGGAGCGCCGGGTCGCCATCAAGGTGATGGACCCACGCCTGGCCATGACCCAGGGGATGGCTGCGCGGTTCCTTCAGGAAGCGCGCATCGCGGCGCGCTTGCAGCACCCGAACATCATCGTCGTGCACGACGTGCGGCAAAGTGACGAGATCATTTTCTTCGTCATGAGCCTGATCGACGGCATCGCCGTCGACGAGCTGTGTCGGCAGGGCGACGCCATTCCGGTCGACCAGATCCGATGGATCCTGTTCCAGGCGACCCGCGCGCTCGCGTACGCACACTCCGAAGACATCATCCATCGCGACATCAAACCCGCGAACATCCTGCTGAACCTCAAGGGTGATGTGATCCTCACGGATTTCGGCATCGCGAAGGCACTCGGCGATACGGGGCTGACGCAGTCGGGCACGCAGGTCGGTACGCCGATGTACATGAGTCCGGAACAGTTCTCTGGGGTCCCCGTGGGTCCGGCGTCGGATCAGTACGCGCTCGGGATCACGGCATACCAGATGCTTGCCGGTCGGCCGCCCTTCAGCGGGGACCTGTACCAGCTGATTGCGGCGCACGGCAGCAAGAAACCGGTGCCCGTGCGCGAGTTGCGTCCGGACTGTCCGGCGTTCCTGGCGAATGCGGTCATGCGCATGCTGGAGAAGAACCCCGAAGATCGCTGGCCGTCGCTGGAAGATCTGCAGGACGTCTTCGGCGCCAACATGGCGATGGATGGCGGGGTGGCCCGCCGCAAGCTGGCCGAGACCGTGCGCGCGCTGCGCCACGGCGTACCCGGCGTGGCGAATGGCGGACCGAGCGGCGCCAGCACACCAAGCCCGACGAGTGGGGCCAATGCGTCGACGACGATGGTCGTCACCATTTCGCCGCCCGGCGCCACGATTTTCGTCTCCGGAACGCTGGACCTCCGCGCATCAGTGGCGCTCGATACCGGGCAATCGCTGCCTGGTGCCGGCGTGCAGTGGACGTCGAGCGATGTGAATGTGCTGACGGTGCAGCCCAACGGGACGGTCTCCGGTGTGTCGCCCGGAACGGCGGTGGTGCGCGCGTCGGTCAACGGCGGATGGTCGGAAGCCACCATTCGGGTGGAAGCCGCGCCGATTGCCCGACTGTCGCTCACCACGCCGCACGTCACGCTCCGTGTGGGCGACGTGATGCGCCCGGAAGTGACGGCGGTCGACGTCAACGGTGTCGCGTGTGACGTGGCGATGGTATGGATCAGTCGTGCACCGACGGTGGCAGACCTCGATGCCCCCGGCGTGATCCGCGCCATCGCGCCCGGCATGGCGGTGATCGACGTCTCCGTCGGCAACGTGCGGCGATCAATGGACGTCGCCGTGCTGCGCCGCCCGATTTCCAGGCTTCGCGTGACCGCGCCGACGCCGTCGCTGCAACTGGGCGATGCCGCGTCGCTGTCGTTCGAGGCGTTCGACGATCTTGGTGCGCGGTCGGATGCGACGCCGGCGCGCTGGACATCAAGTGCGCCGTCGGTGATCCACGTGGACTCGACAGGCCGCGCCCTCGCCATCGCGCCCGGTGTCGCGCGCATCACGGCGTCCATCGATGAGGCGACGGATTCCATCGAACTGGAATCGCTTGAGCCGGCCATCGGGGCCATCCACCTCACGCTGGCAGACACGCGGGTCGAACTCGGCGACGAGGTGGCGTTCACCCTGCGCGTCAAGGACATCAACGGTGCATCACGCTCGGCCTCGGGCGTCCGCCTGTGGAGCAGTGACCCCTCGATCCTGCTGATCGACGAGCCGTCGCTCCGGGGTCGTGCGCTCCGCATCGGAGAGGTCACGGTGTTCGCCGCACCGGACGCCGGCGGTGGACCGGAATCGGCCACGACATCGGCGACGGTGGTGATCACGGATGTCGTGATCGCGCGCCTCGAACTGTTCCCGTCGACGCTGGACCTCGAAGTCGGGGCGGTCGCGGCCGTGAACGTGCAAGCGTACGACCGTCGCGGGGTCCAGGTGCTCAGTGCGCCGGCAAGCTGGCAGAGTGCGTCGCCCGGCGTCGCGGTCGTCGAGGGCAGCGGCATCGTCCGGGCGTTGGCGCCTGGAGCCTGCTCGATCCGCGCGCACATCACGAGCGCCGACGGCAGCGTGGCCGACGCGACGGTGTCGGTGCGCGTCAAGGCGGCATCGATTGCACGTTTGTCGATCGCCTCCGAGCGCAGCATGCTCGAGGTCGGCGAAGTCATGGCGCTGCGCGCGACGACGTGGGACGCGATGGACATCGAGGTGACGGATGCAACCCCGACGTGGCGTTCGATGCATCCGCAGATCGCACGCGTCGAAGGCAATGGACGTCTGGTCGCGCTGTCACCCGGTCGCGCCACGGTGACGGCGGAGTTGGAGGGCAAGAGTGGACAAATCACCATTCTCGTGGCGCCCTCGGCGGTCGACAGCCTGCACATCACGGCGCCCGCGACGGACGCGATCGTGGGCAGCCCGTTACCACTCTCTGTGTCGGCACACGATCGCAACGGACAGCCCGTGTCGCCGACGCTGCGTTGGCACGTTGAACCGGCGGATGCTGCCACGATTACCAACACCGGGACGCTGACACCGCTTCGCGCGGGGCCGCTGGTGGTGCGGGCGTCGCTTGCGGCGCCATCAGACGCAACGGGTCTCTTGAGCGCGAAGAGCCCGATCGATGCCTCCCTCACGATCACCGCGCGCGCGCCTCGCATCTCGGCGCTGCAGTTCGGCACGCCCGCCGTCACGCTGACTGTCGGTCGGACACAACGCGCCGAGGTCCGCGCGGTGACCGAGGACGGACGGACATCGCTGCCGTCGACGGTCATCTGGAGTACGGAAAATACGTCGGTCGTACAGGTCGACGAACAGGGTGAGCTGCGCGCCGTCGGCGCTGGTGAGACGCGGATCATCGCCATGACGGATTCGATCCAGTCGGCAATGACCGTGCGTGTCGTGGCGCCCGCGGCGGCAGGCCGCAAGGTGCCGCCGCTTGCGCTCGCCGGAGGCGCGATGGCGCTCGTTGCGCTTGCGTGGGCGATGTGGCCTGGCGGAAACGGTGCGACAGATGCACAGACCGGCGCCAGTTCCGGCGCTCCTGGTTCCGTGCCGAGCGGCGTCGCGCAGGGGCCGGAGGCGCAGGGTACCGGCACTGGCACGAGTACGGCGCAGCCGAACGCCGGGGCCGCACCGTCGGAGGCGCCTGAAACGACGGCAATGCCGCGGCCGCCCGAAAGTCGGCAGCCGGTCAACGCCGGCTCACAA
>CAZMGX010000306.1:0-6550 GCA_964565915.1 uncultured Gemmatimonas sp.
CGGGACGTTCTGGCCATTCGAGAGGCCCGCAGCGAGCACGCGCGATGGGGTCACTTGCAGCTGCAACACCTGTCCAAGCACCTGGGCGCTCGTTGGCGCGCCACCGGGGATGGCGGCGAACGCGGCGTTGGTCGGCGCGAACACGGTGATGTTGTTGGTGGTGCGCAGCGTGTTGGTCAGGCCGGCTGTCTGCACGGCACCCACCAGCGACGAGAACCCGCGCAGCGTCGCCACGTCCACGATGTCCAGATGCTGCGTCAGGACGCCACCAATCAAGTGCACCACACCATTCGACGTGATGATGTCCGTCGTGGTGATCGGCACACCATTGACCTTCGCGCCACCGGCCAAGGTGATGGTGAGCGGCGTGCCCTCCAGCGACGTGATCGTCTGGCCTTCCGTCAGCTGCGACGAGAGGACGCGGCCGGCCGCCACGTGGTAGGTCAGCACCTTCGTCAGCAGCGCACGGTTTGCCGGCGCGAGCAGCAGGTTGATCTGATCAGCCGGCAGCGCGGCGAACGCGCTGTTCACCGGCGCGAACACCGTGATCGGTCCCGGCGCCTGCAGGGCCGCCGCGATCTGCGCGGCGCCCACCGCCGTCACCAGCGTGCTGAGCGTCGGCGTGATCGACGCACGCTGCACGACATCCAGACCGCTGGTGATGACGCCGCCGATCAGGTGCACCACACCGTTCGTGGCAGCCACATCGGCCGTCTGCACCAGCTGTCCATCGATCCGCACCTGCCCACCAGTGATCGTCACACGCAGCTTCTTGCCGGCGAGCGTCGTCAGCGTCTGCCCATCGGTCAGGTTCGCCGCGCGGATTTCACCGGCCACCACATGGTTCGTGAGCAGCGCCTGCAACGTCGGCTGATTCGCGGACAGCAGCAGCGCATCAACGGTACCTGCAGGCAGCGCGGCGAACGCATCATTCACCGGCGCAAACACCGTGTACTTGGTCGCGCCTGTGAACGTGCTGCCCAGTCCTGCCGCCGTGATCGCCGCGTTCAGCGTGCTGAGTGAGGCGGTACCCGTGGCGGTCTCGAGAATGTTCTTCGTCGGTGCCGTCGAGGTGGGATCGTCGTCACCACACGCCGCAGCGAACGAGAGCAAGGCGCCGGTGAGCACGGCGCGCAAAAGCAGGGGTCGACGGGTCAGTCGCGGGTGGTGTTGCAAAGCAGTCATCGGATCGGAAGTCGAAGGTGAGTTGATGCTGATGTGCGCAGTGCACCAGTGCACCGCTTGCATCACCCCTACCCGCCACACGTTTCGTATGACTACCGGGTCCGACGAGATTCTTTCGCGCTGCCGAACATCAGGGCGGTGACATCCGCACGCTCAACGACCACTGACGTCCCATCAGGAATCGTGGAACCTGATCGTAGCTGGTCGCGTTGACTGTGGTTCGGCTCTGCAATCCATAGTCGAGGATGTTCTGACGCCCAAGCACATTCAAGATCGCAACCCCGATGTCGGCGCGTGATCGCCACACGGAGACAGTGCGCGTAAGGCCGATATCCGAGGTGACCACGAGGGGTTTGTCGGCCGCACCGGGATTCTGCAGCGGGAGTCCTGCACCGACCTCACTGACCGAGAGGAGGTCATAGTACACCTGTCGCAGCGCCCACGAGCGTCCCTGCACCATGCGTGCACGCGCCGTGATCACCGTCGACGTCCGCGGCCGCCAGTCAGCGGCCAGTGTCACACGATGCGGTTCATTCCACGGCGTCGGTTGCATCGTGCCGCCAAAGCGTGACGGAAACGTCCGTCGCGACACACCGTAATCGTAGCCTAACTCGGCGCGCAGTACCGGCGCGGCCTGCACGCGAGACATCTCGCGGATGATGCGAACCCCCGCGCCCCACGCGTCACCGCGACTCGAACCAATAAAGTCCGAGGCGGTGAGTCGGTGAGGCAACGTGGCGTCGTGATCGAACAAGACGCCGTAGTCGAACGCCGCAATCTCCGGCATCCATTTGTGATAGGCTTCGGCGCGTATCTCCCACCCGGCGCCGGGCTGCGCGATGAATTCGCCCGCCAGATGATGGGCACGCGGCGTCGGCGTGCGACCATCAACCGGCAACCAGAATCGCATGGTCGGCACGAGCGCATTGGGCGCGGTCGTCGCGAGGTCGAACTGTGTGACGTACTGTCGGTACGTGCCACCACCGATGCGCCAAGCGATTCGGCCCAGTCGGTCGGACTGGCCTTCACCACGAATGGCGAGTCGCGGCTCGCCTTCGCTGCGTCCGGTGGAGAGCAGCCAGGTGTTGCGCAGCCCGGCGTCGACCCACAGGGATCGGCGCACATGCCACGTGACATCCACGACCCCCACCGCGCGCGACGCCGCGATGTCGGTGCGAAGATCCCGCAGGACGCCACTCGCCATCTGCATCGTGCTGGTGGTTCGCGCGACGGTGGCCGTCCACTGCATCGTCACGGCGCCCCCAACCGAGGTGCTCAGGGTGCCTTCCAGCGCCGTCTCCACCAGACCGTTGCGGTCGACCGGCGACGGCGCACCTCCAGCTGCCTCCTGCATCGGCGCCACCATGAAGCCGTAGCGGAGGGCGTGTTCGCTGCGACGCAGTTGCAACGACGACTGCGTCCGTGCACCCAGCAACGCATCGTACCGGACCTGCGCACCGGCCGTGGCCCAGCGGTACCCCTCGCTCGCCGCAATCGCGCGCGCCGAGTCGATGCCTTGTGCGTTGACGGGAGCCAGTGTCACGTCGCTGCCGATGCGATTGCGGCCCAGATAGCCGGATGCGGTGAGCGAGGAGAACGCGCCCAGACCGTAGCGTGCGGCCGCATGCACGTCCAGAAAGCGCAAGTCAGAACCGGCGCGGGCGATGGGGAGCGAGGCATCAACATCAGCGCCCTGATGCCCCAGCAAACCCGCCGATGCCAGTCGTTGGGTCAATACCGGGCTCATCATGTTCCAGGAGCGCAGGGCGCTCGTCACGGCGCCCGGCTGATACACCGGCCACAGACTGCCGCGCACCGCCAACATGGTCGAGAGATCACGACCACCTGGCGTGCGGCGGGTGAACACACGCGCCGATGCACTGCCGGGATCCACCTGCACCGTCAATGCGGGACGTCCTCCACTCGATGGTGCCGCGCCGCTGCCTTCCCGCGGCGCGCTCGGCGGCGACCCATCATCGAGTGTGTGCTCGAGATCGATCACCCCGGCCGTGAAGCTGCCCGCGGATGCCGCGTAGCCCGCGCGCTGCACCGTCATGCGGCCGATCGCCAGTGGACTAAAGGCGCCGTAGATCCGATCCACCGCGATGGGATCGAAGATGGGCACCCCATCGAGCCGGAGCTGGTGTTCACCCGACGCACCGCCTTGAATATGCAAGTCGCCGGTCCCGCTATTGGGTGACACACCCATCATGGCCGGTGCCGCGGTCTGCAACAACGACGGCCCCATCACGGCGACGGGAATATCCGCCGTCGCGATGTTCTGTCGATTGATCGCCGACGACAGGCCAGCCACGAGGCCGTTGATCACGACCGGTGCGACGATCGCCGCGTGTCGCTCCAATTGAATCGTCGTGCGCGCCGCACCGCTGTCGGGGACGATGAGTTCAATGAACCGCGCCTGATAGCCGATCGCCGTGGCCATCAACCGATACCGACCCGGCCGCAGTCGCGCAAAGGCAAATCCACCGCTGCTGCCCGCCGTGCGCACATCACCCAATTCCGCCAGCGAAACGCGAGCCTGCGGCACCGGCGCTCCCGACGTCGCGTCGCGTACCAGTCCGGTTAGCGATGCATACGCCGGTGCAGCCTCGGCTCGCGCAATCACCACGAACGTGCCGGACGAGAGCCGGTAGTAGTCGAGCCCCGCGCCACGCACGATGCACGCGAGCATACGCTCGGCACGCTCGTTGTCCGAACGACACGACACGCTACGCGTCGACCCCAACGCCTCGGACGCGTACACGAGACTGATGCCGCTGCGCTCGACCAGCGACTCGATGGCGCTCTGCACGGACACGTCACGCACCGCGAGTGTGATCAGCCGCTGCGCCGGATCATCCGGCGCGACCACGCGCTGGCGACCAGCACTCTCGGCGACGGGGACGACCCTCTCCCCCGCCGGCCGCTGCGCCGCGAGGTCCCGCGCGGTCGGGCCGATCGACGGCAACACACAGGCAAGCGCGAACACGCGCCAGCGACGGTAACGCAATTGCGTCACGGCTTTGGCGTAATCTCGAATCCGCGACTGGTGCGACGCATCACCAGACCGCGCGCCGTACACAGATCCAACAGAATGGCATCGACGGCGCCTTGCGTGGGATAGTAGACGGTCATCGTCTGACTGGAGACGGCCGACCCGCTCAAGCGAATCTCGACACCGAACTGCGCCTCCAGCATCGTGACGATCTGGGTGAACGGCAGATCAACCGCCGAGAAGCCGCCCCGGATCCATGCGGTTTCGCGAGCCACGTCGGCGCCCGATGCGACCGCCTGCAGCGCGTCCGATCCGGCGCCCACGCGGATGTGATCGTTGGCGCGCAGCGTCGCGGCGGCGTGATCGTTGCCGGACACACGACGCACCTCGACCACGCCTTCCTCCACCGCGACATCCGTGGAGGACGCCTCGCCCGTGCCGCGCGCGACGACGTTGAATCGTGGTCCCCGCACGGTGACGGTGGCGTGATCGGTCGTCACCACAAACGGGCGCGCCGCGTCCTTGGCCACATCGAAGAACGCCACGCCATCGAGGCGCACCTGGCGGCTCCCACCGCCCAACCACGCGGGTCGGATCCAGCGCGGATGCTCGATCGTGGTCGAACCATTCAACCGGACCTGCGAACCATCGACCAGCGTCAGCTGCCGGCGTTCGCCAGGCGCGGTGGACGTCGTGATGTCGCGTAGCGCCCAGATGACTGACAGCATCACCGCGGCGGCCGCGGCCAGCAGCGTCAGGCTCGTCGCACGACGCGCGCCGATGTTCGCGCGCGTCACCCGCCCGCGCGTCCCGCCGAGAGACGGCGCCGCAGTGGCGGCGTCGCGGCGGGCTGCCAACGAGATGACCCCGTCGCTGTCACCTGCCTGCGTCGGCGCTGATGCCTCAGGCACCGTCGTCTCAGCGACAATTCGTGCCCAGAGCAATTCACGGTCATCGGCGCTGCGTACGGCAGGCGTCGCTGACAACGACTCCGCTATCGGCAGCAGCTCCCAGACGCGCTGCAATTCCACGCCGTCCGCGTGATCGCGCAATGCTTCCTGCAGCGCGTCCGGCATCGGCGCGGCGGAACGCGGATTATCCATGGTTCAACACTCCTGCCTGTCGCAGGTAGACCCGAAGTGTTTCGAGCGCCCGCACGAGATGATTGTTCACCGTTCGCGCCGAGACATTCATGACGGCGGCGATTTCCTGATGACTGAGTCCGTTGAACCGACTGAGCACGAGTGCTTCGCGCTGTCGTTCCGGCAGCGCATCGATGCCTGCGCGTACGGCCTCACCCATTTCCTTCACGGCAAACGCTTGTTCGGGGTTCATGGGGGACTGCCCGGAGAGATGTTCGGTGCCTTCGTCGGCCAGCAGCCGATTGCGCGTGTTTTCATCGCGGACGGCATTGAAGGCGAGGTTTCGCACCGTGCGGTACAGGAGAGCGCGCAACGACAACTCCTCGTCGATCGTCTGCCGACGGTGCCATACGCGCACGAAGGCCTCCTGCACGGCGTCCTTGGCGGCCGACTCGTCGACGAATCGGGTCGCGAAGCGCAGCAGTGGCTCGTGCAGCCGAACAAACAGCTCGCGGAAGGCCACGGCGTCACCCGCCGCCACCCTGGTCGCGAGCTCCGCCGGAATCGTGGCGTCATGGTCAGTATCCAGCATCACATTGGTAGTACACCCCACCCCCTATCGAATGACCAGTTCACCGGATCATTCGGGGGAACGCCGCTATCGACGAATCGGATCCTCGGCCACGCCGGCGGTCGTGATCTTGACCGGCCGGATGCGCCCGTCGGCCTCGAACTCCAGCTTGTCGATGCTCACCACGCGGTGATTGCGATCGGTTTGACCGAGCGGGCGTCGATGGTAGACGATGTACCAGTTGGATGATCCGGGCGCGTGCAGCACCGAATGATGCCCGGCGCCCGTGGCCACGGTGGGATCCTGCGCCAGGATCTGGCCGACCCGCTCGAACGGGCCGAACGGTGAGGTGCCCACGGCGTACGCCACCGCGTAGTTCGGGCCGGTCCAGCCGCCTTCCGACCACATGAAGTAGTACTTGCCGTCCTTGCGCATCATGTAGGCGCCTTCGACATACCCCGTCGGTGTGATCTCGCGGAAGATCGACCCGTCGGGGAACGGCTCGAAGCCGGTGAAATCCTTGTTCAGCTTCGCGATGTTGCAGTGCCGCCAGCCGCCGTACACGATGTAGTAGCTGCCGTCGTCGTCACGGAACACCATCTGGTCGATCGGCTGTGCGCCATTGTGAAAGCGATCGATCAGCGGCTTGCCGATGTGATCCACGAATGGGCCGGCCGGCGTCCTCGCGCGCGCGACGCCGATGCCGCCGACTTCCTT
>CAZMGX010000307.1:0-6479 GCA_964565915.1 uncultured Gemmatimonas sp.
GAGAGCAGTCGGTATGATGGGCCGAAGTTGATGATCAGCGGGACAACGGTCGACGCCAACTCACGGCGACGTATCGGGCGTCGCGTGTGTTCCGTCCATCCGCAGTAATGGCCGCGCACGATGCCGTGCAGCGCGGCCTGCGGCGCGCCGGTGGCCATACTCCACCAACCATGCGCCGATTCGTGCCGCTGGAGTTCGTCGGGCATTGACGACGCGACGCGTCAGAACCCGAAGCCGACCGACCAAGTGAGGATCCGCTTGCCGGCAGCGGCGGTCCCTGCCTCATCGCCCATCCGCCACAGGTATCCGAGCTCGCCGCCCAGCGCGAACGCCGGCCAGAAGTGCACGGAGGCGCCGACGTACGTCCGACGCGGTGTGGCTTCGAGTGGCGCGCTGAACGTGCGCAGGACGTTGCCGGTCACCATCACGCCGGTTCCCCAAGGGGCGAAGCTCGTACCGATGCCCATGCTGCCTTGTGCCCCACCAAAGCCGACCTTCGCGACGGCCAACGCGCACACGTCGGGGCCGCCGTTGGATTCGTACAGGAATCCGCCGCCGTACGAGACAGCGAGCTTCAGCGGCGCCCCGTAGGTGATGCCGGCCATGCACTGCTCGACATGCCAGCCACTTTCCGTCGGCGTGACTCGGGTCGAGTCACTGCGCAACGCCGCCGGTGACGGCTGCTGCGCCGCCACGCTCGTCACACTCGCCGCCGAGAGCAGCGAGGCGACCATACCGGCACGGAGTGCCTGCTTCAAAACTTCATCCCGCCGGCTTCGGCAAACTCACGCATCGCTTTCTCCTGCGCTTCCGAAAGCGCCTCGGGCACGGTGATGGTGATCTCCACGATGAGATCCCCTTTGCGTCCTTCCTTTTCGATGCCCTGCCCCGCAATGCGGAACCGCTTGCCAGACGACGTACCCGGCGGAATCCGCAGCGCCACCTTCTTGTCGTCGAGCGTCTTCACGCTGACCCGTGATCCCAGCGTCGCCTGCGCAATATTGATCGGCACCGTGGCGATGAGGTCGCGCCCGTCGCGCTTGTAGAAGCGATCGTTGAGCACCTCGAACGTGATCACGAGGTCGCCCGGCTGCCCGCCCGCGGCACCCTTCCCTCCTTGACCCTTCATCCGGACTTTTGTGCCACTCTCGGCGCCCGCGGGCACGGCAATGAGGACTTTTCGTCGCGCCCGCTGTTCGCCCGCCCCGTTGCACGTCGGACACCGCTCGCTCGGCACCTGTCCGCGCCCCATACACACCGGGCACGGACGATTCACGGCGAACCCGCCCTGTCCGAACGAAATCACGCCGCGCCCGTTGCACTCGCCGCACGCCTTGACCTGCGCACCCGGCGCCGCACCGGACCCGCGACAGGTGCCGCACTCTTCGTTCACCTCGAGTTCCACCGGGACCTTCCCACCGGTCGCCGCGACACGGAACGGCACCTCGACGGTCTTCTCGACGGATTGACCGCGCTCCGGCCCGCGCGTACGCGCTCGCGCGCCGCCGCCCGCCGCACCGCCGCCGAACATCGACGAGAAAAGGTCGCCAAGGCCGCCGATCCCACCGACGTCGAACTCACTGAACGTCCCCGCGCCAGACTGACCGGGACCGGGTGATCCGAAACCGGACGGGCGCGACGAACTCGCGCCCGAGCCTGGCCGCGAACCGAAACCACCGAACGCGCCAAGACGACGCATGTCGTCGTATTGCTTCCGCTTTTCCGCGTCACCGAGAACGTTGTACGCCTCGGAGATTTCCTTGAAGCGCTCCGACGCCTTCGGATCGTTCTGGTTGGCGTCCGGATGATGCTTCTTGGCCAGACGGCGATACTGCTTCTTGATTTCGTCCGCCGACGCCGACGACGCGACGCCGAGGACTGCGTAAAAGTCTTTGCTATTGGCCATGCGGGTTCCACTGCTTGACCACGACACGCGCCGGTCGCAGCACGTGCCCGTTGATGACGTACCCGACCTGGAACGTGACCGCGACCACGCCATCTTCTTCCGCGCTCGCCGCGGGCATCGTGCTGACGGCCTCATGACGCGCCGGATCGAACGGGTGTCCGGTGGCATCGATCGTCTCGAAGCCATGACCTGCCAGCGACTTGAACAGCTTCTTCTCGACCATCAGGACGCCGTCGACCACCGTCTTGGAATCCACCGTCGTGGGATCGACGTGGGCGAAGCGCGTGATATCATCGAGCGCATCGAGAATCCCACGCACGAGATCACCTTGCGCGCGCCATCCCGCGTCCTGTCGTTCCTTGACCGCCCGCCGACGGAAGTTGTCGTACTCGGCGGCAAGGCGCAGATGCCGGTCCTTGGCTTCGTTGAGTTCGCGCTGTGTCGCCGAGAGATCCGTCGCGTCGGGCGTGTCGGTGCCAACGGCGGCGTCGCCGCCATCGGCCTGGTTGTCGGGAGCGGGGTCCTGCATCGGGTTCGTGGGATCAGTCATTGTCTCTGGAACTCGAAAAGCCGACGTGCGGGTCGAGCCGCCGCTCGGGTGAGCGGGTGCGAACCGTACGCTCTGGGATCGGGAAAGTTTAGGAAGTCTAGCGGGATTTGGCAGATCGCGGACGATGGCCCGGATCCAGCGCGCCAGTCGCACCAGCCGTTTCAGCCACGTACGGTCCATCCTTCGGACGCCGCGTCACGCAGAAAGGCCCGGCGCAGTCGATCGAGCGCCAACTGCGCGGCCCGCTGGCGAATCTCATTGCGATCGCCCGGGATGACCGCCCGGACGGCATGGACCTCGCCGGCCACATCCACCGCTACCCACACGGTACCCACTGGCTTGTCGGGAGTGCCACCGTCGGGTCCGGCGATGCCGGTGATGCCGATGCCGATGGTAGACCCGAATTTGAGCCGGACCCCGGTGGCCATGGCCCGCGCGACCGGCTCGGAAACGGCACCATGCGCCGCCAGGTCGTCCGGCGACACGCCAAGCTCGCGCGTCTTCACCTCGTTGGCGTAGGCGATGACCCCGCCCTGCACGACGCGACTGGAGCCCGGTACCGCGGTCAGGCGCCCACCCAGCAGCCCGCCGGTGCAGCTCTCGGCCACGGCGATGGTCGCCCCCCGTTCGGCGCACTGGGCCAGCATCAGCGCCGCCAGATCGGCGTCGCCTTCGCCGTAGACGAAACGACCGACGCGCTCCTGCAGCTTCGCGGCGGCCACGGTCAGGCGCTGTTCGGTCTCGGCATCCCCGAGCCCCCGCGACGTGAGCCGCAGGTCGACGCCATCAATCCCGGGCAGAAAGGCCAGCGGCATCCCATCGACCCCACGACCGAGTTCACCCAGTCGGTCGGCCAGAGCCGATTCCGAGATACTGGCCGTACGGAGCGTGCGCGAGCGAATCACCGCACCACCAGCGGGAAGTCGCTCGCGCAGCCGCGGGATCATTTCGTCGGCCAGCATGCCGCGCAATTCGCGGGGGACGCCGGGAAACATCGCGACCCAGCGTCCGCGCTCGTCTTCGAGCCAGATGCCGGGCGCCGATCCGTGCCGATTGGTCAGGATCGTGGCACCCTCGGGGACCATGGCCTGCTGCCGATTGCTGACCGGCATCGCGACGCCGAAGCGCTTCAGCCAGCGGGCTTCGAGCGCGGCGAGAATGGCTTCGTCCATCACCATCGACCGCCCGAAGATTTCGGCAATCGCGGGCTTGGTGCGGTCGTCGGCCGTGGGGCCGAGGCCGCCGGTGGTGATCACCGCCCCGGTGCGTTCGAGCGCCTCGCGGATGGCCGTCGTGATGCCGGCCGGTTCATCGCCGACGGTCGCGCGCCGTGCAATGCTGATGCCGAGGCTGGAAAGTTCACGCCCGATGTGCGCGGCGTTGGTGTCGATGGTGAAGCCGAGCAGCAGTTCGTCACCAATGGTGACGATTTCGAGGGGGAAGGACATGCGCGAAAGATAGCGGCACCGCCACGCCCCCGCCTTTCCTGCAGCGCCCGCGAGGCGATCGGGCCGTACGCGCGACCGACGGGGATGGCGTCCCGCCGGTATATTCTGCCCACACGATCTTACGGAGCGTTTATGGGGAAGTACACACTCAACGTGAACGGCGCGTCCCGGACCGTCGAGGTCGAATCCGACACACCCTTGTTGTGGGTGTTGCGCGATTCGCTGGACCTGACCGGCGCCAAGTTCGGCTGCGGCATCGCGCAATGCGGTGCGTGTACGGTGCACGTGAACGGCGTCCCCACACGATCTTGTCGCACGTCGGTATCGACCGTCGGCGCGAGCGTGGTCACCACGATTGAGGGCATCGACACGCCGCAGGCGCGCGCTCTGCAAGAGGCGTGGTGCGAACTCGACGTTCCGCAGTGTGGATACTGTCAGGGCGGACAGATCCTCGCCGCGGCCGCGCTGCTCAAGTCCAATCCGCGTCCCACGGACGCCGACATCGACACCGCGATGTCGCGAAATCTGTGCCGCTGCGCGTCGTACACACGTATTCGTGCCGGCATCAAGCGCGCCGCCGAATTTATCGCGACCGCCACTCCAGCCAACGGGAGGCGCGAATGAAACGCGACCCCAAGTCCGGCGCGTCGAAGCGCGATCGCGAAAACGGTCGCGAGAACAATCGACAGAACGATCGACCGATTGATCGACGACAGTTCATCAGGATCAGTGCCTTGGCGGGCGGTGGGTTGCTGGTCGCGAGCGCGTTGGATGCAACCGACTTTCTCTCCGTCGCTGAAGCGGCTCCGACGACCGGGCTCGCGCCGACAGGCGTCGCGCCCATCGCAGATTTTGCTCCGAACGTGTTCGTCAGCATCGCCCCGAGTGGCGCCGTCACGCTCATCGCGCCGAACTCGGAGATGGGGCAAGGCATCAAGACGTCATTGCCCATGATCATCGCCGAAGAGCTCGATGTGAAATGGGAGCAGGTGACGGTCGTGCAAGGTGATCTCAATCCGGCGTATGGTCGGCAGTTCAGCGTCGGGAGCGGCTCGACGGTGGCGAACTACGCCGCGATGCGACGCGCCGGCGCCGCCGCACGCGCGGTGCTCGTCGAGGCCGCGGCACAAGAGTGGAACGTGAGCGCGAGTGAATGCACCACGGCCGATGGCGTCGTGAAGCACGCGGCGTCCAACCGCACGGCCTCCTACGGCGCACTCGCGACCAAGGCCGCGCAGCTGCCGGTCCCCGCCAACGTGCCGCTCAAGGATCCGAGCACGTTCAAACTGCTTGGCACGCGCATCGCGGGCGTGGACAATCGCAAGATCGTGACGGGCGCGCCGCTCTTTGGCATCGACGTCAAGCTGCCGGGGATGCTCTACGCGACCTATACCAAGTGCCCCGTGTTCGGTGGCGAGGTGGTGAGTGCGAACCTTGACGAAGTAAAGGCCAAGCCCGGCGTGCGCGATGCCTTCGTGCTGACGGGCATCGCCGGCCTCACCTCGGGCGTGGCGGTGGTCGCCGATTCAACGTGGAACGCGTTCAGCGCCACGAAGGCTCTCAAGGTCCAGTGGAACGAAGGGCCGCAGGTGGCACAGAGCAGTGTCGACATGGCCGCGCAGGCGCAGTCCCTGGCGAAAGCCAACGGTCCGGCGGCACTGCCGTCCGGTGCACGTGCGGTGGATGCCGTGTATCACTATCCGTTTCTCGCCCACGCCACGCTCGAGCCGCAAAACTGCACCGCGTGGTTTCACGACGGCGTGATGGAGATGTGGACCCCCACGCAGATTCCGTCGTCGGGCCAGGGGCTGATCGTGCGCGGGCTCGGACTCGCGGCGAACAACGTGAAGGTGCACATCACCCGACTGGGTGGCGGCTTCGGGCGTCGCGGCAGCAACGAATTTTCCATCGAAGCCGCCGCCATTGCGAAGAACCTGGCGGGCACGCCGATCAAACTGACGTGGACGCGTGAGCAGGACTTTGCGCACGACAACTATCGGTCCAACGGGTGGCATTTCTTCTCGGCTGGTCTCGATAGCACCGGCCGCGTCGTCGCGCTACACGACGCGTTTGTGAAGATGGAGGGTGGACCCGGTGACATGACCGCCGGTGGGTTCCCGTTCAATGCGGTTCAGGGGTCGCAGGTGCGTTCCAGCAAACTGCGCGGGGGCATTCCCACCGGATATTGGCGCGCGCCGGGTGACAACGGCAACGTGTGGGCGACGCAGTGTTTCATGGACGAACTCGCCCACGCTGCCGGGAAGGAACCCCTCGCGTTTACGCTCGACATGCTGGCCACCGTGCCAACGTCGCCGCGGTTTGATGCCAACAAGATGCGCGCCGTGTTGCAGCTTGCCACCGAAAAAGCGAACTGGGGCGAGAAGCGTCCACGCGGCGAGGGACAGGGATTCGCCATCTGTTTCGCGAACAGCGCGTACGTCGCGATTGTGGCGGATGTCGCCGTAAGTCAGGCGGGTGTGCTGAGGCTCAAGAAGCTGACCGCCGCGGTGGATGCCGGCACGATCGTGAACCAGAGTGGGGCCGAGGCGCAGGTGCAGGGTTCGATGCTGGATGG
>CAZMGX010000308.1:0-6478 GCA_964565915.1 uncultured Gemmatimonas sp.
GTCGGCGTATCCGGCTTGCATCCGGAGGTGATCAAGCTGATCGGACGCATGCGGTGGCGCACGAGCTATGGCCAGAACATTCTGTCGCACTCGAAAGAAGTGGCGTGGTTGGCCGGCATGATGGCGGCCGAACTCGGGCTCGACGTCGCCCTCGCGAAGCGCGGCGCGCTGCTGCACGACATTGGCAAGGTGCTGACGCACGAGCACGAAGGCACTCACGTCCAGCTCGGGGTCGAGGTCGCCACGAAGTACGGCGAGAATCCGCTGGTCGTGAACTGCATTGCGGCGCACCATGACGACGTGCCGCATGAGAGCGAAGTGTCTGTCCTCGTGCAGGCGGCCGACGCCATCTCCGGGTCGCGCCCGGGCGCGCGACGCGAGGCCTTCGAGACGTACGTGAAGCGGCTGGAAGGTCTGGAGAAGATTGCGTCCAGTTATCGGGGGGTCGAGCGCGTGTTCGCCATCCAGGCCGGCCGCGAGGTGCGCGTGGTCGTCACCCCTGAGCAAGTCGACGACACGCGCATGACGGCGTTGTCGGAGGAGATCGCGCGTCGGATTGAATCCGAACTCCAATATCCGGGACAGATCAAGGTGGTCGTGATTCGAGAGAGTCGGGCGGTCGATTTTGCCCGCTGAACTCATCGACGGAAAGGCGATCGCCGAGGCGATTCGTGGGGAAGTGGCGGCCGATGTGGCGCGCCTCTCCGCCGCGGGCGTGATTCCGGGTCTCTGCGTCGTGCTGGTTGGCGACGACGCGGCCAGCGCCACGTACGTCGGCGCGAAAGAAAAGGCCTCCAAGGCGGCGGGTATGGCGGGCCAGACGCTCCGCTTGCCCGCGTCGACGACTGAGCCCGAACTGCTGGCATTGATCGACACGCTCAATGCGGACTCGGAAGTGCACGGCATTCTGGTCCAGATGCCCTTGCCGAGACACATCGATCCGGACACGGTGATCCGTCACATCCGGGCGGACAAGGACGTTGATGGTTTTCACCCGGTCAACGTTGGCAAGCTGCTGATCGGCCACACCGACGGGTTCGTCTCGTGCACGCCGGCGGGCGTGATTGAACTCCTCGTTCGAAGCGGCGTCGAGACGCGCGGGGCCGAGGCGGTCGTCGTCGGTCGCAGCAACATTGTGGGCAAGCCCATGGCGGCCCTGTTGGTCCAATCGCGGGCCGGCGCCGACGCGACCGTCACGATCTGTCACAGCCGGACGCGGGACCTGGCGGCGCACACGCGCCGCGCTGACATCCTCATCGTGGCCGCGGGGCGCGCCGAGATGATCACGGGTGACATGATCAAACCCGGCGCGGTCGTCATCGACGTTGGCATGAACCACGTGGCCGATCCCACGCGTGCCAAAGGGACCCGCCTTACTGGCGACGTGCACTTCGCAAGCGCGGTCGAAGTGGCCTCGCGCATCACGCCGGTACCCGGCGGAGTGGGTCCGATGACCATCGCCATGCTGCTGCGCAACACGGTGCGCGCCGCCGAGCGGGCGGCCGCGCTCGCATCGGTCGCACGATGAGTGGTCGGCGTGCCGGCGCGTACGGGCCACCGGTCGCGGCCGAGTTGAGCGCTCCAGGGAGTGAGCCCGAGAGTGCGATTACGGTCCGCACGCTGACGTCGGCGGCCAAAGACCTCGTCGAGGGGGCGTTTCCACCGCTGTGGGTGCGCGGCGAGGTCAGCGACTTCAAGGCGCACCGGAACGGGCACTGGTACTTCGCACTGCGTGATGCGGATGCCCAGATCAAATGCGTGGTTTGGAGCACACAACAGCGGCGAATTCCCGCGATGCCGGAGGATGGCATGCAGGTCGTCGCGTTCGGGCAGATGACGGTGTGGCCCGTGCGCGGTGACCTCCAGTTTGCCGTGCGCGCCCTTGAGGCAGAAGGTGATGGCCTCTGGCGCAAAGGATTGGAGCGTACACGGTTACGTCTCGAGAAAGACGGACTGCTGGAACCCTCGCGGAAACGGCAGCTGCCGCCGTTTCCGACTCGTGTCGCGGTGATCACGAGCCCCGATGGCGCGGCGCTGCACGATGTCATCACCGTTGCCCGCAGTCGGAGCGCCGCGGTCGAGATTGTGCTGGTCCCGGCGAAGGTGCAGGGCGAAGGCGCCGCAGAGTCGCTGGTGACCGCCATCGGCCGTGTCAGCCGTTGGGCGCAGGCTGACGTGCTCATCATCGGGCGCGGGGGTGGGGCACGAGAGGACCTGTGGGCGTTCAACGATGAGCGCGTCGCCCGGGCGCTCGCGGCCTGTCCCATTCCTACGGTGTCGGCCGTTGGACACGAGGTAGACATCACGATCTGCGATCTGGTAGCGGATGTCCGGGCGGCCACACCGTCGGCGGCGGCGGAGCTGGCCGTTCCATCGCGTCGTGAAGTGGTCGCGCGCGTTGGAGCCCTCGGGCGTCGTCTGGCGGCCGCGGCCCAACGACGGGAAGAGCGGGCGGTGGCCTCGCTGCGCCAGGTGCAAAAGCGGCTCTCGCTGGTCGCCGGTCGATCCGTGGAACGTCGGCGGGGGCGCATCGAATCGGTGGCGGGTCGCCTGCAGGCGTTGTCGCCGCTCGCCACGCTTGGTCGGGGCTTTGCTGTCGCGAGGACGCCCGGGGGGGCTACTTTCGGGAGTCGGGAGCAGCTCTTGGCCGGAACCGTCTTTGACCTCTGGATGCGCGACGGGATCGTGTCTGCCACGGCCGGGGCCGGTCGTCCGCTGCCGCCAGGCATTGCGGAATCTCTTTCGTTGGAGTCGCAGTGACGTTCGAACAGTCGTTGCATCGCCTTGAGGACATCGTGCGCGAGTTGGAGCGCACCGATCTCGATCTCGATCGGGCGCTGGCGCTGTTCGAGGAGGGCATCGGTCATTTGCGCAGTGCCGGCCAAGCCCTGCAACAGGTTGACGCGCGCGTTCAGCAACTGGTCGAGGCGGCCGATGGGTCGTTTTCAGTGACGGAGCTCGGAGGCTGATTCGATGACGCCTGCCACCGGAACGGATTCCGGGACGGAGACCGCCGTGAGTAGCTTCGCGGTCGATCGCGCCGCCGTGCAACAAGCCCTCGACGTCTTCTGCGCGCGATGGCTCGGAGACCTCGCGCCGCTCACTGCCGAGGCGATTCGCTACTCGTTACTGGGGGAGGGCAAGCGGCTGCGGGCGATCCTGCTGCTCGAGGCCTACCGCGCCTGCGGAGGCGGCGGTGATGCGAGCGAGCTGGCCGCATCGGTCGAGGTCGTACACGCCTATTCGCTCGTCCACGATGATTTGCCGTGTATGGACGACGACGATGTCCGACGGGGACGACCGACCGTGCATCGGGTGTCTGGGGTGCCGATCGCGACCGCAGCGGGCTTGGCCATGGTGCCCCTGGCGGCCCGCAGTGCGTGGCATGCCGCCGCACGTCTCGGACTGCCGGCCGATGAGGCGGGGGCGATCGTCCGCGAATTGATGGAAGCATCCGGTGGTGGCGGGATGATCGGCGGTCAGCTGTTGGATCTGGAGGCGGAAGGGGTCCATGTCACGGTCGATGCGCTCGAGCAGGTACACCGACTCAAGACCGGGGCCTTGATCACCGCATCGGTTACCCTGGGGGCGCGCGCGGCACGTGCGAGCGTGATCCAGCGGCAGGCATTCGCCCGCTACGGCGCCGCAATCGGGCTGGCGTTCCAGATCGCCGACGACGTCCTCGACATCACGGCGACCACCGACCAGCTGGGCAAGACCGCCGGGCGCGACCTGGATCTGCACAAGAGTACCTACCCGGCGCTCCTCGGCGTCGAGGGAGCGATCGCGAAGGCCGTAGCGTTGGTCGAAGATGGATGTGCGGCCTTGGCCGACGTCCAGTTGTTGACCCCGACGCTCGACCAGTTGGCCCGCTTCATCGTTGAACGGCGCTCCTGACCACGGCGCCTCACCTCGTCACGGCCCTTGGCCGCGACATCCATCCGAGCTCCACATGTCGATTCTCGAAGGCATTCAGTCCCCGGCCGATCTCAAGGCGCTCTCTCGTGACGACCTGCGCACCCTGGCGCAGGATGTACGCGAGCGTCTGATCGACGTTTGCTCCCGCACTGGTGGCCACATTGGCGCCGGCCTGGGCGTCGTCGAACTCACGATTGCCTTGCATACGGTGTTCGACACGCCGCGCGATCAGCTGGTGTGGGACGTCGGTCACCAGGGGTATCCGCACAAGCTGCTGACCGGCCGCAACACCCGGATGGAGACGCTTCGACAGGAGAGTGGTCTGTCCGGCTTCCTCAAGCGCACCGAAAGTGAATACGACACCTTTGGCGCTGGGCACGCCGCCACGGCGATCTCGGCGGCGCTGGGCATCGCCGCGGGCCGCGACGTCAAGGGCCAGGCGTTCAAGGTGGCGGCGATCATCGGTGACGGCTCGATGGGGTCCGGCCTGGCGTACGAAGGACTGAACAACGCCGGACACTCCGATCGCGACATCATCGTGGTCCTCAACGACAACGAGATGAGCATCGCGCCCAATGTCGGCGCGATGCACAAGTACCTGACGAGCATTCAACGCAACCCACTCTACAACCGGCTGCGCTCGCGGATCGGCGATCTCGTCGACAACGCGCCGGCGCCCTTCAGTGGCATGAGCACGCTGGTCCGGAAATGGGAGGAGAGCGTCAAGTCGTTCCTCACGCCGGGCGTGCTGTTCGAGGAGCTGGGGTTCCGCTATTTCGGGCCGATCGACGGACATGATCTCGACGCACTCGTCGAGACGTTCACGGCCGTGCGCGGCATGAGTACGCCACGACTCGTGCACGTGATCACGCAGAAAGGCCGCGGATTCCCCGCCGGCGAACACGGCGAAAAGTGGCACGCGCTGCCGCCGGGGCACGATCCGGCGACGGGCAAGCAACTCAAGGCCAGCACCGCCAATGCGGCGTGGACGGCCGTCTACGGCAAGGGACTCGTCGAACTCGGGGCCGAACGACAGGACGTCGTCGTAATCACGGCGGCCATGCCCAGTGGAACCGGGACGGGCGGCTTCGCGAAGGCGTATCCGGAGCGATTCTTCGATGTCGGGATCGCTGAAGGACACGGTGTCACGTTTGCGGCCGGAATGGCCACGCAGGGATTGCGCCCGATCGTCACGATCTACTCCACGTTCCTGCAGCGCGGCTACGACAACATCATTCATGATGCCGCGATCCAGCATCTGCCGGTGGTCTTTGCCATGGATCGTGCCGGCCTGGTCGGCGAAGACGGCGAAACACACATGGGGCTGTACGACATCCCCTATATGCTGGCGGTGCCAGGCATGACGGTGACCGCACCGCGCAACGGGACGGAGATGCTTGGGCTGCTTCGTGCTGCGGTGGAGCATACCGAGGGGCCCTTCAGTCTGCGGTATCCGCGCGATGCCTCGCCGGACACGCCGCCGGAGATCTCCCAGATTCCCGCAACGCCGTATGGGACCTGGGAGGTCGTGCGTCAGGGTCGCGAGTTTGCCATCCTGGCGGTCGGGACCATGGTCGACACGGCGGTCGCCGCCGCGGACGTCCTCTCGGCCGAAGGGCTGGAGGTGACCGTGGTGAACTGTCGGTTCCTCAAGCCGTATGATGAGGTCACACTCAACGCGGTGTTGGCGGAACACACACATGTGCTGACGGTCGAAGAGGGGACCGTCGTGAACGGCTTCGGTTCGTACATGGCGGCCCACATCCAGCGGTTGGCCCCGTCGGTACGTGTCGGCACCCATGGCGTTCCAGATCGCATCGTGTATGCCGCATCGCGCCGGAATCAACTCGCCTCGCTCGGACTCGACGCCCCAGGCATCGCCGATCGCGTGCGCGCGCTGTACGAGTCTGAAGCGATGGCGCGCTGATGCGAGTCGGCGTCATCGGTCATCGTGGATACGTCGGACTTCCCGGCATCCTGGGTACGCTGCTCGACATCGCGCCGTCGCTTGGGCTGACACTGGCCTTCGAGAGTGATCTGTGGGAGATCGCCGGCGAAGGGGGGCATCTGGATGATCCGCAAGCGATCGATGCGCTGTTCACGCTCGGTGGCGATGGCACGTTGTTGCGCGGTGCGCGATTTCTCAACGGCGTGCCGGTGCCGATCCTCGGGATCAACCTGGGGCGACTCGGATTCCTGACCAGCTGCAGTGGCGAAGAGTTCGAGCTTGGCGTGCGGCGTTTCGCCACCGGTGATTTCGCCTCGGAGGCGCGCATGGCGCTCGAATCGTGCGCGCTCGACCGGGACGGCTTCGAACGCTGCAACTGGCTCTCGCTCAACGACGTGGTGCTGCACAAGGGCGGGTTTGCGCGCGTCGTGAAGTTCTCGGTTTACGTGGACGACGAATTGATCGGATCGTATTCCGCCGACGGATTGGTCCTGTCCACCCCGACGGGTTCGACCGGCTATTCGCTCTCCGCGGGAGGCCCGATCGTCGTGCCAACGGTCGAGAGCATCGTGCTGACGCCGGTCTCGCCGCATACACTCGCGATGCGGCCGC
>CAZMGX010000309.1:0-6465 GCA_964565915.1 uncultured Gemmatimonas sp.
CTCGATCAGCACGCGTCAGACGGTCGACGGTGCGATCAACCGCTATCTCACGAACTATGAAGGACCCCAGCCGTTCGCCGTACCGGCCGTCGAGGTTGGCAAGACGTACTCGCTGGCGTCGGCGGAGCTGATCGACTCCACCCGCTTCGGCCTTGCCGACGCGAGCGTCGGCGCACAGGTCACCATTCGGTATCCGCAGATCAACCCGATTGATCCGTTCATGGTGCGGTTGGTGAACAAGGTCCGCAACGACTCGATCGCCGGTGATGCGAACGTGCGACGAATCCTCCGACTCAACCCGGGCCTCCTCGGGCGGTTGGCGGCGCGCGCGAACGACAACCTCGCGGCGGTCTACATCTTCAAGTCCTGCGACGCCGGGGCGACGTATACCACCACCTCCGGCAACTCGGCCACCTGCACAGCGGCGCCAACCCGCACGATTGACGCGGGCCAGTTTGCGTTCCCGTGGCGGCCGTGGGCAACCACGCTGTACACCAATGGCATCCCGAACACCGGCTCGGTATCGGAGTTCGTGATGGCCGGCCGCAACTACACGTACGCGATGGTGACTCGTACGCGTGGCTTCTCGGACTTCCGCATCGTGGACTCGACCGCTGCCGGGTTCATCGTGACGGATGTGCAGAATACGCTCGGCTTCCCGAACGACACGATCAACTCGGCGCTGGCGTCTTCGGGTCCTTCGGCGATCCAGTTCTACGCGCCGATCACCAATGTCGCCGGCCGCAACTTCGCTCGCGTCGATACGGCCACGATCTCCGGCAACGCCACGCAGTCGCTGGTGTACGGCTCGGTGTCGAACGATGTGAGCGGCACCACGCGGCTCGTGTACGGCAACCAGTTCATCGTTCGCAAGACGATCGACACGGTGACCAGCGCGACCACGACAACCGTGAACGTGCGATGGGTGTTGAACAACGCCTCGACGACGCCGGCCGGTCCGGCCACGGCGAACTTCGTGGCACGTGACCAGTCGTTCAGCGTGAACCAGAACATCCCGATTCGTTCTGGTGCGAACGTGCTGACCCCCGGCACGCTGCGCGGCGTCTCCGGCTCCGCCCGTGTCTTCGTCGACACGCTGGCGTCGCCGGCCACGTACCCAGGGTTCGCGTGGGTCACGGGCGACAACAAGCCGATCTTCGTGATCAACGACATGTACGCGGCCAACCGCGAACGGGATCAGCAGAACTCACCGCTGTACCCGGGTTACACGGTCGTGCCGCGCGACACGGCGAACGCGACGACGGGCTTCATGCAGGAAGTGACGCCGTTCGGCGCCGTGCGTGACCGCAACTTCGTGTTCCGCGGTCCGAACGACACGTTGACCAATAACGCCCGTATCTTCATCCCGCAGGTGCAGCCGATCATTGGCGCGGGCAACAAGCGGGTGAAGGGTGGCCAGTATACGGTCACGTGGCTTACGGATCCGTGGGGTCCGCGCGCGCCGTTCCGCATCGACCCGGTCGCAAACCTGCAGGCTGAGGTGACCACCTCCTTGGCCGATGTGGCCAGCAAGGCCACGACGATCACCGAAACGTCGGCGGCGATCGCCACGCTGGTCGGCGCGACGACGGCTCGCCCGTTGCAGCGTGTCCGCGTGCCGTTCACAATGTCTTATAAGGACGTCGACGGACGCACGGAGGCGGTGAAGTTCGCGATGCTGGCGCGCAGCTCGAACACGCGCCTGCTCGGTCAGGGCAACGACACCGTGCGTGTCACCATCCCCGACAGCCTCTGGATGCCGGGCGACACGCTCATCGCGCTGCAGAAGGTCGAGCGTGACAGCTCGGTCGGTACGGGCGCCGCGCGGTATGTCGTCGTTCAGCCCGATGGCGCCAACGGCTTCCGCCCGATTCCGGTGCTCGCCGACTCCATCGGCATCAATCGCTTCCTCATGGCCTGCGGCACGGGCGCGAACTCGACGGGCATTCGCCCGACCGCTGACGCGAACACCTGTAACCCGCTGGTGATCAACTCACGCGGTGCCTCGGTCTCTGGCGGGTACCTGCCGGTGGCCACCGGGTGGACGCAGCTGTTCGAGCTCGCGCGGGCATTCGACTCACGCTCGGTCGTGCAACTCGTGGCGACACCGTTCTCGACGAAGGCTGTCGTGAATACGGCAGACCTCAGCCGCGTATCCGTGGTGCCGAACCCGTATCTCGCTCGCTCGGACATCGACCAGTTGAATGGTCGCACGCCGACGGGCCGGATCTACTTCACCGGTGTGCCGGAACAGGGCACGCTCCGTGTCTACTCCGTCTCCGGGCAGTTCCTCCAGGAACTGGTCTGGACGAAGAACGACCTGCTGTACACAGGCAACAACGCCCCGACGGGTGACCTGCCGTTCAACCTGCGTACGCGTGAAGGGCTCGACATGGCATCTGGTCTCTACCTCTACGTTCTTACCGCGACCGGCTCGAGTGGCAACGGGCTGATTCAGCGCGGCAAGTTCGTGATCATTCGATAACGGAGCGGCGATGAATATCCTTCGCACCATCGGCGCCGCTGGCGCTGCCACCGTCCTCCTGAGCGCGTCCGTACGCGCTCAGGGGCCGGGGGGAATTCTCCCGACGCCGCAAGACACCCCGAATCGTCAGGGTACACGCGGCGCCAACTTTCTTCACATCGGCATCGGCGCCCGTGGCGGCGCGATGGCTGGCGCCATCGGCAGCTCGGTCGCCGGACCCACGGGCTGGTTCTGGAACCCTGCGGGCGCTGCGAGCAGTGAGTCGTTCTCGATGGCGGCCGGTCGACAGAACCTGTATGACGACCTCGGTCTCGAGCAGACCTATGCGGCCGGTTCTATCCCCGCCCTCGGCGGCGTGATCGGCGTCCACCTGAATACGCTGGGCTCCGGACCCATCCGGCGCACGTCGGAACTCAACCCGTTCGGCGAACGACTCGGCGGCAATACCTTCGAGTGGACCTCGACGGTGGTCGGTCTGGGCTACGCCAAGCGACTGACGGATCGTCTTTCGGTTGGCGGTCAGGTCAAGTACATCACCGAAGGTATTCCCGATGCCAACACCAAGTGGCTGGCCTTCGACATCGGGACACAATTCAACACCGGGTTGTACGGCCTCACGTTGGGCGGTGCGATCCAGAACGTCGGTGGTACGGCACGGGCCAACGGTGCGCTGATCCAGCGCCTGATCACGACCACGGACGGCTCCGTGCTGTCCGAGCAGCGTCGTGTCCAGTTCTTCACGAACAACACGGAAATTCCCGTTGAATTCCGGTTGTCGGTGGGTGCCGACGTCCTCGGTAGCGCCAACTCGATGCTGGGCGGAGCTGGCGGCAAGAACACGTTGATCGCCGAGCTCTCGGTGACCGACGCGACCGACTACAGCACCCAGTATGCGCTGGGTGCCGAGTACGGATTCCGCAACGTGCTGTTCCTGCGCGGCGGCAAGCGGATGTACAACGACGATCGCGACGCCGGCGACGTCGGCACGGTCGGCTTGACGGGTGGTTTCGGTCTTCGGCTCCCGGTGCTGGGTCGCAACGTGCGCTTCGACTACTCCTACGAGACGGCGGGCGCGTTGCAGAACATCCAGATCTTCTCCTTCGAGGTGGGCAAATGAGTCGCGTCCTTCGCGCATTCGCCCTGCTGGCCGTCTCGGCCAGTGCACTGTCCGCGCAGGTGCAGAACAAGCAGTTCTCGGTGGTCACGCGATTGGGCGCGGCCACGCCCGATCGGGCGTCCAGCCTCAACACCGGCGGCCTGATCGGTCTCGACACCGAGTACGCGCTGAACAAGTACTTCGGTATCGGCACGAACGTCGACGTCATTCGTGCCAACACGCATCGCGAAGACTTCCTGACGCGGCTGCGGTACGGGAACGCCTCGGTCGGTGGTGGCGATTCGATCTACTACCAGTACATCGGCCAACCCGTCAATACGATCAACATCGGTGCGTTCGGCCTGGCTCGCCTTCCGAACAAGAACTTCAGCCCGTTCATCATGGGTGGCGTCGGTACGTACACCATGATCACCGACGTTCAGGTGAACGGCAAAGCCAAGCGCAAGAACGAGCTGTCGTACACGGGTGGTGCTGGCGTTTGGATCAAGCTGGGTGAGCGGGTCGGCATTCAGCTCGACGCGCGCGCCATGCAGATGACCAAGTACGACCGCGACTTCTTGAACCCCGCGGCTGGCCGCCCTGAGCTCAACACGCCGTTCCCGGAAGACTTTCCGGCTCCCCCGGCCAAGAAGAACACGGCCCTCAACACCATGTTCACGCTGGGATTCCGCTACCTCCCGGGCGGCATCGGGGGGGGGAACTAACCCATGGCATCCATGAAACAGTCCTTCGCCGTCGCCCTGTGCGCGGCGCTCGCCATCACGAGTGCGTGTGAAGACACGCGCTCAACCACGCTCGAGCCGGTCGGTCCGCTCGGCTTCGGCACGGTCCTTTCAAAGACGTCCACGAACCTGCCCCGCGGGTTCGTGAACTTCCCGGCGGCGATCGTGGCGTCGGCCACGCCGGCCAACGACTCGGTGATCGTGACCCTTTCCGGGCTCGACTCCCTGACGACTGGCACGTACACGGTGTGGTTCGCCAACGACTCGGCGACCAAGTGGGTCCGGGCCACCACGCTGAACATTCGTCAGACGCGTGTCGACTCGACCATCAACGCGGCAGGCGATCCGGTCTTCACGACGACGGTCACCAACGTGAACGGCGTCAGCGGTTTCCGCTCCGGCGGATCCAACAAGACGTTCCGCGTGGCGACCTCACGCGCGACGGCCACCGGTATGGCGGCCACCGACTCGCTGAACGTGGTGCTGGTCAGCATCGAAACGGCCGCGACACCCGGCGCTGCGCCGGGTGAGGTGCGCTCGTTGTGGGCCCGTCGCAGCCAGGCGACGGCAAATGCCGCCGGCATTCGCTTCGGCACGTTCGCTCCTCGCATCCCGACGGCGGCCAACGCCGGAAACCCGGGTGCCAACCAGGAGTTCGTGATCGCCAGCAGCAGCACGGCGGGTGTCGCCACGATGACGATCGTCCCGCGCGGACGCGTCGAAGTGCGCGGCAAGATCATGGTGGCGAACGATTCGAACTACTTCCGTCCGCCCGTGGGCTACTACTACAACGCCTACGCGGTCAAGTTCGACACCACCGGTCGCTTCAACGACACGGTGTACATCGGTCGCCGCACATCGCCGTATCCGCAGCGCATCTCGCTGTATGAGTCCGACAAGACGAACCCGGCGCCCGACGTCGTGTTCGACTCCCCGCGCGTCATCTTCGCGATGGCGACGCGTGTGTCGACGGATACGATTCCCGACGCCAACACCACACCGGCGTGGCTCAACTTCGGCCTCGTGCGTGTGAACTTGCAGTCGAAGAACTCGCAGGAAGGGTTCATGGGGCCGAACACCGTCCTCGAAGCCGCCTTGCCGAAGTCGGTGCGCGGTCGGTAACTCCCCGCGCAGTATGCTGGATAAAGAATCGCCCGTCCGGAGAGCTCCGGGCGGGCGATTCTTCTCGTGCGTCCTTGGCCAGCGGGGAGAAACTGCCTGACGCGAATTACGCGAACGGGCGCGAATCGCTCCTCGCGCGAGCCTGGCATTTTCGCGTCACCGCAAACACACCTTTCGTGGTTGAGGAACAGCGTCGGCGCATATCCGACCACCGCCTGAAAGGCAGCTTGAACCGCAGTTCGAACCGCAGGGAGCGCAGGGGTCGCAGAGGCGATTCTTGACGATCCAATGCTGTCGGCTGGTCAATCAAGAACGCTTTGGATGGTGTAGCCGACGCGGGATCGTCGAGCCGCGCCCCCTGCGACCTCTGCGACCCCTGCGGTTCGACGCTCAACTGCCTGACGCGGATTGCGCGAACGGGCGCGAATCGCTCCTCGCACGAGCCCGGCAATTTCGCGTCACCGCAACACACATTTCTTGGTTGAGGAACCGTGCGGGCGGATGGATCGCCGCGGAGCGATCCGCGCCCGTTCGCGTGATCCGCGTCAGGTAGTTCTGCGGCGCTTACGGCGTCACACGCACCACGCTCTGACGGTTACGATCGCCGACCCACAGCACGCCGTTACCGGCACGCACCGTGGTGGCGAACTGCAGCTGGCGCGACGAACCGACTACACGCGCGGTCGGCGTGAGCGAGATCTGAAACAGGCCATCCACGCCACCGGCCACGAACAGCACCCCGTCGAGAAACGCCAGGTCGTACGCGAAGCGTGGCTCCTGCTGCACGCGTAGCGCCGGGGCACCCGACGTGAGCGAGTCGCGACGCCACGCAATGACGCCCTCGTCGCCAAGCGCCGCCGCGATCCACTGGTCGTTGCTGACGATGGCGCGCGCCGTGGCGGGCAGGCGCATCGACATCGCCGTCTGTGTCAGCTTGCCATCGACACTGCTGACGCCCACGACCATCGAATCCATCGCGACCCACCAGTTTCTGGAGACGCTGTCGTACGTCACCGCTG
>CAZMGX010000310.1:0-6451 GCA_964565915.1 uncultured Gemmatimonas sp.
GCCAATCCCGCGGTGTCGAATGGCAGCCTGATGACAGCGCCTGACGTGGTCGCGCGTATCAAGGCGATTCGGGCGCGCGGTGGCCGCGTCGTCCTGATCGACCCGCGTCGCACCGAGACCGCGGCCTTCTGCAACGAGCATCATTTTGTGCGTCCCGGCGCGGACGCCCTGCTCCTGCTGGCGCTGCTGCATGTGGTATTCGCCGAGCGGTTGGAGCGCCTGGGCCACGTGGCGGACTTCACCGATGGTCTGGATGACGTGCGCGTACTGGCCGCCGCGTGGTCGCCGGAGCGTGTCGCGCCCTTGTGCGGCATCCCCGCCGACGCAATTCGCCGCATCGCTCGTGAGTTCTGTGCGGCCCCGCGCGCCGTCGCCTACGGGCGAGTCGGCGTCTCCATGCAGGCGTTTGGCGCACTGGCGTGCTGGCTGATTTCCGTCCTCAACGTGGTGACGGGTCGACTGGATACTACGGGTGGCGCGATGTTCACGGCGCCAGCGGCCGATCTCGTGTCCGTCGGCGGGCTGTACGGCGGCGGGAAGTACGGGCGCTGGCGCTCACGCGTACGCGGGCTCCCGGAATTCGGCGGCGAGCTTCCCGTCTCGGCGCTGGCGGAGGAAATCGAGACACCCGGCGACGGACAGGTGCGCGCGCTCGTCACCCACGCGGGAAATCCGGTGTTGTCGACACCGAATGGCGGGCGACTGGACCGCGCCTTGAGCGAGCTCGAGTTCATGGTGTCCTTCGACATTTACGTCAACGAGACCACACGGCACGCGCATGTGATCCTGCCGCCGGCGTTTGCGCTGGAGCGTGATCACTACGACACCGTCTTTCACATGCTGGCCATCCGCAACACCGCCAAGTTCTCGCCGGCGGTGTTCTCTCCATCGGAGGGAGCGAAGCAGGATTGGGAGATCCTGTCGGCGATGACGTCGCGCTTGCGACGCGGGACGGCAGACGTGGTGATGCAGGAACGAAAGGGCGACGCCAAGCGCGCCGCGATGGGCCCGCGTGGCATGCTGGACGCCCTGCTGCGCTCCGGTGCGTACGGAGCGCAGCGCCACGCGTCGCTGACGGCAACTCGCAGCGGCGCCGGTGACGTGCACGAGGATCCGGGGCTGTCGCTGGCGGCGCTGGAGGCCGCGCCACACGGCGTCGACCTCGGACCGTTGACGCCATGCCTGCCGAACCGGCTGCGCACCGCATCGAAGCGGATTGCGCTGGCGCCTGCGCTGGTTGTGTCGGACGTGGCGCGACTCGATCAGGAATGGGGGACTGCGGCGCACTCCGAGAGCGGCACCTTGGCGTTGATTGGCCGTCGTGACCTGCGGACCAACAATTCGTGGATGCACAACAGTGAGCGGTTGGCGCGCGGGAAACGGCGCTGCACGCTGTACATGCACCCCGCGGACGCCACCGAGCGTGGACTCTCGGATGGCATGACGGTGCGCGTGTCATCGCGTGTGGGCAACCTGATGGTGGAACTGGAAACCACCGACGACATCATGGCCGGCGTCGCGAGCCTGCCACACGGCTGGGGACATGATCGTCCCGGTGTGCAGTTGCGGGTGGCGCGCGCACATGCCGGGGTGAGCATCAACGATCTGACGGACGATCAGCGCCTCGACGAGTTGTCGGGAAACGCGGCGTTCAGCGGGACGCGCGTGACCGTCGCGGCCGACCTGGCGCCGTGATCGTGCAGTCAGTCGCACCCATCACCCGAAACCACCCCATGCTCGGCCGAGCCCTCCCGGTCTTCCTGCTCGCACTTGCGCCCGCGCTGCTCGCATCGTCGCGTGCGACACTCAAAAAGGCGATCTCCGGTCACGTGTATATCGATCGGAACGGAAACGGTCACTACGATACCGGCGAGCGTGGCCTGCGCGGTGTATCAGTTTCCAATCAGGAAGAGGTCGTGGTCACCGACGCACGCGGCGCCTACCGCCTGTCAGGAGCCGGCACGACGGGGGTGGTCTTTGCGAGCATCCCCGACGGCTATGCCAGTCGCGGCGCATTCTATCGGCAGATCGATCCCAGTGCACCCAGCGACGGCCCGCTCGATTTTGCGATGACCTCCCTCCCGGCCGCGCGCACGGTGACGTTCATCCATGCGTCGGACCCGCACATCGCGGAGGCGTCGCTGCCTCGCACGACGCGACTGCGCGCGCTGATCGACTCCATTCGGCCCGCCTTCGTGATCATCACCGGCGATCTGGTGCGTGACGCGTTGCGCGTGGGCGAAGCGGAAGCGACCGGGTACTACGAGCTGTTTCAGCGCGAGATGGCCCTGGTCACGCCCCCCGTGTGGACGATTCCCGGCAACCACGAGGTGTTCGGCATCGAACGCGACAAGTCGGGCGTGACGGCCGGTCATCGTTGGTACGGCCGCGCGATGTACCGCCACTATCGCGGACCCGACTACTACTCGTTCAACGCCGGCGGTGTACACTTCGTGGGGCTGAACAGTGTGGACATTGACGATACGCGCTACTACGGACATCTGGACAGCGCGCAGCTGGCCTGGTTGGAACGCGATCTGGGCACCGTGCCATCAACCATGCCGGTCGTGACCTTCAATCACATCCCATTCTTTTCGTCGATGGAATCGGTCCATGGTCTCAGCGAGGCGCCGCCGGCGCCGAGTGTGATCACCATTGGCGGCAAGGCGCAGTTCCGGCATACCGTCTCCAACGGCGGCGATGTCCTCGCGAGGCTGAGGGGCCGTCCGTACCCATTGGCACTCGCCGGTCATGTCCACGTACGCGAACGCCTGCGCTTCGAGGGCATGACGACCCGTTTCGAACAAGCGGCGGCGATTGTCGCGCCGACCTCCACCGTCGGAGAGACATTCACCAGCGGCATCACGGTCTATCGCATCGTCGACGGTCGCATTGACGATGGTCGCTTCGTCCCGCTCGGCCTCGACAAGCGTTCGGGGCGCACCGAATGAGCCGACGTACCGCCAGGCGTTTTCAACTCGCCATGGTGCTGGCCCTCGTGGCCGCGTGCAACGGTACTGGGGAAGCCCGCGTTGATGCCACGGACGAGGCGCCGGCGGCGATGCGTGCCGCCATCGCCGCACGCACCGTGTATCCGGCCAAGCGAGAGGAGTGGCGTGCGGACATTACCGTCGACACTGACAGCACCATGGTGCCGCTGGTGCTCCGCGCCAGTCGCACCACGGTCGCCCTGTTGCAGGCGTCGCCGACTCGCATATCGCAGTTCGAGCTGAACCGCCATGGTCTGCTGCTCTCGTCCCGGCCCGCACGCATCGACCCGGTGCTCAACGCCGAGGTGCCGCGCGACATCGAGGTGCCGTCCGACTTGTTCTCTGCCACCAGCGAAGGTCACGTGGACGTGATGGACAGCGCCACCAGCACGCTCGTGCGGGAATCCGTCGGAGGCTTCGTGTTTCGCCGCACCTTTCCACTGCTGCGCGGGGGGAGCGGACGAGTCTGCACCATGGCCCCGGCCACGATGGTGCACGTGCGTCTGTTCGGCGACCGGCGCACGCTCGAGAGTTTCGCCCTCACGGCCGACTCGGCCGACGACGCCCTGACCGATCGTCACCGCTTCGTGGACACGCCCACCGGTCGCTTGCGTTTCGGCAACGGCGATTCGCGGCGCTGCCTGCTGCTCAGCGAGCGCGAGGTGCTGGTGGTCAGCAATCCCACCGTGGAGGGCACCGGGTCGTTCAACGCGACCCCACTGCGCATCACGTCGCTTCAGCCGCCTGGCGTGACACCGCGACGGATGATTGGTGACACGGGTGCTGGAAACAGCGCTGCACGCGACAGCCTGACGTTGCTGCAACCGTACGTCGTCGATGCGGCCATCGTCGACGGCGGGTTCGTGGTGCTCTGGGGGGTAGTGTCCGACCGGCAGGGCCGCCTCATCGATTACTACAACGAGCGCGGCGAGTACATCCAGAGCGCCATGCTGCCCTTCACGGCCGCGGCGATGACCGGCACGGGTCCGCGTTTCCTGGCGCTCCATCAGGACGAGCGCCATCGCTGGTGGTTGTCATCGTGGCTTACGCCCATGGCCGCCAAGGGTGCCGCTTCAACACCCGAGCCGGCGCGCGTCGACGTCGCGCCGGCCAAGCAACTGTTCGCGTCGCCCACCGATCGTCCCACGGGCGGCTCGCCGTAGCCATTGAGTGTGGTCAATTCTTCCTCCACCAAGCGCACGAATGGGAACGACTCACGAACTTCGCGAATCGGCTGTCATTGGGCTGTGGACGCTTCCCGTAGCGATCGGGGCGGCGGTAGGCGGCGTCCTCTTCCTGATCACATTTGAACACAGCCGCCTCCTGATCGTCGGGTACGGCGGGTATCTCGTCATCCCGGCCGCAATCGGACTCGCCTCCTTCGCAGTTGCCCTGCGCAAGCGGCAGCGTTCGCAGCGCCATCTCGCCGCACTCGTGAGCCGACCAATGGCACTTTACATGTTCATCGCGGCTCTAGGCGTCTGGCTTCAGCAGGGCTCGCAGGAAGCGGGTTTCGGGTTGGTGGCGCCACTCGCCTATCCACTGATCGCTGCCAGCGTCGGCGGCATCATTGGCGTGGTGTGGCGCGCGTGGCCGCTCCGCGCAGCGGCGTGACCGGATCGGTCAGCCGGTCCTCTGTGATGCCGAGGGGTTTCCTTTCTGGATACGTGGACTGGGGATTCCACAACCGACAGCATTCGATTGGTGCTCGACAACGCACTGTGTGGGTCGCGATGGACGCTCGCGCTGCCTGTCGGACGCGGTCTCGTCGACACCATTCGCGGGCTGAGTCGTTGGTTCGGCGACAGCTACCCACCACCCGATTACCCCGTGCGGTCTTCGCTTGCAACGCGTGTAGACTGTACGAGTGCGCACGGCCCTGTTCGCTGACCACGAACTACGATATCAGCTATCCACTGTCCGATAACCGATAGCTGATATCGTAGTTCGCCGTTCCTCACCGCCCGCCGCGCAATACGCCGACTACGGCGTGATCTTCTTGGGCGCCTGCTGCTTGATCTTCTCCATGTACTTCTCGAAGAAGAACTTGTGGATGTCCATCATGTTGATCTCACGACCCTGGATGTACGACTGGACAATGTTGCTCGTCATGTCCAGCGGCGTGCCCGAGGTGATCAACAGCGTGCCTTCCTTGCCCACTTCCAGTGATCCCACCTTGTCGGCAATCCCCATGAACTCGGCCGCGTTGATCGTGACTGCCTTCAGGGCCTCTTCCTCCGGCAACCCGAACGCCACGGCCACGCCGGCCTCCCACGGCAGCCGGTAGCTGTACAACCCACCGGCACCACCGGCGATCGCAAACTTCACGCCCGCCGCATGCAACTTGGCCGGCGTGGCATAGGCGTTGTCGTAGCTCTCGTACTGCCGATCAGGGGCCGACATTGTGGACGTGAGGATCACCGGCACCTTCTCCGCCTTCAGCCGGTCCGCAGCGAAGAGTGCATCACGCCCGCCGCGAATCACGAGCTTCACACCCTCGGCCTTCGCCCACGTGATGGCATCGTTGATCTGCGCGGCGCCCTCCGCGGCAACCACAACCGGGATCTTGCCGTCGATCGCCGGAATCATCGCCGCATAGCGCGCATCGGTGCGCACGGACTGTCCGGCCTTGACCGCGTCACGATACGCACGCGCTTCACCGAACCAATCCCTGATCTGCTGCACCTGCTCGGCGTACGTCTTCGGCGGCGGACCGCCACCGCCGCCACGGCCACCCGGGCCCCCACCACCGCCGCGGCCACCGCGCGGCCGTTCATTCGGATCGGGCCACTTCACGTTGAGTGCCGCCGCCCCTTTCATGGACATCTCTTCCCAGGTCCAACCTTCGAGCGACATTGCCGAAGACAAGCCGGAGATCACACCGCCTTCCGGCGTCGTGAAGGCCACCAACACGCCGGCCGAACGTGTCGTACCGATGTGCCGGCTCTCTGCGTTCACCGCAATGTCGGCCCGCACGTTCGGATTGAAGTCGCCCAGCTCGGCGATGTCGTTGGAAACATCAACCGAGCCGATCTCCGTGATGCCCACGGTGCTGTAGGCATCAATGAGACCCGGATAGATGTGTTTGCCGCTCACATCGACCACCTTCGCACCGCGCGGGATCGCGACGTCGGCACCGCCGACCGCCGTGATCTTGCCACGCTCCAGCACGATGGTGCCGTTGGTGATCGTTCCCTTGGTGACCGTGTGAATCGTGCCGCCGCGAAGCACCACCGGCTGCTCCTGGGGCGCAACCGGCCGCATGACCTGCGCGCTCGCCGCGCCAGGCGTCAGCAGCCCGCCAGCGACCGCGGCGAGTGCAAGCGCGGTGCGAAGGGCGGTCCTGTTCATGGTTCGCATGGTCTCGTGCGTCGAAGGGAAAGTCGAAAGGAATGGACGGATCACCGGGGCGCTCCTCCACCACGGCCGCCACGCGCCGGGGCTCCGGTTGGCGCTTCGCC
>CAZMGX010000311.1:0-6409 GCA_964565915.1 uncultured Gemmatimonas sp.
ACACTCTTCTCGTCGGGCCAGCGCGGCGGCGCGCAGGCGCAGTTCGGGTTTAACGACGCAACGCTTGATAGCGCGTTGGTGATTGCCCGTGCCGCGCCGGCGGATCGCGCACGGGAAGCCTGGCAGCGCGTTGATTCGATCATCCGCGCGGAGGTGCCCGCGGCGTGGCTGTATCATGCGCGCGGAGTGCAGGGGATGTCACGCCGCCTGCACAACGTCACGATGGACCTGCGCGGGGAACTCGTGAGTGTGACCCGATGGACCCGACGGTGAGCAACACGCCGGCACTCTTGTCCTTCGACATCGCGCAGCGTCGCACGTTCGCCGCGCGATCGGGGCGCGGCGTCGCCGACAGTTCGCGGGCGCTCTCGTCGGAAGCGCCGTTGGTGTCGGGGCTCTCTGAGGGAGGGCCGGTTACGGGAGGGCCGTTTACGGGAGGGCCAGTTACGGGAGGGCCATTTACGGCGCTGGCCGACAGCCTCGCGCACGACCTCGAGCCGCTGCTCCCCGCGCCGTTACCGATCCCGGCACAGAAGGCGCGACTCACGCGGATTGGCGGACGGTGCCCCACCCACGGCGTCCTGCTCGAGTTCGACCCCTGGGAACCACACGCTCATTTCTGCACGCGCTGTCAGCGCGTATATCACGGGCGCGAGCATGACGACTGGTGGGCGATGGGCGCGCAGCTGTGGACCGCGGAGCGGGCGGTGCATGCCGCTGCGTTGTATGTCGTGCGCGGCGATACGCGGCACGCGTCGCTCGCGGCACGGATTCTTCGGGCGTACACCGAGCGGTACGCATCGTGGCCGAATGAGGACAATGTGCTCGGACCGACGCGACTTTTCTTCAGCACGTATCTCGAGTCGCTGTGGCTGCTGAATCTGTGTCATGCCACGGCGCTGCTGGAAACGGCCGGGCCAGACACTAGTGGCGTCTGGAGCAGCGCCGACGCGTCGCAGCTGCGTGACCGCGTGCTGGAACCCAGCGCGGCGCTGATCGAGGGCTACCATGAAGGGCGATCGAATCGCCAGGTGTGGAACGAGGTCGCCATCGGCTCGGCGTGGCGACTCCTCGGCCGCGAGCGGGATGTGCAGGCCCGGCTGACCGCCCCCGCGGGCATCATGGGCCTCCTCGCCACCGGTCTCGACGCGGACGGCTTCTGGTACGAAGGGGAGAACTATCACCTCTTCGCGCATCGTGGGCTGTGGTACGGGGTCGAGCTGCTGCGCGCGGTGGGTGTGCCGCTGTCACGCACGTTGGACGCGCGCTATTCCGCCGGGTTCGTGGCGCCGTTTCGCGGGCTGCTGCCCGACGGCACCTTTCCGTCGCGACGCGATTCACAGTACGCAAGCTCGATTCGTCAGTGGCGCACGGCCGAATGGTGTGAACTGGGCTGGGCGCACGGCCGGGACCCGCGTCTCGCCGGCCTGCTGACCACACTGTACGACGGCCGCGTTCCCCGTCGGGACACCGGTCGCGCCCGCTCGACGGGAGATGCAGAGCGAAACACGCCACCCAGCGCCCTCACCCGTGCTGATCTGTCGTGGCGCGCGCTGTTGATGGCCTCGCCGATGTTATCGACTGGCGAGATTGAAGCTCCCGATAGTGTCTGCCTGCCCGCGCAAGGGCTGGCTGTGTTGCGTCGCGATCGAGGACGCACCTATGTGGCGCTCGAGGGGGGGCTTTCCGGCGGCGGTCACGGCCATCCGGATCTGCTCGCGCTCACGCTGCAAACCGGCGATGACCGATGGCTGCAGGACCCGGGCACCGGCAGCTATGTCGAGGAGCGACTGGCGTGGTATCGCAGCAGCTGGTCGCATCACGCGCCGATGGTGAATGGACGCTCGCAGGCACCGGCGACGGCGCAGGTGGAGGCATTCGCCGAGGCGGATGGCATCGGGTGGATGGTGAAGCGCGTCGATGCGGTGGCCCCCGGCGTGACCATGGAGCGCACGATCGTGGTGGCCGAGGACTACCTGATCGACGTGCTTGAATGGGAGTCGTCGTCGGCGCATGTGATCAGCGTGCCGATCGCGGCGGATGCCGATCTGCTGAATACGGACGCGGCGGCGTGGCAGCCGCACGAGCTGTCGGATGACGATCCCGGCCGTCGCTTCGTTCGCGGTGCGCAATCGCTGCCGATCGATGGCGTGGCCGCATTGCGTGCTCGAGCCGCGTGGGCGCGCAGCCCCGACGAACGAACGGGGCGCGATGGTCCGCCATCGTCGAATCCCGACGTGGCACACCTGTGGTATGTTGCGAGTGAGCCTGCCCGTTTGGCACGCGCGATCGCACCAGCGCCTCCTGGGCTGGGTGACGCGCCGCGTCATTGGTTGGAGGTACGGGCAGCGAGCGGGCGCATTGTCGGCGTGTGGAGTTGGCCAACGGACAGGCACCGAGATGGTGCCGTGTCGCACGTGCTCATGGCGGCGACCGGTGATCTGCGCGTCCGCGTGGAGCGCCGCGATGGTCGCATCGCGCAACACCGTCGCACGGCCGACGGCTGGCGTGTCGAGGTCAGCGGGCAAGCGAACCCGCGAGTCACGCAACTGCCGCGCCGGGCGCGGCCGCTCGCGCCCGCGTCGGGATCGGGCGAGACGGCAACCGCGACGCCGATGGTGTGCGCCGTGCCGGTCGTGGCCGTCGACCCATGGTCGTCGCCGCCGGGCAGCATGATCCCCGGTGGATTCGTGATGGACTTGGGCGAGCCGCACTACGTACGCACCGAAGCGCGGTGGCGAATGGCCGGTGCACCCACCGCCCGGGTGCAGATGGCGGTGGCCGGCGCGTGGCTGGTCGTCGACGTCGACGTGTCCAAGGCGGACCCGATGGTGTTGGTCGATGACGAACCGAATCCACTCGACAACGAGCCCCGCGATGTAAACGCGGACGGCGTGCAGTGGTACCTGAACACGGTCGGCGGGCATGTGGGCCCCGACCCGTCGTGGGAGTCCGCCGGTCTTATCGTGCCAGATGCCGCACGGCCCGTCGGCGCGCGTTGCCGGCACACACGAATCGCCGGGTCCACCGAACCGCCTGAAGTGAAGTGGGCCGCGACCGCCCATGGATGGGCGATGCGGCTTCGTTGGCCGCGGCAGACGGTACCGACGGATGCGGTCGGTGCCGTGGCGTTCGAGTTGGTGGTGAACGAGCGCCCACCCGCGCGTGAACGTCGGCGGGGACAGTTGGTGTTGAGCGGCGGGGGCGGCTTCGGCTATCTCGCCGGGCCGCGGCGCCCGGTGGACCGGTTTGTTATCCTGTCCCTCGTACCACCCCATGGCAAAACGACGTTTCGCTGACGCGGCTCGCTATTTTGCTCTCAGCCCGCGGACGGGACATCGCCCGCGGATACGTTCTTGCCCTCGTCCCGCCTGGATGACCGACTCTCTGCTGACGGCCGTAACGGTCGTGCTGTACGAATCGCAGGACCCGATCAACATCGGTGCGGTCGTTCGCGCGATGAAGAACATGGGCGTCTGGGACCTGCGGCTCATCCGGCCGTGTCACTATGATCCCAATCGCCTCGAACAGATTGCGCACGATACGCGTGACGTCGTCGAGCGTATCCGGCATTTCGAGACGATCGACGAGGCACTGGCCGACTGTGTCCACGTCGTGGCCTTTTCAGGGAGACGTCGCGCCGCGCGCTGGGCTCGGCATACGCCGCGTACGGCGGCGGCCGCCTTGCTCGAACATGCGCCAGCCGGTCGGGTCGCCATCATGTTCGGCCGGGAAGATCACGGACTGCCGAACGAAGCGCTGGATCGCGCGCATGCGGTGGCCACGATCCCGACCACGGAACACTTCTCGTTGAACGTGGCGCAGGCGTGTCTGCTGGCCCTGTACGAGCTGCACTTGCAGGCGGGAGACGTGACCAAGCGGATCGCTGGGCCGAAGCACGCGGCGGGAACGCCGACGATGCAGGAGTTCGAGCAGACCTTCGCCGATGCCAGCGCCGCGCTCGAAGCCATCGCCTACTTCAAGACGCGCAATCCCGAATTGGTCATGCGGGTCGTGCGCTCGCTGGTCTTTCGGGCCGCCCCCGATGCGCGCGAGTTGTTGTTGGTGCGCACCGCGGCGATCGAGGTGTTGCGCACGATCGACCGTGAATCGCGCGCGGCCGTGGCGGCGGCGCTCGCTGCACGGGATGCCAGCACGTGATCGCGCCGCGGCCCGGCCGTTCGACCGAGGCGAGCACGTGGCGCACGCGGGCGGCCGACGTGCTGCCTGGCGGGTCGTCCACGGGCAGCAAACGGCCGGACGCATTGTTCGGATCGCGGGCTGATGACCCGGCGCTGCCTACGCACTTCGCGCGCGCCGAGGGGTGCATGCTCTGGGCCCCCGATGGCAGGCGGTTCGTGGATTGTGGGATGGCCCTCGGCGCCGTCGGCATCGGGTACGCCGATGCGGCCGTGACGCGGGCCGTGCAGGACGCGGCGGCGGCCGGTAACGTGACGGGACTGCCGCACCGTCTCGAGGTCGAAGTGGCCGAGCGGCTCGTTGAGCTCATTCCGTGCGCCGAGCAGGTGCGGTTCCTGCGTACCGGGGCCGAAGCGTCGGCCGCCGCCGTGCGCGTTGCACGCACCGCGACCAATCGCAGCCACATCATCGCGTGCGGGTATTTCGGGTGGCTGGATTGGTGCAGCGATGCGGCCGGCGTGCCTGATGCCGTGCGGGCCGACATCACGTGGGTGCCGTTCGACGATGTCGACGCCCTCGAAGCGGCGGTCACGGCGCAGGCCGGTGCGTTGGCGGGGATCATCGTCGAGCCGCTCATCCACGAGGTGGCGTCGAGCGGTTGGCTGGCGGCCGCGCGGGCAGCGTGTGATCGCACCGGGGCGGTCCTCATCTTCGACGAGATCAAGACCGCGTTTCGCGTGCGCACCGGCGGCGTGCAGGAGCTGCTGGGCGTGGTGCCGGACCTCTGCACCCTCGGCAAGGCGATGGCCAACGGGTATCCGCTCGCCGCGCTCGTGGGGCGTGCGGCGGTCATGCAGGCGGCGTCCCGAACCTGGATCTCATCAACGGCGGCCACGGAGTCGACGGGACTGGCGGCCGCCATGGCGGTGTTCGATTGGCACGATCGCGTGGATGTCCCCGCGCGCATGGCACAAGCCGGCGCTCGACTGCGCGAGATCATCGGGAACGCATTGGCCGCGGCGCCGTGGGCCGCGGTGGACGTTTCCGGGCCGGACGTGATGTGGCGGCTGGTCGCGGAGCCGGCACCCCTTGATGCCTTGGTGGCCGCCGCCGCGCATTCGGGCGTATTGCTCAAGCGTGGCGCCTACCAGTTCGGTGCCGTGGCGCATGATCACGCCGCGCTCGAGATGATCGCGGCGGCGATGCCTGACATCACGAAGGCCCTGCGGCCGGGTCCGAGGCGTGTCGATGACTGAATCGGTCAACCACACAACATGACGACGCATCACGCAGCTGGGCTCCTCGCGCGGTCCGACTTGCCGCTGGGCGGAACGGAGCCTCTCATCGACGTGCACGCGCACTTCCACACGCCGCATACCAATCGCAGCGATTGGATGCAGTACAATCGCTCACGTCTCTCTGCGGGTGAGAAAATCGGCGTGCGTGCGCATGTGGCGTCCGTGCTGGGCTCGTGGGGCCATACGTCGCCGACGTACTTCGCCTCGCCCGACGATCAGACGCGGGCCAATCGCTGGATGCTCGCGTTCGCAGAGACCGAAGGGCCGCGCGTGCGGGCGTATGTCGCCGTGAATCCCAACTTCACGACGCACGCGGTGCAGGAAATCGAGTATGCGATGACCCGCGGGGCCGTCGGCATCAAGCTCGCGGCGGGCCGACGGGCCGACGGACCGTGTGCCGGGCTCGCGGTTCTCGGGGTGCGAGACGCGCCCCACGTGCCACAGCTGCAGCACGATCCTACCGCCCGCGCCATGGACGGCGTCGGTGATGACACGCCACGCGGCGAGCTGCGGCGGCGTGTGGATGCCCGGTGTTCGCATGTAGCCCTGGCCCTCGTCGCTGATCTGCGTGGCCTCGGCCACGATCAACCCTGCCGAGGCGCGCTGGGCGTAGTAGGTGGCCGACAGGGCCGTGGGCACGCCGTGCGGGCCCGAGCGCGCGCGCGTCATGGGCGCCATCACGATCCGGCTCGGAAGGTCCAGCGCGCCGACCCGCAGCGGCGAGAAGAGCAGGGAGGGTTCGCTCATGTGCCTGCTCCCATCTTCTCGCGGAAGTGCGCGAGGCTGCCGGCCCGCTGCACCTTGCCGGGCAGCGGATGGCCCACGATGTCCTCGGCCAGGTGCGCGCATGCTATGAGCTTCTCGAGATCGATGCCGGTGTCCAAGCCCATCTCGTGGCACATGAAGACCAGGTCTTCCGTGCAGATGTTGCCCGCGGCGCCCTGGTGGCCCGCGAACGGGCAGCCGCCCAG
>CAZMGX010000312.1:0-6400 GCA_964565915.1 uncultured Gemmatimonas sp.
GTGGACGCCGAACTGATTCAGTTGCTGGACGACGACGCGGAATAGGCGTTGGCGGTCGTGAGTGTTGCCCGAAGGCGTTCGAGCGCTTCGACGATGCCGGGCTGCACACCTTCGACGGAGTCGCGGGCGCGAAACCACTGGCTGAGCATGAGTACTTCGTCCAGTTGTTCCGGCGCGATGCCGACGGCGGCGCCAACCGGCTGCGTACATTGGCGCTGCAGGGCGGCCATGCTCTCGAGATCCGTACATCGCGCTTCACCGACGACGCGTCCGTGCCGGATGAGATACAGGCGATCGTCGCCGTCGCGCCCCGGCACGGCATAGACGCCCGACGGTCCGGTAATGGCCTCGCGGACACGCGCCAACTGCACCTCCAGTTCCTGCAGTGCGGCCAGACGGTCGCGCAACCAGCCGGCGCGCTCGTACGACTGGGCCGCGCTGGCCACGGCCATTTCGCGGACGAGGCGTTGCTGCGGTGAATCATCGCGTCCTTCGAGAACCGCGCGCGCCCGTGTGAGTTGGGTGCGGTATTCGTCGGCGGTGCACGCCGCGACACACGGGCCGAGGCAACGTCGCGTTTCGTAACGATGACACCCGGGCGTTCGCGCCAGCTGCGGATACTGCACATCGTCGAACAACTCGGCGGCGTCGCGCAGCAACATGCGCACGCGATCGGCGCAGTCCCGCAGCCCCAGCGCGTCGTTGAGCACGCGCAGCGCCTCGACCAGCGGCGCGCGACTGCTGAACGGTCCGATGACACCGGCATGCCCGCGCGCCGACGCTCGGACGGCGGCGCTGGCGCGTTGCACCTTGAGACGCGGCGCCGGGCCGTCACTGATCGTGATCACCCACCAGCGGTCGAGGGGGCGCGCCGACTTCTTGTTGTAGCGCGGCAGGTGGGCACGAATGAGGCGCACCTCACGCAGCAGCGCGGCGAACTCGCTGGGATGCGGCTCCCACTCAATGCTGGCGGTTTCGCGCAGCATGCGTGCATGACGGTGCTCGGGCCACGGGAGCCGGAAATACGAGAGCAGACGGGTGCGCACCTGCGTGCTCTTCCCGACGTACAGCACCTCGCCGTGCGCGCCGCGCATGAGATACACGCCAGGTACGTTGCGGGCGCTGGCTCGCACGTGTTCGCGCAGGCGGGCGACGTCACTCTCGGTGGAACCGACCGCAAGGTCCAGCTGCTCGGACGGCGTCGGCGCTGCACCCTTGGCGCGGCTACGCGGCGTTGCCGGCCGACGAACGACGCTAGTGCTGGCAGGTGGGGCAGAAGACCGTGCTGCGTCCGTCGACGGCGTGCGTACCCACGAGACGACGCCCGCATCGGGGGCACGGTGCACCCGCGCGCCCATAAGCGGCCAACTGCTCGACGAAACGTCCACGCTCACCGCGCGCGTCCCGGTAGTCGCGAAAACTGGTGCCGCGCGCCGCAATCGAGGCGACGAGCACGTCGCGCAACGACTGCAACAAACGGGAGGCTTCGTCGGTCGTGACCGATCGCGCTTCGCGTGAGGGATCGATGCCGGCTCGCCACAGGGCCTCGTTTGCATAAATGTTGCCGACGCCGGCCAGGCGACGCTGATCCATCAGCGCCACCTTGACCGCCTGCTTCGACGACCGAAAAAGTCCCGAAAACTCGGCCTCGCCGAGCAATTGGTCAAGAGGCTCGGGGCCCAGCGCGCCTGAATACTCCGCGAAGCGCTCGGACGTCATCAGTGCGACGGTGCCCAGTCGACGCACGTCGCGGTAGTGCAGGGAGCGGCCGTCGCGAAAATGCAGCGTCAGGCAGATATACGGGTCCGTCGCGGACGCTTCACCCGCGCCGTTGTTCGCCGCGCCGATCAGCAACCCGCCGGTGAATCGCGGCTGCACGACCACATGACGAGCGCCACGCGTGGTATCGACGTCCACTACGATCAACTTCGCGCGTCGCCATACGCGGGCAACCTGCCCACCCAGAAGCCCTGCGTCGAAGCCGGTCGCATCGGTCTCGCGCAACACATCGGGTCGCATCACGGATACGGCCCGCACCACCGCCGATCGAATCTCCGCATCGAGATCGCGCGCGATGGTCTCGGTTTCAGGAAGCTCCGGCATCGGTGTCCAAATTCGATGCGTCGCGCCGCGATGCCTCCTCGGCGCGGGCCTCGGTTTCTGATGCACGAACGTCGACTGTCAGCGCTGCCGCCCGCCGCTCGGCCTCCCGCCAACCGATGTCCCTGCGGTAGATCGCCCCGTCGAAGCCGACCTGCGAGGCCGCCTCGCGCGAGCGTCGCTGCGCGTCGGCGAACGTATCGGCAACCGCCGTTACCGCCACCACACGCCCGCCGCTGGTGCGCAACACACCCTGCGCGTCGCGTGTCGTGCCCGCGTGATACACGCGCACGTCGTCCCCGAAGGACGGCAGATCGATGGCCGCGCCCGTCTGCGGCGCGTCAGGATATCCGGACGCCGCGACGACCGTCGTGACAGACGCGCCGTTCCGCCAAGTGAAGGGCGCCACATGTTTGAGCCGAGCGCCGCGCGCGACCGTGAGCATCGGCTCGAGGAGGCTGCCGGTCAGCATCGGCAAGATAGCCTGCGTCTCCGGATCGCCGAATCGACAATTGAACTCGACGACCTTGGGACCTTCGGGCGTCCGCATCAAACCCGCGTACAGCAGCCCGGAGAACGGTGTGCCGCGCTTGCGAAGCGCGTGCAGGGTCGGCAGGAAGATGCGTTCCGTGACGTCGTCAACCAACGCGGGCGTCGAGAAGGAGACCGGTGTGTACGCACCCATGCCGCCGGTGTTCGGACCCTCGTCTCCATCCAGCAGGCGTTTGTGATCCTGGGCGCCGATCATGGGGAGGACGTCGATGCCGTCGGCGATGGCGAACAGCGAGAGTTCTTCGCCGGTCATGAAGGTCTCGACGAGGCACTCGTTGCCCGCATCGCCGAAGGCCTTGTCGTCGAGAATGCGGTCGATGGCCGCATACGCTTCATCAATCGTGTGGCACACGATCACGCCCTTGCCGGCGGCGAGTCCGGACGCCTTGATGACGACCGGCGCGCCGAAGCGCGCTTTGACGGCCTCTTTGGCAGCGACGGGATCGCGATGCGTTTCGGCGACTGCGGTAGGAATCCCGGCGGCCATCATCATCGCCTTGGTGTCGGCCTTCGAGGTCTCGACCGTGGCGGCGCCCATCGTGGGCCCGAAGGCGGGGATGCCCTTCAGCTGCAGCATGTCGACGAGACCACCGGCCAGCGGCGCCTCGGGCCCCACCACCACCAGCTTCACCTGCTCGCGTTCGGCCAGTGCAACGAGGGCCGGAAGGTCGGACGCGCTGACGGGCGCGATACGCGCCAGGTCGGCGATACCCGGATTCCCCGGCGACACGATCAACTCGATGGCGGTGTTCTCGCGCGCGAGGGCGTCCGCGAGGGCATGTTCGCGGCCGCCGCCGCCAACGATCAGGATCTTCATGCCCGGAAGTTACCGCGGCGGGATCTTCCCCAGCAGGTACGCGCGGCGCTTCTCGACAAACTCCTTCAATTGCGCGACTCCCGCGCTGAAGGAATCCGTGCTGTACAGTTTGCGGGTGTCGCGCTCGACGTCGGCACGAATCACGCGCTGATAACGCTCGACCAGCGGACCCAGCGTCGCCCAGTCCAGGTCGCGCTCGGCGATCTCCCGCACGTACTGCAGGTACTTCGCGCGCAGCGCGGGCACCGCGAGCAACTTCGACCGCAGGGGCGTGGTCGTGTTGTCGAGGCCTACGAGCGGATCGAGTTCGGGGGTGGGAGCGACCATGGGACCGCCGAATCCGCCGCGGCCGCCTGGGCCTGCTCCAGGTGGGCCCATCGGTGGACCGCCCATGAAGCCACCGGGCGGGCCCCCGCGGCCGCCCCGACCACCGCGCCCGCCAGGCCCACCTTCGCCTGCGCCGAACGCTTCGTTCATATCGTGCGGAATGACGTGGAATTTTCCCGTCGAATCCTGATACAGATTGTAGTCACTGGCCCGCGTCCAGTAGCCGTCGCTGTTCACCAAAGCCACATCGACCGCGAGAAACCGCAGGGCACCATCAATGTCCAACAATGGGGCGAGCGCTGACTCCAGTTGCTCCGGCGGCGTCTGGTTCAGGACACGGAACATCGCGATCAGCTCGTTCCAGCGCGCCGGTGACTCCTTCGTCTTCAGCTCGTAGCGACCGCGGTATGGTGCAATGCTGTCACCGAGATACTCCATGCCACCACGGGCGCCTGGACTGCCGGGGACATGCCAACGCGCGCCGGTCGTGGTGCCGTAGAAGTCTCGCAGGAAATCCTTGTTGAATTGCTGCGCGCTGACGTAGGCACCCCAGAGCTCGCCGTTGATGACCACGCGCACGAAGTTCGTCTTGGGCGCGGGGAGGTAACGATTTGCCACGTGCGAGTAGAGCAGGGTGCGCACGAACGTCGGGTCACTCGCGGCATTCAACAGGTTGAACGAGCGATAGCCACCCAGTTGCTGTGAGTCGACGACGAAGTCGAAGGACAGGTTGAGGGACCGCTTTTGTCCAGTCGGCACCATGAAGTACGACGAGTTGCCGCGGAAGTGCACACCCACATCGCGATACATCTTGCCGTCCACCGTGACCTGCGCGGGGACCTCGACGTCGGTGTTGTTGAACGCTTCGAGTTCCGCCTCCCAATCGGCGTTTTCGAACTCGAGGAAGAACGTGCGATACACGTCCGCGTCGTACACGCCACCGCGCTCCACGGGCTTCACGTCCGTGATGGCCAAGCGCGGGCCCGCGGTGACCGCGACACCGGCACCACCGCCCGGTCGGCCGCCGCCGGGTCCCCGACCGAACCCCTGCGATGGCTGCGACGCCAACCACTCGCGCGCCGCCTTTCGTTCACTCGCGTCGAGGCGCTTGTTCTTGTCGCGATCGAACTGCGCGACCAACGGGCGATCTTCCTGCATGCCCGGCATGCCCGGCATGCCGCCTCGCCCACCGCTGGGCGGCTGTGCCGAAAGTGCCCCGGCCCAAACGGAGATGGCGAACGCGAGCGTGGACGAGCGCGTGAAGGCGACGACTGATCGGATGTTGTGCATGGTGCGATCGGGGCGGAGGCGGCACACGACAAAGACGCGAAGGGCGCTCCCTTCAAAGATACAGACACGCCTCGCGTCGTCTTCCCGATCTCCGACGTCGCACCGGCCCCAACGTTCAGAGGCCGGCGCTCATCGCCTTAGCTGCCAGCCCCGTTGGCGCCAGTACCCGATCCCGCCGCCGATCGGAAGGCGTCCTTGAAGGCATCCGCGGCGCGTCCGATGGCGTCACCCACCGACTGCGCGGCGGCCTTCGCTTGCTCGGTGTAGTAGTCGGTGGCCTCACGCATGTCTTCGCGGTACGGCCGCTCCGCTTCCGATCCGCGACGTACGTATTCGCCCGCGAGAATTCGCGTGTACCCACCCGACTGCTCCCAGCGCTGCAGTTCGGCGACGCGCACGGTGTGAAACGGATGCTCGCGAAGGGCGGTGTTGAGCGCCTTGAAGATGCCGTCCCACGTGGAGCCACCGACGTCGTATTCGGCGGCCTGCGCCAGATACGCGTCGAGATCGATCGGGTCGCCGTTGGAACGGCCGCCGGCCAGCTTGAGGAAGGTGGTGAGGCTGGCGCGGGTATCCTGCACTCCCAGCATCCCGGCCCGGTCCGCCGAGAGCTCCGACTTGCGGTACCACTCGAGCAGCGCGAGCTGGAACGGCAAGAGCGCGATCGAGGCCAGCAGGGGCAGCGCGCTCATGCCGAAGAACAGCACGATCTGCGCGATGGTACGATATGTCGTGTGCCCCGTCATGATGTGCCCGACTTCGTGCGCGAGGATGAAGCGCTGCTCATCAGGCTCGAGCAGTTCGAGCGTGCCCGAACTGATCACGATGAAGGGATTGGCGAAGCCCACCGCGCCGGCATTCGCAATCGGCGTCTGCGTGACGTACAGCTGCGGTTCGGGCTGGCCGGACTCCGGCCAGTCGAGGGCTTCGAGCACGTCTTTGTATTGCGCGTACAGCTGCGGCCGCTGGGTCGGTCCGACCAGGACGGCGTCGCCGAGGAACAGATTGCGCACCCCGACCTCGCCGAAGACGCTCGCAATCCGTTTGACGACCTCATTGAAGCCGGGGATCGCGCGCAACGCATTGAGGGCCGCACGGTCGGCCGGGTGCTCCCAGCTGACGGAGGAAATCTGGGTGAGCGGAGTACGCGTCATCTGCAGAGGGGTTGGGGATCGGGCATCCTGACTTCTGGACCTACGGACCGGGTGCGCCAGAGTTCCAGCGCCGACGCCCCGATGCCGTTACCCGTCCCCGGCGCACTACAGCCCGGCCAGCGCGCCGTCGAGATCCTCGATCAGGTCCTCAACGTCCTCG
>CAZMGX010000313.1:0-5706 GCA_964565915.1 uncultured Gemmatimonas sp.
CTGGTTTGGTGGGCGGGGACGCCGCAAAGCTGCGCACGGGCCCCGACGGCCCACTCGCCGGCACACCGTTTCGCGATGTGCTGGCGCGCGCGCTGGCCGTGCAGGAAGTGAATGCCGCGATGGGTGTGATCGTTGCGGCGCCGACGGCGGGCGGAGCAGGCGTGTTGCCTGCGGTGTTGACGGGTCTGGCCAGTGCGCGCGGCATCGACGACGAGCGTGTCATCGACGCGCTGGCCACGGCAGGGTTGATCGGCGCCGTCGTGGCGGAACGGGCATCGCTGTCGGGCGCGGAGGGCGGCTGTCAAGCCGAGACGGGCGCGGCGGCCGGCATGGCGGCCGGTGCGGCGGTGGAAATGTTGGGCGGCTCGCCACGTCAGGCGGGACATGCGACGGCGTTGGCACAGCAAGGCACGTTGGGCTTGGTTTGCGATCCGCTCGGCGGCCTGGTGGAGCTTCCGTGTGTGTTTCGCAACGCGACCGGAGCGGCCATCGCGCTGGCCGCGATCGAGATGGCGATGGCCGGAATCGAATTCGCCATTCCGGCTGATGAAGTCATCGACACCATGGGCGAGATCGGTGCGGAGATGGATGTGCGTTATCGCGAAACAGCCGGTGGTGGACTCGCCGCGACACCAACCGGGCGACGGCTCGCCCGCGAGCGCCTGATTGAGTTGAAGCGATCCGGTGGCTGATCGTATGCTGCACGCGACGCGCGGATTGGCGTTTGCCGTGGTGGTCTTCGCGTGTCGCGGGTCGGACGGACAACCCCCGGCCGTGGCGGCGCGACCGCTGAGTGACATGGTCGAGTTCGGCCGTCTGCGTGACGCCCGACTTCGCGAAGCCTCGGGTCTCGTGCGTTCGCCGACAGCGCCGAACGTATTCTGGTCCCACGGCGACAGTGGCAACGACGAACGCCTGTTTGCGTTCGACAGCACCGGCGCGTCACTCGGTGCCCCGAAAGTGGAAGGGACGAAGAATCGCGACTGGGAAGCCATCGCGGCCGGTCCCTGCGAACAGGGTAGCTGCCTGTACATCGGTGACGTCGGTGACAACCTCGCGCGGCGCAAGACCGTCAGCATCTACCGGCTGCCGGAGCCGCTACCGAACGACTCGGCGACCCGCGCCGCCGAGCGACTCGAATTTGTCTACGCCGATGGCGCCCGTGACGTCGAGTCGATGTGGGTCACTCCGGATACCAGCGTCTGGCTGCTGACCAAGCGGCCCGATCGCCGTGGCATCCGCTGGCGGGCGGCGCAAATCTATCGATTGCCTGCCAGCGCATGGCGCACCAAGGGGACCGCGACGGCCGAACTGGTGGATTCGGTCGCGATCGTCCCACTGAAGGGGCAGGAGAGTGGCTGGATCACCGATGCCTCGCTTTCCGAGCCGGATAGCGCGGGCACGCGCCGTCTGGCCGTCCGAACGTACGGAGACGTGTACCTGTTTGACGTAGATGCCGTGACGTGGCGGCCAACCAGTCTGGTCGGGAAGTGCTCATTGGCGCCGCTGCGCGAGACGCGACGCGGGGAAGGCGTGACCTGGTTGGCCGACGGACGTCTGGTGTTCAATCACGAGGGCGCCGGCGAGCCACTGTTCGCCGGGCGGTGCCCGTAACGGGCACTCCGCTGGCCCCGCGCCCCATGGTGGCGATACAATTCGACACACGTGTCGAAACGAATCGGGGGGAACGGCCGTACGGGCCTCCGTCCGCTACCTCATCCCCGTCCACCGGTACCGATCATGGTCTCACGCGAAGACATCGAGGATTTCCTCGATCGCCTCAGTGCTGACGGCGCTACACACCGCGAAATCGAACCCGGCTTGTGGATCGTGCGCCCCGGCGGCGCCATCGATTTCGATGTCGTCGTCACGCACAATCCGCCAGTCGTCCTGCTGCGCGTGAAGGTCATGCCCTTGCCGGCAGATCCCGTCGAACTGGCCTCACTCAGTCGGCGACTGCTGGAACTCAACGCCACCGACCTGCTGCACGGGTCGTACGGGATCGATCGCGAAGACGTCGTGCTGACGGCCGCCCTGGAACTGGCGCACCTCGACTACGAGGAGTTCCTCGCCTCCTACGAAAGCATGACGCTTTCGCTCACATCGCATTTGCGTGAATTGGCCGCCTTCCGCGAGGTTCGCTGACCCATGGGCATCTTCGATCGCCTCTCGACGCTGATCAAGTCCAATCTGAACGACCTCATCTCCTCGGCCGAAAATCCCGAGAAGATGCTGACTCAGATCATCGTCGACATGCGCAACCAGCTCGCCAAAGCCAAGCAGCAGGTCGCCGCGTCCATCGCCGACGAGAAGCGGCTCAAGGATCAGGCCGATGCCGAGTTCAAGCTGGCCGACGATTGGGAAAAGCGCGCCATGCTGGCCGTCAACGAAGGGCGTGACGACTTGGCGACCCAGGCGCTGTTGCGCGGACAGGAGCACCTCGACCATGGTCAGGCGCTGGCCGCGACGTGGGAGACGCACCGCGCCGAAACGGAAAAGTTGAAGCAGTCGCTGCGCGACCTCAACGACAAGATCGAAGAGGCCAAGCGCAAGAAGAACCTGCTGCTGGCCCGTCAGCGTCGTGCGGAGGCGCAGGCGCGCATTTCGCAGACGATGTCGAGCATGGGGGACAACTCCGCCTTCGAGGCGTTCGCGCGGATGGAGGAGAAGATCACCTCCAACGAACGGCAGCTGCAGGCGGCGCAGGAGATCGACGAGGAGTTCAGCGGCGATCGTCTCGCGGGACAATTCAAGCAACTGGAACGGTCGGCCGGTGGGGCCAACGCCGGAGCGCAGTTGCTGCAGCTCAAGCAGCGCATGGGCATGTTGCCCTCCGCGGCCCCGGCTGAGGCGCGGCAGCTGGCGGCTGGTTCATCGGACGCGGCGAATGCCGGCACGACAGCCCAGCCGGCCGCCTCGGCGCCGTTGCTGGCTGCTGGTGATCAGGCCAAGACTGCCGAGGCCGACTTGATCGCCGAGATCGAGGGACTGCGCGAGCCCAAGCCGCGGTCGTGACGCGGGTGGCAGGATCTCGACGTTTTCTGATCCTCGCCGAAGGCAGCTTCGGTCCACTTTCGTCGAAGACGGCCAACGCCTGCATCCGCTACGCGGAAGATGAAGTGGTGGCGGTTCTCGACAGCACCTGCGCCGGCCAGACCGCGGCGCAGGTGCTGGGTTTTGGGGGCGACATCCCGATCGTCGCCACCTTCGCGGACGCGGTGCCGTTGGCACCGAACGCGCTGTTGATCGGCATCGCGCCGGCCGGTGGACAGTTTCCCGACGCGTGGCGTGCGATCGTGATGGACGCGTTGCGCGCAGGGCTCGACATCTGGAGTGGCTTGCACACGATGCTCGGTGACGACGCCGAGTTTGCGACGGCCGCGGCGGCATCGGGGGCCACGATTCGAGACTTGCGTCGTGCGCCGCCCGATCTCGATGTGTCGTACGGGCGCGTGCGCGACGTGTCGGCGACGGTGATCCTGACCGTGGGGACCGACTGCAACATCGGCAAGATGACGACGCAGCTGCAGGTGCGCGACGCGGTGCGTGCGCTTGGGCATCGCGTCAACTTCGCGGCCACGGGGCAGACCGGTATCCTCATCGAGGGGCGCGGCATCGGCGTCGACGCCGTGATTGCCGACTTCATTGCGGGGGCGGCAGAGCGCCTGACGATCGAAGCGGCTGAAGGCGCCGATATCGTGCTCGTGGAGGGCCAGGGCTCGTTGATCCATCCGGCCTACTCGGGTGTCACGCTTGGACTGATGCACGGCTCGCTGCCGCATGCCATGGTGTTGTGTGCGCAGCCGTCGCGCACCTCGGTGCATCGCAATCCGTGGGTGCCGATTCCGCCGATCGGCGACGTGATCCGGTTGTACGAGCACGCGATGCAGTATCTGCGCCCCTCACCCGTCATCGCGATCGCGATGAACACCTACGACCTGAACGACGACGACGCGCAGCGCGCCATCGAGCAGGTACGTGCGGAGACCGGATTGCCGACAACCGACACGGTGCGGTACGATCCGGCGCCGATTGCGCAGGCGATTGCGGGATTCCATTCCCGGCGGCTCGGCCAGGAGATCGCCAACAGCGGGAACAGCGATATGTGATATCGGACATCTGATATCACATATCAGATGTCGCATATCCGTGTATCGTGGTTTTGTCGGCAGCACCCACGATAGGATTGCCCTCCCCGCGCGATTTCGGTTATGCACTTCCCTCGCGGTGTGTGATGATGTCGGCCATGACACCATCGCCATTCAACCTGCCGCCGGTTCTCCTGGAAGTGCGCAATGTGCGCGAAGAGATTCGCGCTGGCCTCGGGCAGGCCTCACTGACGGTGCGCACGCTTGATGGCGTGACGCTGGCGGTGCATGCGGGCGAGCTGGTGGTGTTGCGCGGCGGCGTGGCCAGCGGCGCGCCGTCGTTGCTTGCGGCGCTGGCCGGCGTACGTCGTGCACGCAGCGGTTTTCGCCGTCTCGCCCGCGGCGTGCAGGTCCGTCGCGCGTGCATCAGCGACGCGGCCTTTGCTGCCATTGCCGCGGCGTGGGCCAGGCCTGGCGAGGCCCGGGATCACGAGCTCGACTTCCCCGCGCGTCCACGCGTGGTCTACATCTTTCGCGTGCGTTCACCGGAGCGCGGTCCGCGGGCCGGACCGTATGGGCACACCTCGAACAGCGGGACCGCGGTAGACCCGTCGGTCTGGGGCGTGTGGGCGGAATCCTTGCGGTCGCGCGGCGGCAGTATCGTCGCGCACGTGACGAACAATCAGGCGTACGCGGCACCACCATCCTACCCGCTTGCGGCTCCCGTCCCGAAACGCACATCGCCGGCCGTGCACGAGGCAACGGCCGGCGATCGGCGATCCTATCAAACGCGCGGGCAGGCGGCGAATGTGCTATCGCGACGTCACCCGACGGGTCGCGTGCGGACGATCACGCTGGCTGCGGGACGGATCGTCAGCGCTGGCCCAGAGATGCACCCGACGTGGTCTGACGATAGTGACGGTTCCTGACCACGCTGGGCTTGTCGTCGCTGCCCCACAGCGTTGCTTGCACCATCGCGTTGCGCTGACGACGGACGGCCGTCGGAGCCAGCGGTGCGCGATTCGGCGCCACGACCGGGGCCATCGGCGGCATCGCTTCCGGCGCCAGGACGGTGGCCACGTCCTTGATCTTCACGAGGCCGTCGGGCTTCCGCATGATGAACACGCGACCGACGACGGGCACGCCGTTGATCAACGTCTGACCGGTGACCGGATCCACGGGCCACGCGGTGGGCGCCGCCGGTGCTTCCACGGGGGCCGGAGCCGCCATCGTCACTGTGGCGGTGTCGATCATGATCATCGAGTCGGGCTTCGGTGCCATCGAGTCGCCGGGTGTCACGGTCGCCGGCGGCATCGGCGGCATGGCCGGTGGCTGAGCCGGCTGCTGCGACGCCGGCATACGGGCCGCGATAGCAACGACCGCCATGCCGGCAATGCCGACGGCCAGCAGGGCACGCGAACGAACGGACGGACGATCCTGGCGAGCGCTCATGGTACGGTCCGGAGTGGAAGTGACGAAACAACTCGGTGCACCGCACCGGGGTAGCACCGCGGGGCCGATCGACCCCATACATTCCACGCATAAGCTACACGAAATTCGTCCATCCGCGATCCCGTCCGTCGTCTTTCGTTAATCCTCCGTCGTCCTTCGCTCACCC
>CAZMGX010000313.1:5716-6361 GCA_964565915.1 uncultured Gemmatimonas sp.
GAGTTCCGCCTGTACAACACGCTCACGCGCCGCGTCGAGCCGTTCGCACCCGCCGATGGTCAGACGGTGCGTATGTACACGTGCGGACCCACGGTCTACAACCCGGCGCACCTCGGGAATTTTCGCACGTTTCTGTTCGAAGATCTCCTGCGGCGTGCGTTTCGCCTGGCGGGGTGGCAGGTCGAACAGGTGATGAACCTGACCGATGTCGACGACAAGATCATCCGGAAGGCGGCCAACGAAGGTGTGACCATCACGCAGGTCACCGAGCCGTTCACCGCGTTGTTTCATCAGGATCGGCGCTACCTGCGCATCGAGGATGCCGAGCGGTATCCGGAAGCGACGACGCACATTCCCGAGATGATTGCGCTGGTCGAGCGGTTGATCGCGAACGGCGTCGCGTACCTGGCCGACGACGGGTCCGTCTATTTCGCAATCGATCGGTTTCCGGACTACGGCAAGTTGTCGCAACTGGATAAGCGAGAGGTCCGGACCGGTGCGCGGGTTGCGCAGGACGAGTATGCGAAAGAGAACGCACAGGACTTTGCGCTCTGGAAGGCGGCGAAGCCCGAGGATGAGGCGACCGGTGCGGCGTGGGATTCCCCGTGGGGACGCGGCCGTCCGGGCTGGCACCTCGAGTGCTCC
>CAZMGX010000314.1:0-6273 GCA_964565915.1 uncultured Gemmatimonas sp.
AAGCGGGTGAGCTAGGCTCGGGGATTCCTCCCTGCGTATTATTCCGGGTATCGTGACACTATCGCCCGATCCCCTCGCGCCTGACACAATCTCCGCCGTGGACGTGCGGCCCACGCTCCTGGAACCGACACCGTCGCAGGAAGGGATCTGGCTGGCGGAGCGTGCCCGGCCCGACACCACGACCAATCACGTCAGCAGTGCGCGCCGCTTCCGCGGTGCGCTGGACCCGCTGGCGCTACGCCGCGCTCTCGAACAGCTGGCGGCCCGACACGACGCGTTACGTCTGCGTGTGACTACCGTGGACGGCATGCCGCAGCTCGTTTGCGACGAGTCGTCCACGCCACGCCTCGACGTCGTCACGGCCCGCGATGCGGACGCGTTGACCACCGTGGTGCGCGTCGCCGTGGACCGTCCGTTCGATCTGACGCGCGCCCCACTGTTCCGCGCCACACTGGTCGAAACCGGTCCGTCGGAATGGGTCTTGGTCTTGTGCGCGCATCAGCTCGTGGTGGACGCTGAGTCGATACCTGCGCTGTGGCATGACCTGCTCGCCCTGTACGACGCGGCGCGGTCGGCACACGCGCCATCGCTGCCGGACGCGCCGTCCTTCGTGTCCTGGGTGCAGGCGTACCGCGCGCGCGTCGACGGCGGACACTTCGACGCGCAGCGGTCGTTTTGGACAGCGCGGCTGGCGCGGCCCGTTCCAAAACTGAACTGGCCCGCGCCGGACGCTGACGACGCCCGCCTCACGACGCAGGTCGCACTTCCCCCACGAGTCCATCAAGCGATGCAGGACCTCGACGCACGCGGTGTGGCGCCGCTCGTCGTGGTGGCCGCCGCCCTGTCGGGAGTGCTCTATCGCTACAGCGGTGAGGTCGACATTGCGCTTGGTACGCCGTGGCGACTGACACCAGGCGCATCATCCGACGCACCGTCAGTCGGATCATTCGTCAACCTCGTCGTGCTGCGCGGCACCGTGAATGGCAGCGCGTCGTTCGCCAGCCTGTTGGCAGACACGGCGCAGGTGGTGAGCGCAGCAGGTGCCAATGGCGAATACCCGTTCACGCGTCTGGTCGAGGCGCTGGGACACCTTCGCGCGTCGCGGCGCGAACCGCTCTTCCACGCGTGGTTGTCGTGTGAGCGCGTCGACGCGGCGAGAACGCGGCCCGACTCGTTCGTGTCGATGGACGAATTGCCGCTCGATCGCCCGCCGACCACCCTGTCCGACATCGCCGTGCACCTGCGATGGTCGGACGACAGCGCCACCCTGCAATTGGACGTCGACGCCGGCACGATCACGCGCGATTTGGCGGAGCCGCTGCTGTCGCACGTGCTCGAGTTTCTGGAAGGCGGCCTTACGATGCCAGCGACGCCGATCGACGCCGTGCCGCTCGTGCCACGGGCCGAGCACGATCGCTTGATCGCCGACTTCGCGGGTCCGCAACGGGAGCCGGCCTTTCCCACTATTGTGCAGGCCCTTGCGGCGCACCGTCCGGCGAATGCCGCGCGCGTCGCCGTAACGCAGGGCGACGAGTCGCTCACCTATCAGGCCCTGTGGGATGCCGCCGGGACGGTGGCACGGGCGCTTCGAGCGCGTGGCATGCACACGGGCTCGGTCGTCGGTGTCAGCGTGGCCCGCCGACCGGCCCTGTTGGCGACGCTACTCGGCATCTGGAGAGCCGGCGCGGTATTCGTACCCCTCGATCCGCGATTTCCCACCGATCGTCTCGCCTTCATGGCGACGGACGCCGGGTGTACGGTGGTCGTTGCCGATACCGCGCTGGCCTGGCTTTCCGACACGGTACGCGTGGTGACCCCGCAGACGCTGCTCGCCGACGGTGAGACACTCGATGGCGACAATGACCTGCACGCATGGCAACCGGCGGCGACGGACCTTGCCTACCTGATGTACACATCGGGTTCGACGGGACGTCCGAAAGGGGTGGCGGTCTCGCATGCCGCGCTCGCGAATCTGCTGCACTCGATGGCGCTCGAGCCGGGCATTTCCGCGAGCGATGTTCTGCTCGCCGTCACAACGCTGTCGTTCGACATCGCGGGCCTCGAACTCTGGGCGCCGTTGATGCAGGGCGCGCGTGTGGAACTGGCAACCGACGACGAGTTGCTGGATCCCACGGCGTTGATGCGCCGCATGGACCGCAGTGGCGCCACCATGATGCAGGCCACTCCGTCCACCTGGCGGATGCTGCTTGCGGCGCATTGGCCTGGGCGCCTGCGTCGCATTCTGTGTGGCGGTGAGGCGTTCCCGATCGATCTCGTCGAGCCGCTGTGCGCACGAGCAGATGCCGTGTGGAATCTCTATGGCCCGACCGAGACCACCATCTGGAGCACCGCGGCCCGCATCACACCTTCGACCGCGCGCATTCGCGTCCCGATCGGACGACCGATCGACAACACGCGAGTCTACGTGATGGACTCGCACGGGAGGCTCATGCCGCGGGGTGCGGTCGGCGAGTTGTGGATCGCCGGTGATGGCGTGGCGCTCGGATATCACGGCCTTCCCGAACTGTCCGCCACTCGATTTGTCGCCGATCCTTTCGTGCCGGGCGCACGTGCCTATCGCACCGGGGATCTTGGACGCTGGACCGCCGATGGGGAACTGCTGCACCTCGGCCGACTCGACGACCAACTCAAGGTCAGCGGCTATCGGATCGAGCCGGGTGAAATCGAGAGCGTGCTGGCGACCGTGCCGGCGATCCAGCAAGCCGTCGCCACCGTGAGCGGTCCCGCAACCGATGCACGTCTGGTCGCCTACGTGGTGTATCGCGCCGAGGCCGGCCGACGGCCCAGCGCGTCCGAACTGCGCCGCCTGCTGCGGGAGCGTCTCCCGGATTACATGATCCCCGCCATGATCGTCGAATTGTCGGAGGTGCCGCTCACTCCGAACGGCAAGGTGGATCGGCGGGCGTTGCCTGATCCCTTCGCGACGGCATCGCGCGGAGTCCGTCCCTTCGAGGTTCCGGAAAATGATGTTGAACGCAAAATCGCGAAGGTCTGGCGGGATGTGTTGGGAGTAGCCCACGTGAGTCGACACGACAACTTCTTCGAATTGGGCGGGCATTCGCTGGTCGCGGTGCGAGCCGTATGGCAGTTGGAGCGGGACCATGCGATTGTCATCGATCCACGGTCGATGTTCTTCGGCTCCCTGGCGCAGCTGGCCGAGAGCGCGCGGTGATTCCGCGCTTCTTTGGTCGCGCCGACAGCATGCTCTATGGGGTATTCGACCCCGCGGCCACACCGCGATTGCGCCGAGCCATGTTGCTGCTGAATCCGGGCGGATGGGAGTACGTGCGGGCGCATCGTACCTTGCGGCTGCTGGCGACCCGGCTCGCCTCCTCCGGGATCGATGTCCTGCGCTTCGACTATTCGGGCACGGGAGACTCGTGGGGCGACGTCGAGGCGGACATCACGCTCGAACGCTGGCTCGACGATGCCGAGGAAGCCGCCGACGAACTCCGCGCACTGGCCGGTGTCGATCGGATCGGCGTGCTGGGGCTGCGCCTTGGTGCCCGCGTCGCACTCGAACTCGCGCAGCGTCGCGCGATCCGGTTCGAACGCCTCGCGCTGTGGGATCCCGTCGAGGTCGAGCAGCCGAGCGCCGTCGCGGGCGGTTTCGAACGGTCCGGGCATCCGGTCGACGGTCCGTCGCTGGAGCTACCTGGTACGGTGTCACGTGATATGGCCAACGTGCAAACCGCGACGCGGCTGCCGCCCGACCTGCGTACCCTCTTGGCACTCTCTGACGGCAGCAGCGTGCCCGCCGACCTGTCCGATGTGCGGGCGGAGCGCACCCTGCGTGTCGCCGGCAGTGCTCCGTGCTGGGTTGAAGAGCGTGATTTCGGGGCGGGGGCGGTACCAACGCGACTCATCGAAGCCATCGTGACATGGGCACGTTCGTAAACGAGCCGATGATGCTGGATGGGTACTCGGAGCGCGCCTTTGCGTTCGGACGGCACGAGACCATGGTGGGAATCCTCACGGCGCCAACCCATGCGACGCGGATCCCGGTCGTGATCCTCTCGGCAGGCATCATTCACAAAGTTGGGCCGTCGCGTGCGTTGGTATCACTGGCGAGAGCCCTCGCGCGTGAGGGACATCCGACCCTTCGATTCGACCTGTCCGGTATCGGCGACAGCCCGCGTGCCCCCGAAGCGTCACTGCAGGCGGCAGTCACGGCCGACATCCATGACGCCATCACGGAGGTGCTCAAGGCAACGGGTACCGCTGCCAGCGGCGGCGTCGCGTTGATCGGGTTCTGCTCCGGTGCAGACAATGCGTTGTTCATCGGCGCGGACGACGCGCGGGTACGCGCCCTCGTGCTGTTCGACCCCACCGTCCATGAGACGGCCGGTTTCCGGCAGCGGGAAGCGCTTCGACGACTGGGCAGCGCACGCGCGTGGTGGAATGCGCTCTCGGGTCGCTCACTGCGCCTGCGCCTCCAGAGCCGGGCCGAGGCGGTGAGTCCACCGGACTACTACGGCCTGCTGGTGCAGGCACCCGCCGAAACCGATCGCCGTGTGACGGCCATGTCCGCCCGTGGCATTCCGCGTCTGTGGGTGCTGAGCGAGGGTGCCCAACGCTACTGCAACGCGGCCGTCCAGGTGCGCGAATCGCTGCCAGCGGGATGGCGTGAAGAACTCGACACGGTGGCGTGGGCACCGCACCTGGACCACTTGCTCAGTCGGCGAGCGCAGGTCTCGTGGTTCGTCGAGACCGTCACGCGGTGGTTGGCCGCCACTACGGTGCCGTGATCGTGCGCCCCGTCACGAACGTATACAGACTGCGTGAGGCGCTCCGGCACTTTTCGTCGGTGCACAGCATGCTGACCGCCACGAGTTCGGAAGCAGGTGCCCGGCGCGCGAAGGCCACCAACTCCCGGAGTTTGGCGTCTGTCGCCGAGTGTGTGTCGCGTCCCGCGACATGAAACCAGTACCAGACGAGACGAACGCCTGCGTTGGTGCGCACGGCGGCGACGCGCACGCGGCGTCCATCACCATTGAGCGGTGCCGACAGTCCGTCGCCCGCCACGAGTGAATCCGGTGCGATGTGATTCTCGCTGTTGATGAGCTCCTTCCCCTGCGACTGCTCGAGGTAGAGGAGGCGATCAACCTGGACGTCTTCCGCACCGCGCGTCCATCGTTCGCGACGGTGTTCGTCGGCACCGATGTACGCGGGCCGCCACAAGTCCTGCGTCGCGACGTCTGCGGACCGCGTGGTGTCAGCGATCGGCAATGGCTGACGGACCCACTCCGCGGACGGTGAAACGCCACTGGCGAACGCGGACGACGGCGCGCTGTCCGGCAGCGCGCTCGTACCCATCAGCAGGACGGGACCCAGCACTGCCAATCCGGTCGACAGGACCAGGCCGTCGGTGTTCCGCCCACGTGGCGCACCGCGTTCGACCCCGATGTCTTCGGGCGGATGAGACGACGCCGTTTTTCCCTCTGCCCCTTTTTGACTCACCAGCTGACGGTCCAGCGCGTCGATGCGGGGCACCAGCAGGAAGAACAGCAACATCGTCGCCGCGAAGATGCACCCATACGTGCCGTGGCCATTGACGATCAGCGACGACTGCATGTGCGTGTTGTGACCGATCACGATGAGCCCGAAGACGCGCAGCCAATTCGAGACCACGGTCAGGGTGACGGCCGTCAGCATGGCCACTCCCCGCGCCTTCCACGTGCGCAGGAAGAGGAGCGAATACATCACACTGATCAGCAGTCCGATTTCGAAGTAATTCACGCCGGCACATCCGTCGGCAACCCAGAAGACCCCGTCGCGGATCGTGATGAAATCGCCGTCGATGGTCGCCTCGATCCCCGCCAGATCGAGCAGCCGTGCATTGACGAACACCGTCATTGTCTGCAGCGGACGGGTGAGGATGCCCCACACCGGAATGGCGAAGAAGAACGCGCCGGCCACAGGAAGGGCTGTCCGGAACGCCGCCCAGCCGGCCGTGGCCAGCAGCCACGACAGGAGCAGCAGTGGCATGGCCGCCTGATAGACGAGCTGCGAATTCAGGACGAATCCGACCAGCCACACCACAGACAGTCCGACGACCGCGAGGTTCGCCAGCGGCATCCGTCGGCCATCGCCCGCCAGTTGCGCCCGGTCGCGCCACAACAGCCATCCGCAGAGGAGCGCCACGACGAATCCGTGCTCGCGGAACGCCAGCCATGCCGGCGGAAAGCTCTTCCACGTTTGCCAAAGGCCACGGCGATGAGGCTGGCCGCTATGGCATGACTCAACCGTCGA
>CAZMGX010000315.1:0-6265 GCA_964565915.1 uncultured Gemmatimonas sp.
TTGGCGCGGACGCGTGGAATCAGCGCGAGATGCGCGAAGACCAGGTGACGCAGGCCAAGTATCTGCTGGCCCAGTGGCAGGAGATCTTCGAACAGTCGAGCGGCAAGGGCCGCGTTGGCAACGCCATCGGCGGCTTCACGTTTCAGTGGAGCGATGGCTGGTGGAAGTTCGGCCAGGATTCACGCCTGAACGAGCACGACACGAATGCCTCGTGGTCCAACGCCGCCTACGCCGACGACTACGAGAAGGGCGAGAACAACATGAACGAAGAGTGGTGGGGGATCGCGGCCAAGGGGCCGGCCGACTCCCGCGGACTCTATCAGCTGTATCCGCGCGCGGCGTTCTACGCGCTGCAGCGGGCCTATCAGCTGTCGCCCTACGCCACTGGCGCCGACGCGGCCGCGATTCGCACGCACTTCGCCGCGATCGACCCGATGGAGATGGTGCTCAAGGCGCGCGGGGATCGCGCGACGCTGACCGGCGAAGGCAACAGCCGCATCCGCGTCAGCGGGTTGCGGCTCGACCTCGCGACTTACAGCACCGGCGGCAATCGCATCCGCACCCCCGCGTCCAATGCGGCCACCGACGAGTTCCGTCCGTCCTTCAAGGGCTTCGACCGCATGGAGTCGTACTTCGCCGAGTTCGAGGCGCGCCCGACCGAGACCTTCAGTGCGTCGCTCTCCCTCAACGTGCTCGGCAACGTTCCGACGAACCCGATCGACGAGATCTTCTATGAAAACCGCGGGCGCGTTCGCAACGTGCAAACCGACGACGTGCCGTTGCGTCTGCAGGGGATCGAGCGGCTCAAGGTCTATCGAGCCAACATGTCGTGGGATGATCGCAACTTCCGCCTCGATGCCTTCTACCGGACGGGTCACTATCACTGGGGCTACGAAGGCGACTTCTTCGGCCTGTATCGCGAGGCCAACTACGGCCGCAACATCGACATTTACAATGGCGAAGCGCCGCTGGGCATGGAGTTCACCGGCAAGCGCAAACTCGAAGGGCTGAAGCTGGCGTTCGGACCCGAATTGTGGTGGGGTGCCAACCCGACCGCCATCGCGAAGTATCGTCGCCGGATCGCTGGCTACGACGTCACCGGCATCTATCAGGAAGACATCGCGCAGCTGAATGCGTCGGCCACGAACAGCTCGTTTGCGGTCCCCATTCCGAAGACCCGTCGCGCGACGTTGGCCCTCGCCACGACGAGCGGTCCGATCAACCTCGAGATGGGTGGCATCTGGGCCGGCGCGACGCGCGTCGGACAGCTGTTCCAGATCGTCGATGGCGGCCCCGGCAACTATCGCGTGCTGCAGGACAAGGTGCGGGCTTCCGACGCGTTCGGCGGCAAGGCGAAGGCCAGCATGACCCGCGGGCGCTACAACATGTATGCCCAGGGCGCCATCATGGGCCTCGTCGCAGACGGCGGACCGACGTCCGTGCAGACGTTCACGGGCTGGAACCTCCGCGACACTGGGCTCAACAACCAGTGGAACATCGTCACGGGTGTCTCGGCCATCTTCGGCAACTTCCAGATCGCGCCGAACTTCCTGTACCAGAAGCCGATCGTCGGACCGGTCCCGGCGGACGTGCCGGCTCCCGGTCGTCCGCGCAACGTGATCGACGATGCCTTTGCCGTTCGCGCGAATCGTGAAATGGTCGCGGGCGAGTTGTTGCTCACTTTCGATCCGACGCCGGCGACCTGGATGTACGCCTGGGACAGTGACATGCGCGAGGATGCGCGTTTCGCGGGCAATCTCGGCTTCACCTACCGCAAGCTGCCGACGACGCAGGACGCGGCGATCGGTCTCTTGGGCGACGGCCGTACCGCCTTTGCCTTCCCGGGGGCCACGCCGGCGCGCTACCTGTGGGAGACGCGGAGTCGCATCGTCGCGCGCTATGGATCGAACGGGCGACTCATCGCCAACATCTTTGGCGGTACGGCCGAGCCCAACGGCAACGACGAGCGCCTGATCAAGCGCTACGGCGGGGACATGCGGCTCGTGCAAGGCCACCTCAAGCTGATGGGTGCGGTGAAGGTCAACGATTGGGGTCCCTACGACTATCATCGTGACTTCAACCTCACGTTCCCCCGTCAGTACATGGGCGATGCGTCCTACGTGCTGGGCATGCCGCAGTGGTTCGACGTGCCGGAAACGCGCGTGGGTGTACGCGGCACCTGGCGCTCGCTCGACAAGTTTTCGCCGCGGTATTGTCCCGAGCGTGTGCCCGATCTCGTCGGGCAACTCGTCTGCGATCCGACGTATCCATCGCCTCGGGGCACGGAGTGGGAGCTCCGGACCTATCTCACTGTTGCCTGGTGAGATGAGCGGCGATTCCTCCATCGCGCAACGCATCGAGGACCTGCTGTCGCAGATGAGCGTCGAGGAAAAGGTCGGCCAGCTGCAGCAGGTGCAGGGTGCGGGCCATCACGTTCCCGACTCCCTGCGTCAGGCGTTGCGTGAGGGACGGATCGGGTCCGTACTGAACGCGGTGCACGTCAATACCGTGAACGAGATGCAGTGGCTGGCGACGACCGAGAGTCGACTGCGTATTCCGTTGCTCATCGGTCGCGATGTCATCCACGGGTTTGCCACGGTCTTCCCGATTCCGCTGGGTCAGGCCGCGTCCTGGAATCCGGCCTTGGTCCAGCGCGCCGCCCGTGTTGCGGCACTCGAGGCCGCGGCGTGCGGCGTGAACTGGACGTTCGCACCGATGATCGACATCGGGCGTGATCCGCGATGGGGGCGTGTCGCCGAGGGGTTCGGTGAAGACCCGTTTCTGACAGGCGTCATGGGAGCGGCGGCGGTGCGCGGCTTCCAAGGCGAAGACCTCGCGGCTCGTGGGAGTATCGCCGCGTGCGCGAAGCACTTTGCCGGATACGGGGCGAGTGAAAGCGGTCGCGACTACAACACGACCAACATCCCCGAGAACGAGCTGCGCAACGTACACCTGCCGCCGTTCAAGGCGGCGATCGATGCGGGTGCGGCGAGCCTGATGACGTCGTTCAGTGATCTGGACGGCGTGCCGGCGTCGGCGAACGAACTGCTGTTGCGGCGTGTGCTGCGTGAGGAATGGCAGTTCGACGGGATGGTCGTCAGCGACTGGGAGTCGATCCGTCAGCTGGCCGTTCACGGATTCACCGCGAACGATCGCGAGTCCGCGTTCGAAGCGGCGAACGCCGGGGTGGACATGGAGATGGCGAGCACCACGTACGCGGACCACCTCGGCTCGCTGGTGCGCGAAGGACGCATCACGATGTCGCAGCTCGACGCGATGGTGGCCAACGTATTGCGGACCAAGTTTCGGCTGGGCCTCTTCGACGACCCGTACACCGATCCCGCGCAGTTCCCCCCAGCGGCGAATCCGGAGCATCGGCAGGTCGCGCTCGAGCTGGCCCGCGAGAGTGTGGTGTTGCTGCGCAATGTGCTGCATGGCGACCGGCCCGTCCTGCCCCTGTCGAGCGACACCCTGCAGCGCATCGCCGTGATCGGCCCACTCGCGGACGATCCCTACGAGCAGTTGGGGACGTGGATTTTCGACGGCGACGCGCAGCACAGCGTGACGCTGATGCAGGCGCTGCGCGCGCAGGTGGGTGACCGGGCTGTGGTCACGCATCACCGCGGCGTCTCCACGACGCGGAGCCGCGATCATGACGGGTTCGCCGAGGCGGTGGAAGCGGCGGCGGCTGCCGATGTAGCCCTGCTGGTGCTGGGTGAAGAGGCCATTCTTTCGGGCGAGGCACACTGCCGCGCCGACATCACCTTGCCGGGCGCGCAGGAGGCACTGATTGCCGCCGTCGCGGCCACTGGGACGCCGATCGTGCTGGTGATCATGGCCGGCCGGGCGCTGGCACTCGAGCGCGTGGTCGACTCGGTGCACGCGCTGCTGTACGCCTGGCACCCTGGAACGATGGGTGGCGCGGCGATCGTCGACGTGCTGTTCGGCGTGGTGTCGCCCTCGGGCAAGCTGCCGGTGACGCTGCCACGGGTCACGGGGCAGATCCCCATCTACTACGCGCACAAGCACACGGGCAAGCCACCAACACACGACACCGTGGTGCACATGGAACAGATCGAGCCGCGCGCGGCGCAGCTCTCGGTCGGCAACACGTCGTTTCACCTCGACGTCGCGCACACACCGCTCTTCGCGTTCGGGGACGGGCTGTCGTACGCGCGCTTCGAGTACGCCAACATCACGACGAGTCACTCCGTGCTCCACCGCGGCAGCACGATCGCGATCAGTGCCGACGTCGTCAACGTCGGCGACCGAGAGGCGGACGAGGTCGTGCAACTGTACGTGCGCGATGTCGTCGGCAACGTGACCCGCCCGGTCCGCGAGCTCAAGGCCTTCACGAAGCTTCGTTTGCCGCCCGGCGCGCGTCACTTGGTGCGCTTCACCCTGTCGGCCGATGACCTCGCGTTCTACGGCCGCGCCATGCGTCGCATGACGGAACCCGGCGTGTTTCACGTCTGGATCGGCGGCAGCTCGACGACCGAGCTGCGTTCAGAGTTCGTGCTCGCGGACTGACCGCGAGACTCACCTTCTTCAACATTTCGGCAATGACGGCAACGATGGATTCCGCGACGCGCGCAGATCAGGTAGAGGCGCTGCTGGCCCGAATGTCGCTGGCGCAGAAGCTCGGCCAGATGATCATGGCGGAACGGGCGTCGACCACTCCCGACGACGTGCGTGAACACACGCTGGGCTCGGTGCTCAGTGGCGGTGGGTCCGCGCCCGGTGCCAATCGACCCGCCGACTGGGTCGCCATGAACGATGCCTACTGGATGGCATCGATGGACGAACAGGACGGTCGCCTGGCGATCCCGCTCCTGTATGCCGTCGACGCGATCCATGGCAACGCGAACGTGCTCGGCGCCACGGTGATGCCGCACAACATCGGGCTCGGCGCCGCGCACGATCCTGATCTCATCGAGCGCGTTGCCCGCGTAACCGCGAAGGAAGTGCTGGCGACGGGTCTCGATTGGACGTTCGCGCCGACGTTGGCCGTGGTGGGCAATGTGCACTGGGGGCGGACGTACGAGAGCTTCTCGGAGGACCCCGCGCTGGTAGCGTCGTATGCCGACCGGTATGTGCGCGGCATCCAGGGCGATCTCCTCACCGATGGGGTGATCGCGTGCGCGAAGCATTGGGTTGGCGACGGCGGAACGACCAACGGCGAGGATCAGGGCAACACCGTCCTGCCCGAGTCGGAGCTCGAGCGCGTACACATCACGCCGTACTATCCGGCGCTGGCGGCCGGTGTCCTGTCGGTGATGGCGTCCTTCAACAGCTGGAACGCGCAGAAGTGCCACGGACACCACTACCTGCTGACGGAGGTCCTCAAGCAGCGCATGGGATTCTCGGGCATTGTCGTGTCGGACTGGGATGGTGTGGACCAGCTGTCTGACGATCTCGATGAGGCGATCGCGCAGTCCGTGAACGCCGGCATGGACATGATCATGATTTCACTGGACTGGCGGCGGGTGCTGGATGGCCTGAAGCGTCTGGTGGCAGACGGTCGTATTCCCATGGCACGCATCGACGATGCAGTGCGCCGCATCCTCTCGGTGAAAGAGCGCGTCGGACTCTTCACGCGCGCCCGACCGGCGCTGCGTCCGTGGTCCGGCCACACCAGTTTCGGCGGCGCGGCGCATCGCGCGATCGCGCGCGAGGCCGTGCAGAAGTCCCTCGTGTTGCTCAAGAACGAAGGCGACGTCCTGCCGCTGCGACGGGAGACGCGTCTGGTGGTGGCGGGCAAGAACGCGGACAATCGCGGCCATCAATGCGGCGGCTTCACGGTGGCGTGGCAAGGTGTGTCCGGCGCTGAACAGATCGAAGGCGGCACCTCGATCTGGGAAGGGATCCGCGCGAGCGCGCCCCATGCGACGTTCAGCGAAGACGGATCGGCAGCTGATGCCTCGCAGCACGACGTGGCGATCGTCGTGATTGGTGAAACGCCGTACGCGGAAGGCATGGGCGACATTCGGACCGGCGGCCGTGTGGCCTCTGGCAGCGGCTTTGGTGGGCCGACGTCGCAGCTGTCTCCCTATGGACGGACGATCGAGCTGGCCGAATTGCACCCGGAAGACCTCGCCACGATTCGCGCCATCACGGCGAAGGGGATTCCGGTGGTGACGGTGCTGGTGTCGCGCCCCGGCCTGCCTTCGGCGCTGTATGCGGTGGCCGCCCTGCCCCAGGGCCTGAACCTGCTGCTGATCGGCGCCGAGCTGCTGCCCGGCCTGGGCCTGCCGGCCGGCCTGGC
>CAZMGX010000316.1:0-3003 GCA_964565915.1 uncultured Gemmatimonas sp.
ATCGCGAACATGCCGGCCGATACGCGACTGGACGTGTACGACCTTTCGTTGCGCGAGGTCTTCTTGGCATTGGCCGAAGCGCCCCTTCCTGCCGGCGTTCCCACGAGGCTTCCACGATGACCTGGACACAGCAGGTAATGCATGTGTTTCGGCGTGACCTCCGTCACTTTCGTTGGTACGTCGCGGCGTATGCGATCACGGTGGTGTTGCTCGTTGCCCGCGTGTATCGCACGGAGGAGAGCATCGGCTTCAACGTCTCGTTGCTGCTGATACTGGTCGGACTGGGCATGTTCCTGGTGGCGGTCGCGATCCAGGCCGATCCGCCAACAACCGAGGACGCGATGTGGCGAGCCACGCCGCTGGCACCGTCGGCCCTGTTCGCGGCCAAGCTGGCGCTGGTCGTGCTCCTGCTCCTTGTTGGGCTCGTTGGACAATTCTTCGCATTACGCGCGTTCGCATTGGGTGCTGGCGAGATCGCGGTCTACTTGTTGCAATCGATCGTGCCGATGTGCTGGTGGCTGGTGGGCAGCATGCTGATCGCCGCGCACACCCGCGACGCGCGATGGTATATCACCGTGCTGGTCACCACACCGATCGCTTTCGCGATCCTGGCGTGGTTCGGCAGTTTCGGGTTCATGTTTGGTATGCCGTACCTTGCGGAAAGCGCCTACGATCCGGCGGCGCTTCTTGCGTCCCTGCAGGTGGCGGCGCTGGTCGCCTCGCTCGTCCTCCTGGCTCTTTCGTATACCCGACGCGTCGGGCGACGCACATCCACGGTGGCCGCGGTGCTCATGCTGGTCGTTGGCGGATTTATCGGCGCTGCCAATTCGATGGTGCCCGGAGGTCGCGCGATAGGAGAGACACGATTGCTGGCGCCCGATGTTCGTGCACAAGCCTCGATTGCCATCGACGTCAGTGACCAGGAGAACGCGACCGTATCGTTGCGGCTGACCGCCGCCGAGGTCGCCCGAGTCGATCGACTGCTGCTTGAGTCACCAGTGGTAGTTCTGCGCTTCCCTGACCGCGGTGAGGTGCGACTGCCACTCCGCACCGGCCTGCATGCGTCATTTGAAGACACGCCGTACGAGCAGACGACGTTCGAGCCGGCGTGGGAAGCGATGGTATTTGCAGAACCGGCGCAGGTGGCTGCCACTGGTGCGACGTGGCCCACGCCGCGATTCCGCGAACATCGGTTCACGATTCCGTCGGCGTTTACGGACAGTCAGCGACTCGCCATCGATTCCGGTCGCGTTGAGGCGTGGATAGAGGGAGACGCGCGGCTCCTGCAGGCCCGCGTGGTTGCCGACGTGCCCTCAATCCCGGGCGCCAAATCGACCGTACCGGGGCTGCGCCTCAGCATTGCCGAATACCGTCGCGAGCACCGTCTCGACAGTCGTCGCGTTGAGCGCGTGGATCGCGTCGTGCATCTATCGATGCTGCCTCGGAAGGGAGACTTGACAATTGATCCGGGCGGTGGGCCGTTGCACCCGATCCTGCTGGGCCGCGAGCCTCAGGTACTGTCCCAGCGGATGTTCTTGCTTGGCGATGATCTGGTGTTGCCCGGCGTTTCTCGATCGAACACGTCATTCTCGCTCATATCTGAACGGTGGCGTATGCGAACGAGGGGCGGCCGGACGGTTGCCACCCGTGACAGTGTGCCCGGTTGGATCGACAGTGCCCGCGTGGTCGTGTTGCGCTGGGAAAACGCGCGCTCCGCGCGTCTCACCAGCGATCCTGTGCGCCTCATAGCAGCCACCATTCCGGCGGTTCGTGGCGACGGATCATCCGCGCGGGCCGCTGTCTCCGTCCCCCTCAACGACTGAGGGACGCCGGGAAGCCTGTGCCAGGCTGGCCCGTTGCGTCACGAATCACGAACGGCCGCGTGTCTTCAGCTTGCCCGTGTCCCCGGACCACATAACTTTTCATCACGTGATGCGCGAGCACTGCTTGGGTGCCCGTGGCGCTTCCCCTGATCGAGAGGTTTTCATGTCTCTGCCGACCCCGCGACGCCGCACGTCGGTGCGCATTCTGGCCGTGTCCCTCGTGCTGGGCGGAACGATGGCGACCCTCGCCGCCGCCCGCACGCCGGTTGCTCCCGCACCAACGGCCCCGGCCGCCGGTGGCATCACGTTCACCTACAAGGTCACGTCGTCGTCCACCGACAAGCGCGCGAAGGAAGCCCGAGACATGCTGGCCACCGTGCGCCTGCAGGACGGCAACGCCCGCGTCGACTACATCAGCGGGCAAGGACCGATGGGGCAGAAAGGCGCCTACATCCTGGTCACCTCGTCCCCGGCCCAGTTCGCCGTCGTGAACGACAAGGACAAGCAGGTGATGATCATGGAGCCCAGCATGCTGGGCAGCACGTTCGGCGCCATGATGAACAATCCGATGCTCAAACTCACCATCAAGAATGCCAAGTTCTCGTACAAGCACCTGGGCGCCGGTGAGGAGATCCTGGGCTACAAGACGCGCCACGTGCGCGTATACAACAGCAGCGACACCGAGATGAAGATCGTCATCAAGACGATGAAGTACTCCAACTCGGATTCCAGCGATCAGTGGATCGCGCAGGGCATCAACGTCGACGTCGACGAGGCGGCACTCGCGGCCTGGGGCAAGGCATTCACGAGCGGCCTCAAGACGACCAGCCCGGAGCTCGCGGCCGAGTTTGCGAAGTACGATCGCGAGTATGGCCGCAATGGCCTGGCGCTCAAGAGCACGACGTGGTCGACACAGACCGACGAGAAGGGCAAGGCGACGACGGATATGGTGACGATGGAAGTCACCGATCTCAAGAAGGGTGCGATCGACGCCGCGATGTTCAAGATTCCGTCGAACTACAAGGTCACCGACCTCAGCGCGATGGCGAAGGGCGGCGGGTCGAACTAGGGGGCGCCGTCTGGTCTGTTCGGCACGCAGGACACGCGGCACGGCGCGGACTGCGGGGTGCTCACCGCAAGGTGCTCACCGCAAGGTGCTCACCGCAAGGTGCTCACCGCA
>CAZMGX010000316.1:3103-6193 GCA_964565915.1 uncultured Gemmatimonas sp.
GGTGCTCACCGCAAGGTGCTCACCGCAAGGTGCTCACCGCAAGGTGCTCACCGCAGATGCACAACGACCACGCCACAATTGCCGTTGAGTTTGGAGTATCGCGTGGGTGTCTGTGCGGCGCCGGCATACCATTCCAGCGCCTCGATCTGGTTCGGCGCGAGGGTATTGAGATCGAACGGTTCCGTGGGTACGCCCGGATTCATCAGCTGTCCGTTGACGTACACATGGGCGTAACAGCCCGCGACCATACCGCGGAATCGTTCGGCCTCGGTTGGCTGGTACACGGCGCCTGAGTTGGGCGGTACCAGGCGTGTCGTCATCGGCCAGACACTGGTGCCGCCACGGGCAAGTCCCAAGGCCGGCACGGTCGCCAGCATGTCGCCCATGCGACGTCCGACATTCTTGTCGAAATCGGCGCGCACGAAGAAGTGTCCGAGTCCCAGTCGACGGTGCTCCTCGAATTCGCGGAGGCGCAACGGAATCGCGTCGGCGAGCACCTCGATCGAATCCAGCACCGTGAGCGGACGCAGTACCATTCGCCGCTCGTTGTCGCTGTTCGCGACAAAGGCGAGCGATGCAACGATGGCACCGTAGCCCACACGACGTACCTGCACTTCGTGTTCGCCGGTGGGGATGTCGTCCAGTCGGTATTCTCCGCGCGCGTTGCTGCGGGTGACACGCGCCAATGCCGGAATCGAAACCTCGGCGTCCGCGACCGGGCGCGATGCCTGCGTGCTGTCCACGGTCACGACGGTGCCGCGCAGTGCGGCAGTACCCTGCTGGTCTCGATCCACGGTCAGCGCGACGGTCGCGAACCGCTCGTCCGGGGACAGGGCGGCGCTCACCGCCTCCGATCGACCGCGGTCGGGCATCGCACGCACCGTGAGTCGTTGCTCGGTCGGCACGCCGCACAGGCGAAAGGCGCCAGTCGAATCCGTGCGCGTCTCCATACGTCGCTGCAGTTGATCGAGCGCCTGCGTGCGGAAGACGGTCTCGGTCCAATCCGCGACCACGCGAATCCCTGCGGCCGATGATGACGCGCGCCGAAGAAGCGTGTCCGCCCCGGAAATGCCGTCGACCGCTGTCGTATCACGGGTAGTCGCGCTGACCACGTGGACCGTGCCCAGAATGCCCCCCTTCATTCGGCCGGCGTTACCGCTCAATGCCGTGCCGCACATTGCGCGCGCGACTTGGCCAGGCGTCGGAATCCTGAGACGGAGCGGCGCCATTCCGCCAACGATGGTGGCCGTGGATTGCGACGACGTGCGCATCGAGTCGAGCGCTGGTGTACGGACGTTCAGCAGGTATTCGCCCGGCAAGAGGTCGCGAATGGTGAACTCGCCATTGGCATTCGACAGGGCACTGCGCGTCGTGCCAACGACGGCGACGGTTGCGGCAACGATCCCGCGGCCGGAGACCGAGTCGAGCACGGTGCCGCTCAGGTTGACCGTGGGTTGACGGAACAGCGTGTCCGTGCCGCGTCGCAGGACCACCAGCTCACCGCCGGCCGTCACGATCGCATCGAGGCGCGCGGGGGATCGGGGGGTGTCCTTCAGCATCTCCGGCATGCGGATCTCCCACGAGGCGATCACCGCGCCGCCATTCTGCAACTGTCCGAAACGCATGGACCCTCCCGCGGTGCCATTCGCGGGTGCGGCGCCACCAACGTACTCGAACTCCAGGCGGCGCAAGACGGCGCTGTTGCGACTGAGCCAGAGGGTGCCACGGATCTCGGATCGACGCCAGCGCTGCGGAATGGGCTCGAATCGCACGCCCACCTCGCTCGTGTCCTGAGCAGCCACGATGCGCAGACAGTGATCTTCGAGAAAGGGGGGCGACATCAGCACGTCGAGACCCGGCGCGTGGTACGTGAGCCATTCATTGGACTCCAGCTCGACGTATCCCACTCGGCGCAGCTGGTCGGCCGAACGCGAGCGCCACGGCTGCGTCACGTTCTCCGTTCGTGCGACCAGCGACTGCGCGCGGAGCCGCCGACCGGTGGCGTCGAAGCGGCGTTCGACCTGAAACGTCGTCGCCGTCAACCCACGTGCGCTTGCCGTGAGTGACGCTTCAGCAATGGACGTCATGGCTTGTTCCCACGCACTGAACACATCGGCCTCACCCGTCGACGCGCCTCGTCCGCACACCGACCGATCCACCACCCGCATGGTCGCCAGTGAAACACGCACCCCGTCGACGACGAGTGGCACGACCTCAACGGCGCCGGCTGCCAGCACACGCGGCGGCGACGTGTGCGGTTGATAGCCTACGCGGAGCGTACGCAAGCGATACGTGCCCGACCGCGGCGCCGTGATGCGATAGCTGCCGTCGTCATCGGTCAACGCACGCGCCACGACCGCCTCGCTCGAGTCGATCAACGCCACGACCGCTCCACCAATGCCGCGCTGGGTCGCATCGACGACGGTGCCGCGAACGACTTGCGCGCTGACCCCACGCGGAGCAAGAAGCACCGCGAGGATCAGCGCGCAAGACACTGTGACGTTCGTGGACCGATGCATGCCACCTCACCTCACGGTGGACCACCAACCGCGATCAAGTCAATAACTGGCCAAGTCGAGGTATGCACGACGGAACGTGTCGACCTGCGGCAGGATCGCGTCTTCCAGTTGCGGCGCGTACCCGACGAACGTGTCGGCACTGCCGATACGACGCACCGGCGCGTCCAGCCACGCAAAGCAGTCGTCAGCCACGCGCGCCGCGATCTCGGCACCGTAGCCCCACGAGAGTGAATCCTCGTAGGCCACGATCACACGGCCCGTCTTCTTCGCGCTGGTATAGACAGCCTCCTGATCCCACGGCGACAACGTGCGCAGGTCGATCACCTCGACGTTCGGTCCGCCTTCTTCCGCGATCTGATTGGCGGCCACGAGGGCTCGCTGCACGGTTGCGCCGTACGTCACCACGGTGATGTCGGTGCCTTCACGCACCGTTCGCGCCTTGCCGAACGGAATCATGAAGTTCGGGCCCGGATAGCGACCCTTGTTGTACGTCTGCCGGTACAGGTGCTTGTGCTCGAGGAAGATCACCGGATCTTCGCAGCGGATGGCGGTGCGCAGCAAGCCGTTCGCG
>CAZMGX010000317.1:0-6184 GCA_964565915.1 uncultured Gemmatimonas sp.
GTTGCTGCTGGATCGCGTCGTACAGCGTGGGGGCACGCGCCCGCAGCAGATCCGCCTGTGTCAGTCGATTGCGGTCTTTGGATGCTGTGTTCTGCTCAGGCGACGCCGCAACCGCCGGATCTGCCGCCGACGATGAGCCATCCGCGGCCGGCGCCTGGCCGCGGCGCGCACATGCCAAGCCCGCCACCAGGACGAAACCGGCGCGCGCGCCAGCTCACGGCACCTTCGGCAACACCGTCGACAGCACGGCATCAAAAGCCATCTTGGGTTTGTGCGAACGATCGAACAGCAGGGGATACGCCGTGCGGCCGCGGGCTGGCCAGTTGTTGAGCCAGGAATCCCCGTCCGCCACACCCCAGAACGTCACCCGATCAATCGACTTCTCGTGCTTCATGAACACGGCGAACAGCTCGGCGTAGCGCTTGGCGAGCGCACGCTGCTGCTCTTCGGGAAGACCGGCCGCGAACGGATTGTTGGTCGCGTTGGCTACACCGCGATTCGTCACCTCCGCGCCCACCGATGACACAACGGGCGGCAGCACGTCGATGTCCACTTCGGTCATGTGCACCTTGAGACCAAGCGAGGCGAACGCGGTGATGGTTGAGTCCTCCATCTCCACCGTCGGCCAGTCCATCTTGAAGTGCCCTTGCATGCCGACGGCCGTCACCTTGACCCCGCGCTCGAGAAGACCTCGCAACAACCGAACGGCCCCCGCGCGCTTGGCCGGATTCTCCAGAGAGTAGTCGTTGTAGTACAACTCGGCCTGGGGATCGGCTTCCTGCGCAAACCGGAATGCCAACTCGATGTAGTCGTCACCGATCAGCCGCAGCCATTGGGTCTTGCGCAGCGTCCCGTCTTCCTCCAGCGCTTCGTTGACGACATCCCATCCGTGGATGCGACCCTTGTAGCGACCGACGACGGTGTAGATGTGGTTGCGGAGGCGTGCGACCAGCGAATCGCGGGACATCGGCTGTCCAGCGTCATCCCGAAAGACCCACGCGGGCGTCTGATTGTGCCACACCAACGTATGGCCGATGATCCGCATCTTGTGACGCTCACCGAACGCCACGAAGCCGTCGGCCAATGCAAAATCGTAGCCGTCCTTCCGAGGATGCACCTCCTCCCACTTCAGCACGTTCTCCGGGGAGATGGTGTTGTACTGCGACGCCACCAATGCCATGCCGATCGTATCCCGACCGCTGATCTGTGACGCATTGATCGCGGCGCCGACCGCAAAGTGCGACTGGAACGCCGAAGCCAGACTGGGCACTGACAGCACAGCGGGCGCGACGGCAATCGCGGGCTGAGGGACGGCTTGCGGTGTCGCGCGGGGCCGGCCGCACGCGGCGAGGACACCAACAGCGACCAGCGACAGAAAGACGCGATGAGAAGGCATCAGGCCGCCGTGGTTGCCGAACCAGCCGGTGCCGCAAACGCGCGACGACGCGTCGTCAACTCTTCCGTGATCTGCACTTCGAGACCACGGTCGATGCGGTAGTAGTACAGGCAGACGATGCATAGTGCGAAGCCGGCGGCGGGAAACAGGCTCGTGCTCAGCCGAATGCCATCCAGTGCGCGCGCCGTCTGGTCTGCGTTCGGTACGTAGCCGTACACCGACAGCACATAGCCGCCAATCGCGCCGCCCACACCGAGGCCGGCCTTGAGACTGAACACGATGGCCGAGAACACCACCCCGGTGGCGCGGCGCCCGGTGCGCCACTCCGAGAAGTCGGCCACATCCGCCATCATCGCCCACAGCAGCGGGATCGTGAACCCGTAGGCGAACTGGCGCAGCATCTCCGTACCGACAATCAGCGGGATCGACGTGGGCGGCAGCCAGGCGAACGCTGCGGTGAACAGCACCGTGCCGGCGAGGCCGGCGATGAACAGGTTGCGCTTGCCGAAGCGAAGGGCGAGTGGCTTGGACAGCAGCACCCCGACAATCGTGGTGCCCGTTCCCAGTACATTGAAGAGGCTGAAGAGATCTTCGCGCCCGACGAAGTACTTGAAGTAGTACAACATCACACCACCACGCAGCGCCAGCGTCACGAACAGCACCAGCGTCAGCATGAACATGCTGATCCACGGCCCGTTGCGAAGCAGGTCCGCGAAGTCCTGCGACACCGAGGACTTCTGGTTCGGCGGCGGCAGGATGCGCTCTTTCGTGGTCGCGAATGTGATGAAGAAGAACACCACGGCCAGCACCGAGAAGAGGCCGATGGTCACCTGATAGCCCTTCGCGTTGTCGCCCTGGCCGAAGTAGTGCACCATGGGCAGCGCCGCGCCCTGAATGACCAGCTGCGCGAGCATGGCACACACGAAGCGATACGACGACAGACTCGTGCGCTCGCCGATGTTACCGGTCATCACGCCGCTCAGCGCGCTGTACGGCAGGTTGTTGGCCGAGTACACCATCATCAGCACGATGTAGGTGATGTACGCGTAGGCCAGCTTCCCGGAGGGCGACAGGTCGGGCGTCGTGAAGGTCAGGTAGCCCATGATGCCGAAAGGCACCGCCGTCCACAGGATCCATGGGCGGAACTTGCCCCAGCGGGTCTTCGTCCGATCCGCGATGACACCCATGAAGGGATCGAATGCGGCGTCGAACACCCGAACCACCAGGAACAGCGTGCCCGCGGCCGCCGCGGTGATCCCGAAGGTGTCGGTGTAGAACGCCAGCTGAAAGATCACCATCGTCTGGAAGATGAAGTTGGCCGCGGCATCGCCGATGCCGTAGCCCACCTTCTCCCGTACCGACAGGGTTTCAGTCTCGTGACTCATCACAGGTCCGGGTGCGGGGGAGTGACGCGCAGCGACAACCGCTGCAAGTCTTCGTCGCGAGACGAGGTGCCGATCATGACCGTGAAGGTGCCCGGCTCGACGCCGTACACCATGCGGTCGTCATAGAACGCGAGGGCGTCCGGAGTGATGTCGAGCGTGACAAGCGTCGACTCGCCCGGTTCGAGGAATACCTTGCGGAAGCCTTTGAGCTCCTTCACCGGGCGCGTCACGGAGCTGACGTCATCGCGGATGTACAGCTGCACCACCTCGCTGCCGGCGCGAGCTCCCGTATTCGTCACGCGCACGGATACCGTCGTCGCGCCCGTCGTCGCGATCTCGGCGTCGCGCACGGTTGCCTCGCCAAGCTCGAACGTGGTGTAGCTCAGACCGAAGCCGAAGGGGAAACGCGCCGTGGCCTCGTCATGCAGATAGCCGCGTCGTGCAGAAGGCTTGTGATTGTAGAAGGCGGGCAGGTGTCCAACGGATCGTGGGATCGAGATCGGCAGCTTGCCCCCCGGGTTCACGTCACCGAACAGCACCTCGGCCACGGCGTGTCCGCCCTCCTGACCAAGCCACCAGCATTCGAGCACGGTGGGCAGTGCGTCGATCACGGCATCCGCGGCGACCGGTCGTCCGTTAACAAGCAGCGTCACCACCGGCTTGCCCGTCTCCAGCATCGCGCGCACGAGCGCGTTCTGCTGGCCAATCAGCTCCAACGAGGTGCGGTCACCCATGTGCACACGAGACCACGCCTCGCGCGACGTCTGTTCGTTCTCGCCAATCGCCAGTACGATGACGTCGGCGCTCTGCACGAGCTGCACGGCCTCCGCGATCAGCCGATGATCATCAGCCGGATCACTCAGCACCACCGCGTCTTGCTGCCACGAGCCGCCAACAGTGATTTGGCATCCGGTGGCATGCACCACCCGAGCGCGGTCACCGACGTACTGCGTGATGCCCTTGAGAATGCTGACCGGCTGCGTCGGTATCCCGCTATATCCACCGAGAAGCGCGGTCGCCGCATGCGGACCGACGACGGCCACGGTCCGCAGCGACGTGAGGTCGAGTGGCAGGACACCATGATCGTTCTTGAGCAGCGTGATCGTTTCGCGCGCCGCTTGTCGGGCCAGCAACCGGTGTTCCACCGATCCGACCACGCGCTCGGCTGCATCGGGATCGACGTACGGGTCGTCGAACAGTCCCATGGCGAACTTCCAGTGCAACATCGGTGCGACGAGTGCATCAAGTTGCGCCTCGCGCAGGGTGCCGTCGCGCACCAACTCTTCGAGGTGCCGATAGCAGTCGGGCTCGGGGAACTCGATGTTCACGCCGGCGCGAACGGCCAGGGCGCAGGCCTCGCGCTTGTCGGCTGCGACAAAGTGCCCGTGTGTGTCCGGCCGATGATGCAGTTCCCAGATCGCGTAGTAGTCGGACACGACGAAGCCGCGGAATCCCCATTCATCGCGCAGGACGTCCTGCAACAACCAGCGATTGGCATGCGAGGGGACTGCGTCCACTTCATTGTACGACGCCATGATGCTGATGGCGCCGGCTTCGCGGATGGTGGCCTGAAACGGCGGGAGAAACACTTCGCGCAGTTCACGCAGCGAGACGTTTGTCGGGGCGCAGTTCTGGCCGCCCTCGGGCTGTCCGTGCGCCACGAAGTGTTTCAAGGTGGCCATCACGCGGGTGCGATCGCCGAACGTGGCATCGCCCTGGAATCCACGAACGGCGGCCACTCCCATGCGTGAGACCAGATACGGATCTTCGCCGAAGGTCTCTTCCACGCGCCCCCACCGCGGATCACGCGCGATGTCGACGACGGGAGTGAGTGCCTGATGGGTGCCGCGCAGCCGCGCTTCCAATGCCGTCATCGTGTACAGCGACTCGACGAGCGCCGGATTGAACGTGGCCGCGAGACCGATGGGCTGGGGGAAGCTCGTGGCGCCGACGGCGGCCTGTCCATGCAGGCATTCCTCGTGGAAGACGACGGGGATGCCGAGTCGGCTTTCCGTGACGAAGAAGCGCTGGATGTCATTGGTGAGCACCGCCTGCGCCTTGGGGCCTTTGCCGTCCGCTGGCGTGGTCGGCGTACTGCCGGCGTCACTGGGCCGTCCGACCTGTCCGAGCCCGTTGCCGTGTCCGAAGGCCTTCCGGGCCACGTGCCCGTCGAAGTCCCCGTTCTGGTCGAGCAGGGTGGTCGCTTTGTCTTGCCAGACGCACACCATCTGCGCGGTCTTCTCCTCGAGCGTCATACGCGCGAGCAGATCCCTGGTGCGCTCCTCGGGTGAGCGGGTCGGATCCTGGTACGGCCACTGCGACATGGGGGACGGGCGAGCGGGCATCGTCGGCGCTGGTGCGGCGGATGTCCGGAGGTGGGCCGTGGTGAGACGGGGCGGGCTGCGTCCGGGAGAGCGAACGAAGCGAGGGGAGGGAGGTGGTGGACGTCGTCCGCGGAGGGTGCCGTCTGGGGTGACGGCCGCCGTTGGAACGTTCCATCGGCAGGCAACATGTGATACCGTTCGTACCGTGTCAACGGCTGAGAATGGCTCAGCTCGCCTGAACGGTGCCCGTTCTCCACCCGCCCGGCCGTTGTATAGTTGATCTACGGCGGTGGCCGTTCGTCCCCAGACCTTTTCCTCGCGTCGTGTTGCCTCCCTCAGCGAATCGCCCAACGATCATCGATGTCGCCGCCGCCGCGGGCGTCTCGAAGTCGTTGGTATCACTCGTGATGCGCGGGGCCAGCAGCGTCAGCGCCGAAAAGCGCCAACTGGTGCTCAAGGTGGCGGCCGAGCTGGGATATCGTCCCAATGCCGTGGCGCGGAGTCTGGTCCAACAGCGATCTCAGGTCATCGGAGTAGTCCTCTCCGACCTGCACAATCCATTCTTCGCCGAAGTCATCGACGGCGTACAGGCGGAGGCCGGCGTCCACGGTTATTCGACCATCATGAGCCTGGTCGACCGGCGGGCGCTCGCGGAGCGGCGAGCCTTGGACACGTTGCTTGAACTTCGCGTGGACGGACTCATCCTCGCCTCACCGATGCTCGATGTACACACGATCGGTTCCGCGGCGGCCGAAGTGCCGGTCGTCATGGTCGCCCGCCGATCGCGCATGACGAGCATCGACAGTGTGTCCAACGATGATCATCATGGCGCACGGCTGGTCGTGGAGCATCTCGCGGGATTGGGCCACGAACGCATTGCGCACATTGACGGCGGTGGTGGCGCCGGTGCGGCGGAGCGCAGCAAGGGATACCTGCGGGCGATGGAGCGCTGTGGCCTGGCGTCGTTCGCCCGCGTCGTTCCCGGTGCGTACAGCGACGAAGGGGGGCGACTGGGTGTTGCGGCGCTCTTCTCCAGCGGTGAACCGCCCACGGCCTTGTTCGTGGCCAACGACATCGCC